>JAQYWG010000195.1:5020-5259 GCA_030145085.1 Thermodesulfobacteriota bacterium
TTCGTCTGAGAGGGTCAATGGATCCCCGCCTGATATGAGGACGTCTCGGACCATGGGTGAGGATTCGATATAGGCAATAGCCCGCTCCCATTGAACCTTATTAAAAAAAGTATGGTTACCATTCCCTATCAGACGCGATCGGGTGCAATACCGACAATACGTGGAACAGAATTTCGTCACCAGGAAAAGAACCCGATCCGGATATCGATGCACTATTCCCGGAACCGGATTGTCGTGCT
>JAQYWG010000196.1 GCA_030145085.1 Thermodesulfobacteriota bacterium
AGCCGCCACCGCAGCCGCCCGCAAGTTCCAGGAGGAAAAGCTGCGGGCGGAGACCGAAAAGTTTCGAGTCGGCAGATCAACCACGTTGCTTGTCGCGGCGGCTCAACGGGATCTCGTAGTCAGTCAGATCTCCGAAATACGAGCGGTCATGGATTACCTCAAGGCCCTCGTTAACCTCTATCGGCTTGAGGGGTCGCTCCTCGAACGGCGCGGCATTTCGGCCCCTGGCCGTGAACCCGTGGACCTATCGAATCAGCGGAAATGGTGAGACAAGCAAGGAAATCCTGGAATCGAGAAAGAAACTCTTATAAAAAAGAAAGAAAGGCGATCATTCCATGGGCTTGGGGATACGTGAAAATAATCTCAGGCCGTCTCATTCTCCGAGGGCACAGCAATTGAAGCTTTATACCTCTTTTGATTGAGGTATCAGAAATGTCCCGTGGAATTTTCTTAAACCTCAACCTCGGTACCAATGCCTCTTTCCAATGCCCTGTCATACGCCAATCGTGCTACTGCCGCATCCTCAATGGCAAAGCCTACCGACTTAAAAAGGGTAATCTCGTCCTCCGTCGTCCGGCCGGGCATTATGCCGGTGACGACCTCCGAAAGCTCAGCCCGAATATCCTCCCGCGAGATGACCCCCTCCTCCATCGGAATGAGGAGGTCTCCCGCCTCACTCAGCGCACCCTCATAGGAATCGACGAAAAGACAAGCCTTTTTAACGGTCTCCGAATCCACCTCCCGTGTCTCCGGGGTAAAAGCCCCAATCACGTTTAGATGAGTCCCATCCCTGAGGCTTGAACCGGAAAAGACGGGTGTCTGGGAGGTCGTCGCCGTTACCACCACATCCGATCTCCCGACGACTTCGTCGGCGGATGAAAGGGCCTCCAGATTCACCGTCACTTTATCCGAGTATTCCTCGACAAACCTTCTGGCCCTATCCTCCATCCCATCGAAGAGATAGCATACCTCAATCGCCCTGACAGTGAGGATCGCCATAAGTTGGAAACCCGCCTGAACCCCCGTTCCGATGATCCCCAAGGCCCTCGAATCCTTCCGGGAGAGGTATTTCGTTGCCACCGCCGAAGCCGCACCCGTGCGAACCCCGGTCAAGTAAATACCATCTATCAGGGCAAGGGGAGAACCCGTCGTCTGATCATACAGGAGATAAAGCCCGTAAATCAGGGGAAACCCCTTTTCCGGATTTCCGGGAAAGACCGAAACCAGCTTCGCACCCAATACCCCCCCCGCTTCTTCTCCCGAGCTCAAAAAAGAAGGCATGTAGAGAATAATGCCTTCGGGGAGGTTCAAATGCGTCCTGGGGGGGATGGCCCACCTTCCCCGTGCATAATCCGCGAAGGCAGTCTCCACTGCCTCAATTACCTCTTCCATCCCAAGAATGCTTTTAAGATCATTTCTCGAAATGACCCACATAACCCCATTCCTCCATGACTCCGTGACAAGAAGACCTCTCCCTGCCGCTATCCTAAATTGGCTTCTCCTTTTTCACAGCGCTCCGATGTTTTTCAGAGACCTTTTCAGCCCCTCTTTCTGCTCCTCGTTTAACTCGGGCATCGGCCTCCTGACGGGGCCCGCTGGGAGTCCGACCATTCTCAAGGCCTCTTTGGCAGGGGAGACATAACCAGGATCATACTCCAAGAATCGATTCAATTCCTGAATTTTCAGATGCAGTTCCCTTGCCTCTTCAAACCTCCCCCCACCGAAGAGGTCGTAAATCGCCTTCATCTGTTTTGGAACCACCCCGCCTGCGGTTGAATAAACGCCTTTGGCCCCCACCATGAGGGCAGGGAAAAACTGACTATCAACCCCGGTACAAATGGAGGAATCCTTTTTGACCAACCTAATCACCTCCACCAGTTGTCCCATATCGGCATTGCTCTGTTTAATCCCGATAATGTTCTTAACGTCCATCAATTCGGCAAGCAACGCGGGGCTCATTTGGTTACCGGTATAGAGGGGGTTATTATAAACGACAACGGGAAGAACATTGGCCTCTGCCAAGGTCTTGAAATGAATGAAGAGAGCCTTATCATCGAGACCAAAGTAATAGGGGGGAACCATGATAGCGGCATCTGCACCGCCCTGTTTTGCGTCTCTCATGAGGTGCAGGCTTTCCCGCGTACTACAGGCTGCGGTCCCGGCTATTACCGGAATCGTCCCCTTTACCTCTTCTGATATGGTTTTGATAACCAACCTCTTCTCCTCAGAATCGAGGTGGGGAAATTCCCCGGCTCCTCCTACGGGCATGATGGCATCCACCCCGCCATCCACCAGATAACGAGTCAGCGTCTTCAGCCCCTCATAATCGACATCTTCATTGTCCCTGAAAGGCGTGACAATCGCTGCGATAATTCCCTTTACGTCTTTCGGTGTGATCATATCTGCTCCTCCTTTATTATTCTGAGGCCAGATGATGGGAACCGAGAAAGCTCATGTAAAACGAATGCGGCCCGATAATTATCACCCCCAAAGGGATTTGTCAAGATAAAAATCCCCTTTTTTTACATATCACGCCCCTCCTTTTGCCCAAACCGATGCCACCGGTAAAGGAGGCTTTCCCATGAGCAGTTGTCGGAATTTGGAATGAAAATTGCAGAAAAATTTTAAAATAAATAAACCACGAGGACTCCCAATCATGAAGAGTATGGAACCCGAATCAAGAAGAGGAATTGTCATTGTGGAGAGCAGAAAATTTCCCCGGGAACACCTCCAAATCCCCCTCATATATTCAATCAAGGATGATCACGATTACATCGGCCACACGGAAGAGGCCATAGAGGGAGGCATCCTCATCTATGTAAAGGATGATCTGGATGTGGGGACGAACCTGGATATCGAAATCCTTCCCCCGGAATACTGTCCCTTGAAATCGATCAAGGCCACTACCCAGATCGTCTGGACCCAATTACGGGGAGCCCATGATGGAGATGGGTATGAATATGGGCTCAAATTCATAGGCATAGATAACAACAACATTTCGAAATTGAAAAAGCTACTGAAACATTTAGATCAATAGCGGAAAAAAAGGCGGCCAATGTGGCCGCCTCCCCAACGGAGACCCTGCGGGTTGATTCAGAGCCCCCGCCCCATTAACTTTTACTCGTCCTAATACCTACCCTTCCCTCTTTCCTCCTCTTTGGATTCCTCCGGGACAAATAGATATGAGCTCTTAACCCCAAACTTACGTGCCTCTACCGGATTGAACAGCAGGATATCCACGTGTCTCCTCTTTCTTCGATGCATCCTGTCTTCAAAGACGAACTTCCCCAGTCCATACAGATAAATAGTATCACCGAACCTGAGGCCGAATTCCCTTTCCAAATCCCTCGAAAGGGCGGCCATTCCAGCCCTCACCCGTTTGTTACTGGCCGTGATGAGGGGTGAACTATCTGTCTGAGCCCGTACAGGATTATAGGCCGTCACCTTGACCGGGATGATTCGGACCCCCACCGCACCCTCCATGGCCACAAGTCCTGGGGCAAAGAGAACCGGGGACAAAATACCCACGCCCAAAAGGACCTTTCGTCGTGGCCCCATTCTCGCGATCAGGTTGAGCCATTCTCCCATATATACCCCTTTTTTAGCCTATCTGAGGGTTCGCAGAACGAAATAGATGGTAACGCCAACCCCAAATAATAATGTTGAAAGGACCAACCATCCCCATTTCGTTAGAGGGTTTCTCATCTTCATATTATTTCAATTGAATTAGTTGAACCACTTTTGAAAAAAAATTTGGGGGTAATTTCCTTAGTATTCTTATATAATTATAAGACAAATATGCTATTTGTCAAGAAAATTCTTGCGTGAAGTCTCTTTTTTGGACTTTATAAGAAGTTTTTTTATAAATAGCTAATTTTATTGGATAAACTATTTAAAACAAAAATAAAGATCAATTTTCGTCATTCGCTGGGTTCCACACGGCCGTGAAGGGGCATGTAAGAGTGCTCCGTTGTCCCTGAGCGTAATTCCATCCTCTAAACCGCAGCACTGCAGTACCGCAAAACCGAACCACCCAAACTCGACTGGAAGGGGTAAGTATTCCCCATGACCCCGAAAGGGTCACTTCGGAAGCATTGAAGCGAAGGGACATCGGTGTCCTCTTACGAAAAATAGTATCTGCTATGTAATCAATAGGTTACAAAAATACTCACTCCAAAACTCAGGAAACTCCAGTGAACATGAAGACCTGCCCCCGGACCTTAAAAAGTAGCTAGTACACCTGTCCCATTTTTCTCCGTTTTGCTTTTACCCCAAGAGGAGTTTGGGAAGGGCCAACGTTACCCAAGGTACGAAGGTGACGAGCATAAGCATGCCCACATCAACGAGGAAGAACGGCCACATGCCGCGTGCGATCTCCTCGATGGAGAGCCCGCTAATGGATGAACCGACGAACAGCGAGTAGCCAAAGGGTGGCGTTTCCATTCCAACGGCAAAGTTTATCACGATAATAGGGCCTAACTGTATTGGATCGATACCGAGTTGGTTTCCCAGGTTGATCAGGAGACCTCCTAGAATCACCATTGCTGCGAGATTATCCATGACAGCACCTATGAACAACAGTATGAGATTAAGAAGCAGCAAGATTACTATCTTGTTGTTGGATAAACCGAGGAGTAATGAAACAAGTTTAATGGGCACCTGCTCGTAAGCGAGAAGCCACCCGAACGTCGATGCCATACCAATGATGAACATTACTATGGTCGTTGTACGCATGGAGCGCAGGATCAACGGCCCGAGATCGGATAGTCGTACGCCCCGGTACACAAACACTCCTATGACGAAGGCGTAGGCAACCGCAATCATTGATGCTTCGGTGGGCGTGAAAATACCTCCATAGATGCCGCCCAGGATGATCACCGGCGCGAAGAGTGCCCACTTGGCATCATAGGCCACCCGCAGCACCTCGCGCAAAGTGGCGCGGGGATCCTTGGCAATACCCGCCCTTTTCGCGATGAAATAACACACCACCATGTAACCCATGCCATCTACAATCCCTGGCACGACGCCGGAGAGGAAAAGGCGGGTAATGGATTGTTCGGCGATGACCCCCCAGATGATAAAGGGAATGGATGGCGGGATTATCTGGCCGAGAGGACCCACGCTGACTGCCAGGGAGGTTGCGAAGCGCCGGCTGTAGCCACGTTTCTCCATCTCCGGGATCATGATACTACCAATGGTAGCAGTTGTCGCTGGAGCCGAGCCCGAGAGGCAGGCGAAGAACATGGACGACAGT
>JAQYWG010000197.1 GCA_030145085.1 Thermodesulfobacteriota bacterium
AATAAAAAAAGGCTCTACTAACTATTGTGGTTTCCTACTTTAAAGGATTCTTTTTTGTCCTATGGGGCTTCAGTTGGAAACGTTAGTCGATGGATTTCAAGATGAATCCTTGCGTAGGGGGAGAAGGGAAAATTACTGATTTGCGATTCTATTCGTTTGGAATTGTGCTGGGGGATGCAAAGGGCGGTATTTTCAGTCGCGTCGGATCGCCGATGCCACGCGCCGATAGATGGTGTTGGCGGTGGGCGGACAATTGTCGACAATAACATCCGCGTTCTCATATTTGACCGCGCACTGCCCAATAACAAATCTCATCTCCTTACTGTTTGAAGAAGTGCTCGGCTTTTGCCCTGCGAAGAAGTGTTGCTCTTTCGACAAAAGACCCTTTTCATGCAGTCGCTCGAGGGCGAAAATGAGATTTCCCAGGCACGTGCAGCAGGCCCCTTCGGCACTGATGCTACACGGAAATCGTTTCGTATAGTGGGGGGGTGGTACGAAACGTTCATCTCTGGAAGGACGATTCAACGCCCGAATGGTGATCTGTCCGAGATCACACGTACCAAGGCCGGCATCTGCACTGTGGGCGATATGACGAATCGCCCGAGGGGCATATCCAAGCATGTCGGCGACGACACTATCCACCTCAACGGGGTTAGTCCCCATGAGCATTGTCTCCATGGCCACAGGGTTGTGGCCGGACTCGGAGGATAGATTACCCTGAAGACCATCCACCAGGATCAAATCTGGGGATAAGACACTGGCCAACTGGGCGATGGCCCTGTGAAGGTCGACTCTGTGGAATGCTGTTTTCATCTCCCTCGGCATGACACCCTTGAGATTTTTTAAGCTACAGGTGATTAATGCTGCCGAATGGGCTTTCATTAAGGGCACATTGATGAAAACGTTGCACTCAAGAACCGTTTGGGCAACCTCCAAGGTCTTGAACGGGCCATCGATAGGCACCCGTTGTTTGACAAAGCGGTCCCGCTCGAGGTCTACCAACCGCAGCCCATAGCGTTGTGCAAGATCCGTGTACCCACAGATTTGAAAGGCTTTCGTGGCGCTGTAACCCATTCCGCTTCCGTCCCCGATAGTAATACGACGCACGCCCTTTTCTTTTATCACCTTCACCAAAGCTTCAACTACCCGCGGGTCCGTATTGACACCCACCCACTCCCGCCGGGACACCAAAAGATTCGGCTTTATCACAACGGTATCGTCTGGGTGGAGCGAGGCCAGGGCACCAGTGGCTACAGTCAGGCGCTGCACCATAGTCTGGATCTCATTCCCGTAAATAAGGGTTACCGTGCCCATAAGCAATCCTTTTCAGTTTGCGCACATTCTTATAAATAGCAAAATAGCACATACCGGGGGGCGAGATCTACCCACTGTTGAGTTCATTGTCCCCGCTCGCACCGGATCAAAATCACTTTCATATCAACAAAAATTGAGACGCTATAAAGATTCTTGATGTTGCGAAGTTGTTCTATTTGACACCCAGGCAGGTTTATCCTATATTTCCTTGGGCAAAAAGGGCATTCCTTTCGCTCGTAAAAGATTGCGGTGGTGAGTCAAGGAGGTAATAGATATCTTCATTTACACATTCATTTAACGCTGCGTCTTCTTTTCAGCTGAACATGGTTGAGAGATTTCTCAGTGGGCTCATGGCAAATAGGATTAAGAGCGGGGATAGGAGTATCAAGGAAGGGAGTTAATAACCCACAGATAAGGCAAAAAGGAGGTTCTGACATGGCAGAGGGATCGAGCAAATCCATTCAGATCATCAAGACGGACAAGGCTGGTCCACCCGTGGGCCCGTACTCCCAAGGGATCAAAGCTGGTGGCTTTGTCTTCGTGGCCGGGGAGAAGGGTATGGATCCCGTGACTAAGCAGATAGTACCCGGTGGCATTGAGGCAGAGACCAGACGTACCCTGGAGAATATCAAGGCCATCCTGGGGGAGGCTGGTTCAAGCATGGACTTGGTCGTCAGCACGTTCGTCTTCATGACCGACCTTGCCGAGTTCTCAAGAATGAACGAGATCTATGCTGAGTACTTTAAGGCCAACCCACCGGGCCGCACCACTGTAGAGGTAAAATCATTGCCGGCAGGCGCCCATGTGGAGATTACAGTCACTGCATTGGCCACCTAGAGGGGTCGCCCCTACAGGGCTTGTTCCCCAAATCCCCTTTCGCTCTCTGGAAAGAATTTTTGGCCATTCTAGAATTCGCTTCACTGAGAATGGTTAGCAAAAATTCTTTAATGTTCGCTCAACGAGATTTGGACAACAGCCGGCAAACATTTGAAAAAAATCAAGGATATTGCATTTCTACCGCAAAGTATCCATAGGTACTTCATCCATGTCGTCAAAGGTTTGGTTTTCCCCCACCATTGCCCAGATGAAGGAATAATTTTGGGTGCCCACTCCTGAGTGGATAGACCAGCTGGGCCCAATAACGGCCTCCTCATTTCGGACAATGATATGCCTTGTTTCCGACGACTCTCCCATCAAGTGGAAAACGACTTCCTCTTTAGGAATATCAAAATAGAAATAGACCTCCATGCGTCGAACGTGGGTATGGGTGGGCATGGTATTCCATACATTGTTGGGTTCCAGTACGGTTATACCCATAACGAGCTGGCAGCTCTTCACCCCATCCGGATGGATGTATTTGTGAATAGTTCTCTTATTGCTCTTCTCGGAAGAACCCAGATGTAGAGGCTGAGTTTCACCCGTTGTTATTTGCTCAGTCGGATAGTTTTTATGGGCTGGAGCGCACGTGAGATAGAACCTGGCTGGTTTCCCTTTGTCCTCGCTCGAAAACAGAATCGCCTCGGTACCCCTCCCAACATAGAGGCCGTCCCTTTTGTCAAGCTCGTAGTCGGTTCCATCTACAGTGACCCTTCCTTTTGGTCCGATGTTGATAATGCCCATCTCTCGTCTTTCCAAGAGATAGGAAGCTCCGATTACCTTGTCACTTACCTGAAGAGAAATAGGATCCTGGGGGCATACCCCACCTACCATTATTCGATCGAAGTGACTGTATACTAGTTTGAACGCCCCTTCCCTAAAGAGATTTTGGATGAGAAACTCCTTGCGGAGTTGCTCAGTAGTAAGTGCCTTTGCGTGTTCAGGATGAATAGGATTTCTCGTTTCCATGATTCCCTCCCTATGTTTCTAATTACATTGTTTTTCCTAATGAAAAAAGCATATAATCTCCCACTTGAACGCAGAAAGAGTGTTTAGAACTGCGGATCCCCGGCAATGCGAATGCTCTCAATGACGCGGGCCCGCATCATCGCTACTGGCCGGCCGTGCAGCGGATAGAAGTCTAGGAGCTCGTCGATAGCGCTGGAAGGAATGGTGGGTTCGCCTTCGGCGGGGTTCCAATTGGCGCGTATCTCCATCATTTTCTCCATGTAGCGCTGCTGCTTCTCGATCGCCTCGTAGCCGCAGACCGGACCGTGACCCGGGATAAAGCGCTCAGCCTTGAGATCCCTCATTTTGGCGAAGCTTTTGAACCAGACCTGAAAATTGCCCTGACCCATGTAGGGGTGGTGGTCCTTGAAGAGGGCATCGCCGGTGATAAGCACACCCGCCTCCGGAACGAAGATCCCCGTGTGCTCAGCCAAGTGGCCGGGAAGTGGGAAGAACCATATCTCGACACCGCCCAGGTAGAGGGTGAGCTCTTCCTCAAAGACTACCTCCGGCGGCAAAACCCTGGCTGCCAGCATCTCCGTTACGTCATCTGGATTCTCCCAGGTCCACGTATTGATCCAGGCTTCCAGCGAGCCGGGGTCGTGCTCGCCCATATTCTCATACGAGGCGCGGTTGCCTATGATCAGCACATCCTCTCCGAAAAGGGTGGTGCCGAGAACGTGGTCGGGATGGTGATGGGTGATGGAGATGAACCGAACGGGTTCATGGCCTACAGCAACGAGAGCTTCGTTTATCTCCCCGGCCTGTCGGGAGACCAGCGGGGTGTCCGCAATCAGCGTCCCCTTCTTCGTCGCGATGATGCCCACATTGCAGCCCGGCGAGATCAGTTCTGCATATACGTTGTCCCTAACGTGTTCCATTTTTCTCCCCGATTAACTTGATAGACATAATCGGGCGATCCGTACCTCATCAATTCCGGGTCCATAATACCTATTCTGATATTTTCTATCCTCGAGAGCATCCAGCCGGAAGAGGACTTAATTGATTGTGTGCAGATCTTCCCACTTCTCCCATTATTCCACTTACCCTATCCCGCCTTTTTCCGATCTGCCTCGGTAGAATTGCCCTGTTTCGCCAGGAACCAATCTATCAACTTACGCGCGATACTGATTTTGCCAGGGAGGGCAGGCAGGTTGGCAGCCGTAAACCAGCCGGCATCTTCGATCTCCGTGTCATCAAGGGAAATCTCACCAGCAGCATACGTGGCGGTAAACCCAATCATGAGGGAATGAGGGAAAGGCCAGGGCTGGCTGGCAAAGTAGTTGATGCCCTTGATGGCAAGGCCTACCTCTTCCCGTACCTCGCGCACCACAGTCTCTTCCAGCGTTTCGCCCGGCTCTACAAAGCCAGCAATGACGCTGTACCGTCCAGGCGGAAAGTGGTGGGGTCGGGCCAGCAGGAGTTGGTGACCGCGTTCGACAAGGACGATAATCGCCGGAGACAGGCGGGGGAAGTTGAGGAGACCGCACTGGGGGCACTCTTTGGCTCTTTCGGTCAGCTTGGTCCCCATCCGATTTCCACATCGGCTGCAATATTGGGTTGTCCTGTCCCAGTCCACAATTTGCACTGCACGGCCAGCCAAGCAGAAAAGGCGATCATCTACACAGCCATACACCTGGCGTAACCCCTGAAAGCTCATTCCTGCCGGTGGTGCAGTCCCTTCAGGCAGTTCGACTGCATAACAATGGCGGCCGGAGAGCTGGCCAAGATAATGTTGGCGCGTGGCCGTCAATCCCAACTCCTCGAAGTCAACCAGGCACGGGATGCTGGCCGAAGATGTTTTCACTCGCACGAGAAGTTCATCCCCTTGGAAGGCAAACCACCAGGCAGGGTCCAGTTGTTCCGTTGGTGGTACGATACTAGAGATAAATGTTTTGTTCTTGTCCATAGGCAGGTGTTTATTTGATCCGCAAAAAAGGTGTTTTCGAGGCCAGCAAAAACTGAATATGTCTATAGCGCCTCCAGCCCTATGCCATGGTCAGGTG
>JAQYWG010000198.1 GCA_030145085.1 Thermodesulfobacteriota bacterium
GTTCCGCACTCCCTTGCCGAAGTTCACGATGTTCACATTGAACTCCTTACTCTCAGGCGTCAGGACCTGTCTGGTCACATCTCGTCCGGTAAATAGGGGACGAACGACAGGTTCCTTTGATACCTCGCTCATTTTAACGATTTTCATCTATTCCTCCTTAGCGCATATAGTGGTGGCCCTCAATTTTGACGTCTGGGCCGAAGGCGCAAAAGTGGTCGGGGAGAGGAGATTTGAACTCCCGACCTCTTGCTCCCGAAGCAAGCGCGCTAACCAGACTGCGCTACTCCCCGACCGTCAAGGGGTAAGATACATGAGTTTGGCCCAAAAGTCCAGCCCTTCGCTCCGCTGCTTCGGGGCCAACAGGCCCTCAGCAGGTTAGAGGTGAGAGGCGGGAGGAGAGAGGCTAAGGTTAAGGCTGAGGCTGAGAGAGAGGAGAGAGGCTGAGGCTAAGGTTGAGGTTAAGAGGTGGGAGGCAGGAGGGAGGAGGCTGAGGGACAATGGAGTCACCGACAAATCCGGGGGACTCCATTGCTAATGCTATTGCAATCCACTGTCAGGTATATTAGTATTTAGCCGTTTGGAACTGCGGTTTTTTGGGTGTTTTGTGGTGAAATGGTTGAGATCCATACTCAAGAGATATTTCTTAACGGGATTACTCGTCCTCATCCCCATTTCCCTTTGTATCTATATCCTGAATATCGTGATTAGCTTGGCGGACAAGTTTCTCCGTTTTCTCCCTCTCCGATATAATCCCGATACCTATCTTCCCTTTCACATTCCCGGGCTGGGTTTCATCCTCGGCGTTGCAGTCATCTTTCTCGTCGGCTTGGTCACGGCAAATTTTGTGGGCAAAAGGGTGGTGGATGGAATCGGATACCTTTTCGCGAGAATTCCCTTGGTGAGGACCATCTATACGGGGGCCAAAGAGGTCGTTCAGACTTTTATTCATGATCGGCCTGCCCAGTTCCATCAGGTTGCCTTGATCGAATATCCAAGAAAGGGCATCTACTGTATCGGATTCGTCACCGGTTCGCCCAGTGTGGTGTTGACCTCAGAGCTCCGAGGGGATTTCCTCAATATTTTCATTCCCACGACTCCCAATCCAACTTCCGGTTTTTATATCTTGGTTTCCAGGGAAGAGATCATTCCCCTGAACATCAGCATTGAAGATGCCTTTAAGCTCATCATGTCGGCGGGGATGTCCATATCGGCAAACCAGATCGAGCTCCGAGAAGAGGGCGGCCCAGAGGGAAAGGGTTCTCCCCTCAATCCGAAGGCTGGTTAATCACCATTTTGAAGGTCCCCGCCCACAGGGCGGGGCTTCGCGGAAATGAAATCTCATTTTCAATTGTGCTCCTTGACCCCGCCTACAAGGCTAAGTCCATCGATTCATAAATTCGATAACGAATTTATTTACTCAGGACTTAGTGCTGAGTAAGCAAATGCGTAAACTTAACATCTTTAAATATGTTACAGTAGTTGCGAATCGAAGCACTAAGCTTGCGGGGCACTTGCCGGTTACCTCATCTCCCCTGGGGAAGGTCGAGATAATCCGATGGCCCTGAATTTTCCACTCCGGGTTTGGAAGGGTGGAGAGGGGAAACCCATTCTCATCCTCATCCATGGCTTCGGTGCAACGGAGAAGAGCTGGACCAATCCCTATGAGGAATTCCTTGTAAGGGGGAAGATTTCCTTCGATTACGTGTTGGCGGAATATCGGGGAAGGCCATTTCCCCCCTACTTTCCCTTGTGGAAATTCAGGAACTACTGCCTTTCCACACCGCTGAGGAGACTTTCCTCCAGACCACCACCCCTATGGGACGTCCTCAAGGAGGGGGGGTATAACCTGGTAACCTGGACGCAGGGCAAACCTCACGGGCCCATGGCCCTGGCAGTGGAAGAGCTCAACGGGGTAGTGGAGGAATCAGAGGTGATCTTTGGCAAGGGAACGCGCCTGGTACTGATAGGTCACAGTCGGGGGGGACTGGTGGCGCGAAAGTGGATTCAAGATCATCCGGATAAGAGGGGGCGAATCGACGGGCTCATCCTTTTGGCCTGTCCAAACGGGGGAAGCAGGTTGGCCGATGTGGCCGACTTTTTCGCCAGGATAATCAGGGCAATTGGCCGATTTGTGCCCAGGGACGTTTCGCCTAACAGGGGAAGGATGTTCCTCCGGTTGTCGGCTTTCTACGAGGAAATCGCAGGGCTATTCAAGGGGGTGGCCCTGGGGGAGCTCCGTCCCCATTCCCCCTTCATCCTTGGTCTGCAACGCAAAGAGCTAGAGGAGCAGCGGAGCCGCATACGTTACCTCAATTTGGTGGGGACGAGCACGGTTTTTACAAAACTCTATCGGATCTCGACACACGATATCGGGGAATTGAGGGAGGTAACCTCCTTAATCGATTCACTTCCCAAGATGATCCCTACGGTGATGATGCCCGAAGAGATCGTGGACAAAAAGGGAGATGGTTTGGTCTCCAAGGGGAGGGCTACAGTAGCATGGATGGGGCCGGGATCCCATAAGGAATTCCATATAAACCATCTCAGGATGTTAATAGACCTTGATGTGCGAAGAGAGATTATCCGATTCCTGGAGGGCAGAGGGGAGAATTTGTGAGGGGCTGTGTTGTTTGGTTTATCTGGTCTCTTTGGTCTATCTCGTCCATTCGGTCTATTTCGTTTATTTGGTTTTTCCGTCCAACCGCAACACGGTTTTTGTTTCCTTAGCCTTTGCCTCTAACCTCTAACCTCAGACCTTGAGCCTTTTGCTTTGAGCCTCTAACCTCAAACCTCTATCCTCGCCCCATCTCGAGGAGGGTGAACCATTATGAACGGGAGAGTTGTTCCTTGAATTTCGTGAGGATTTCCTCAGTGATGTGGCAGTTATTTTGGCCCTCCAGGCCCTTATGTTCATACATGAAGTGGCATAACATATTGATCTTATAAGGCATGCCGTTCGAAAGGGAGAAGATACGCCCGATGGTCTCGTCGTCGAAGAGTGATTTTTCATGGGCTTCCAGAGGCTTTCGGACGCATTCCATGGCCTGATTGAGATGGGCGAACTTGTCGATCTTGATGGTCATGAATTGCCTCTTAAAGGGGGAGAAGATCTTGTCCATCTCGGGAAACATCCGATTCGTGCCCGATAAGATGTACATATATCCGGAAAGGGAGTCGATAATGTTTCGTTGTTTTTGAATGAGGGCGGTATTCTTGGAGAGGAGGTCGCACTCATCGATGAGGAGTATGATCACCTTGGTCCCCCTTTGGGAGAAGCTTTTGATCAGAGTTCGAAAGCCTTCGATGACAATGGGTTGCGGGAGGGGAAGATCGAATTTGTTCTGTTTTGCCGCATTGATGTAAGTGTCTGGGAAGAGGAGCTTTTCATCGATGGTTCCGTCTCTTTTGAACTCGTAAAAGAAGAGGGGTGCGTTGTGGTCGTGGAGAAACTTCTTGGGGCGATCGGGGTGATCGAGCTCGGATGGCCACACATACATTCCCCTTTTCAGTCCCTCGCCGATAATGTTACTGAAGATTTCCCGGAAGAAGAGATATTCAGAGGTTACCAGATCCACGTTGAGGTCCATGCGAACGATGAGAATGTCCTGCTCATTTCTGTAAAGACTTCGGACGACATTGAGAAGGCTCGTCTTCCCCGAGGCCCTATTCCCCTGAAGGGCCAAATGATAATTATTTCCGTTCCTATTGAGGTTGATATAGTACTTGATTTCGTTCAGTTCCTTGTCGCGGCCCCCCAGGGAGGTATATTCCTGAGCCGGTCTCGTGAAATTGTAAGGGTTTCGCATAGTGGTTACCGGACATTGGTTAGTGTATCAAGGATATTTCAAGCAAAAACCATACCATATTCATCAACACGGAATAAGGGCAATGTGAGCCATCTTTGCGGTCTACGGTGATTGGTGTCCCATGTCCCTGTTTCTCTCAACGAAGGCATAGGCACTGTGGTTGTGGATGCTTTCGAAATTCTCAGATTCCACGGTGAACCAGGTGATGTTTTCATCTGCCATGAACTTTTCCGAAACCTCCCTGACGATGTCCTCCACGAACATGGGGTTCTCATAGGCTCTTTCAGTGACGTACTGTTCATCCGGGCGTTTAAGGATAGAGTAGACGTCACAACTTGCGCAGCTCTCTATGAGGTCGATGATGTCCTCAATCCAGATGAATTGTTTGAAACGGAGATGGACGGCCACCAGGCTTCTCTGATTGTGAGCCCCGTATTGACTGATTTCCTTGGAGCATGGACAAACCGAGGTGATGGGGACGGTGACACCCATATAGAAGTCCTCAACTTCATCGCTTGACCCACAGAATCGGCATCGGTACTCCATCAGGCTCCTCGATTTGGTCACCGGGGCCCTCTTCTCGATAAAATAGGGGAACTCGATCTCCAAGTGGGCCGTTTTTGCCCGAAGCTTCACCTTCATCTCATTGAGGATCTTGGAGAAATTCTTGATGGCAATACTGTCCCTATGTTTATTGAGGATCTCGACGAAACGACTCATGTGAGTTCCCTTGAAATGGTGGGGAAGATCCACGTACATATTAACGCTGGCCACGGTATGTTGTATCCCCTTATTCTTATCCAGAACGGTGATAGGATACCTTATATCCTTCACCCCCACCTTGTTGATTTCGATATTCCGCCAATCTTGTTGGTTTTGAATGTCATGCATTGTCTTAATCCTCGTAATAAGAGGCAGAGGCTCCTGCGGACTCCCATGCCGTTACTCTGGTTACCCTAACCCCTTTTTCTCCGAGACGATTCCTCATCCGGTCGAAGATATATTTGGCGATGTTCTCCGATGACGGGTTGACCTCGATGAAATAGGGGATTTCGTTGAGATACCTATGGTCAAGGGTTTCCAGAACTGCCTGGGTGGCCTCCTTCAACCGCCTGAAATCCAAGACCATTCCGTCCTCCCCCAATTCCGATGATGAAACGAAGACCTCGACCTTCCAATTGTGCCCGTGGAGGTTTTCGCATTGCCCGTCGTAACCCCTCAGGTGGTGAGCTCCCGAAAATGAAGATTCAACCTTGATTTCATACACGGCTATCTCTCCCATTCAATAAAATCCTGGTATCGGCAATGAGAACGCGGTCGGGAAAGGCTAGGATGGGATTCAGATTATATATATTAGGTTCTTCTCCAAAAAAGTTGCTAAAAAGGG
>JAQYWG010000199.1 GCA_030145085.1 Thermodesulfobacteriota bacterium
ACGATCCAAACCATTTCAACGATCTAAACCAGATAGACCAGATTGACCAAACAAACCAGGTAGACCAAACAAACCAGGTAGACCAAACAAACCAGATAAACCGCTCAGGGATAACGGAATTCCCCCAGAAATCCGGAAACTTTGGTCATTTTTCGTTGACTTTTATTGGTGGAAGGGGCAATTTATTATGCGTAAGAGAAGCTGAAGATGAAGAAAAGTCCCATAGATTTACGTTTTGTGGTTCATGAACATCATGCCTCCCATCTCCACTATGATTTCAGGCTGGAGATGGGAGGGGTTTTCAAATCCTGGGCAATTCCCAAGGGACCTTCCATGAATCCAGCCGAAAAGAGGCTGGCCATCATGGTTGAAGACCATGCGTTAGAATATGGGGCATTCGAGGGAATTATTCCTCCAGGGAATTACGGGGCTGGGGCCGTGGTTATTTGGGATAAGGGATCCTATGTTCCGACTGAGGAGGGAGATCCTGAGGAACAGCTGGAAAATGGGAGGTTCAGTTTCGAGCTCAGGGGAAAAAAATTGAAGGGCGGTTTTTCCATGGCCCTCCTCAAGGGGAGGGGCAAGGGAAATCAATGGCTTCTCATGAAGAAGAGGGATCAAGAGGCGGACTCCACATTCAAACTGGAGGTTGCCCTCACCGAGAAGAAAAGAAAGAAGCTCGAAGTGAAAATTCCTCCCTGTGAGACCGACTCCGGCCCCTCCTAATATTATATGTGATGACATAAATATTTGCGTATAAAAAGGAGGTAGTCCGTTGGGAAATCCCATGATTTAATCAAAAGTAAATGTTGATGGTCTCGTAAATGGTCATAAATCAGACGGCACAGTAAAAAGCTCCAGATGCAAGGCGCGAGAATCTTTAGGAATGAGGCGTACTTACCGATACGCCGCAGTGACTTAAAGATGAAGCGCAACGCCGCCCTTCGGCTTTGCTCAGGGCCGTGAGTCCTTCGACCTTGCTCAGGACCGTGAGTCCTTCGACCTTGCTCAGGACCGTGAGCTTGTCGAACGGCTTGTCGAACGGCCTGTCGAATGGCCCTTCGGCTCTGCTCAGGGCCGTGAGCATGTCGAACGGCAGTTGGACTTTTTACGAAGCCGTCAAGTTTGATGAATAATACTTTGATTTTTGTAGAGTAATTACTGGGAGTCTAACATGGATAAGATAATAAAATACTTTAAAAAACCGGGCCCCCAAAATACTGAAGAGACTATTATGGCTGTAGGTAAGCGAGTAGAAGAGTTGAACATTAAACATATAGTTGTAGCTACGAGAGTGGGGAAGACAGCGTTAAGAGTTGGTGAATTTTTCAAAGACTCTGTTCTAAATATTGTGGCAATTGCACACCAATTTGGTTATTTGAAACCAGGTGAGTGGCTAATTGATAATAAAATACATAAGAACTTACAAGAATTGGGGGTCAAACTATTTACTGGCACAATGCCATTAACTATGCCCGGGAAATTATATAGACCCGATTGGAAACCCGGCTCAAAATATTCCAACTATAATACAATTTTCCCGTTCGATGTAATGGCTGATACGCTGAAAATGTTCTCGCAAGGCATGAAGGTCTGTGTGGAGATTGTGGTGATGGCGGCGGATATGGGGCTCATTCCAATCAACGAAGAAGTAGTATCAATTGCCGGTACTCGTAGAGGCGCGGACACAGCAGTTATCATCAAACCCGCGCATATTCATGAAATTTATAATCTTAGAATTGTGGAAATAATTGCAAAACCTCGTTTGACTCAACTGTAAGTGTTGAATCATCGGTACTCCAATACCTCCACCTCCAAATTGCCGATGATCTTGACCAGGTCCACCCAGTTTTCGATATCACCATGAACGAACTTGATATGGGTGGCGTCCGCCGGCAATTGATTGAGGGTCGGATCGACGGCCACCCATCTTCCTATCCATACCTCGACCCACGCGTGGTAATAGAAACCATCTCTAAAATAGAGAACCCCCACACAGGGTCTCGAGGGGATGCCCAAGCTCCTCAAAAGGGCCACCAAAAAGATAGCATGTTCATTGCAATCCCCCACCCCTGATTCCAAAACCTCCAATGCGCTGGGCAAACTCAGGGTCGGTTTCTTCTCGATATGCCGATATACCCATTCGCTCATGACTCGTATCGCCTCTACAGTGCCCTCTTTTGTCCCCACGATCTCCTTTGCCTTCTGCCGTATGAGTGGATGATCGCTCTGAATGAGGGTACTTGGCCTCAAGAATTCCTTAACCTCCTTTCCACTTGCCGGAAGTGGCAGGGAAGGAGGATTGGGCCATTCCTCCCTGACGACTTGGAGGGTTTTTCCGGTGAGTTTTTGGCGGCCAGCATTCATTTGGAACTTCATTAATGGGATTCGCTTCAGTTTAACCCTGAGAAAAGAAACCCCGCGGGGGTTTTTTATGGGAATGTTGGACCGTGCCGCTACCGCCTGGACGATATCGATCTCTTCTCCAAAGCCCTGTCCCTGGGCCACCTGCTTCTCTTCCCTGACCAATACCAAGCCCATTGGGCTCTCTTCTTTAAGGACAGAACCCTCATCATTAAGCCAAATATTCACGCCCATTCCTCGATAGGATAGCTTCAACCGATTGGCCCACAGATCATTCCCCCCTAAGGTGATTTTCTCCTTTCCCATTACCGTCACATTGACATTATTGAGGCTCATTGTTGACGGATCGAAGATGGAGAGCCTATAGCGACTATCCGGTTCCAACCCTCTCTGGATAAGGAATGGCCTCAAGTTGTTTGCCAAAAATGGGATGTGTTCGCAGGAAACCGCCCTTTCCGTAACCCGCCCTCCCGAATGGACCTTCAGGGCTATCTTCTTTCCCACGACCTGGCCATCGATTTTCATTTGCGTCGAGCCCGTCGATAGATCGAAATGGAAGGATCGGAGATTGAACTTTCTATCAGCCATGCATTCCGTCATCATGTCCACCTGTTGAGAGTGTCCCAATACCATGAGCTTCATCGAGATCTTCTCCTGAATGGAGTAACCGTGCTCCTGCTCCTGGATGATCTCGTGGGCATATCCGATTTTAGCACCCCTGAAGTAGATCCCCATCCATCTCTCGCCCAACGGAATCCGATCTTCGGAACCGAGGACCTCCGGCTCCAAATACTCATCGGCGGGATGGAAATAGGCCTTCTCCACCAGGAGTCCCATCATGGTGATCCAAAAGGCTACGATTCCGATGGATAACCCCTTTGACCAGGGAAAATATCCCATTCAATGACCTCAATAGAGAAATGATGGTGACAAATGGAGGAAAAGCAAAATAAATGCCAAATCAAACAATAACAGACATCCTGGGGGGAATCAATCGGCTTGAGTTTCGAACGGAAACCTGTTAGGTTTTTCCCACAATGGACAAGGGAGGTGCTCCATGGAGATCACCATTCTCGGTTCCGGAACGTGCGTTCCTTACCTCAAGCGAGGCTCTGCAGGAATCATCCTCCGCATAGGTGAAAATATCTTACTCTTCGACAGCGGAACGGGAACCCTTGAAAGGATGCTCAAGAGGGGAATCACCTACCTGGACCTTGATGTGGTGCTCTATACCCATACCCACCCGGACCACGTAGCCGACCTCGTCCCCCTCATATTCGCCTCCAAATACGGGGAAACTCCCCGCAGAAGGGATCTTCCCCTCATCGGCGGAAGGGGATTCAAAACTTATTTTCAGGCCATCCAGGGGGCATATGGGCGTTGGCTTCAACCCGATCTGTTTCAAATACATATCAGGGAGGTATATGATGACATCCTGGATTACGACCTGTTCAGGGTCATTGCCAGGCCCATGACCCATCTCCCGGATAGCGTTGGCTATCGGGTAGAATCCTCTGACGGGAAAAGTGCCGCTTTTTCGGGAGATACTGATTACTGCCCCAACCTCATTGAGCTGGCCAAAGATGTGGATGTCCTCGTTATCGAATCGGCATTACCCGATGAGATGAAGGCCGAGGGCCACCTCACGCCCTCCCTGGCCGGAAGGATTGGTAGAGAGGCCAACTGCAAGAAAATGGTTTTAACCCACCTGTATCCCGTGTGCGATACTGTGGACATCGCCCAACAGTGCAGAAAGGAGTACCGGGGAGAGTTGCTTATCGCCGAGGATTTCATGGAGATATCCATTTGAATCCATTCCCCCCGATCAGTATTTCCTCACGTTTTTCATCCTTACATGTGCGGACGGTCAGTCTGGTCTTCAAAATTGAATCCCATATCTCATGGAGGAACTGTTCATCTTCAAATCCTATCCAAATTACACGTAAAAATACCGGAATATTCAGCACACTCGGCGATGTGATCTATTGACATCCCCGGGGAGATGGGATATAAAACTTATGAATATACTGGAGGAAATAAGGGATAACCTATGGTCAGGCTCAGACTGATCCTTCCGGTCCTTCTACTCTCAGCAACCCTTTGCGCCCTTTCTGCATTCGGCACCGGGGGAAAACACGTTAATGTGATTGAAATCAACGGGGTGATCAATCCCGTTGCGGCCAAATTCATCACCGAGGCCGTCGACCAATCCGAGGAGGACGGGGCCCAATGCCTCATCATTCAGATGGATACGCCGGGAGGCCTCATGGATTCGATGAGGAGCATCGTCAAGAAGCTGCTTTCTGCCCGCGTTCCCACTGTTGTTTACGTATCTCCTCCAGGTGCGAGGGCCGCTTCCGCTGGTGTCTTCATCACCATGGCCGCCCATATTGCGGCAATGGCCCCCAGCACCAACATCGGCGCGGCCCATCCCGTGACCCTGGGATCAGGGCAGAAGGAAAACAAAGCCATGATGGAGAAGGTCGTCAACGATGCCGTTGCTCAGATAAAGGGGATCGCCAAAAAACGGGGGAGAAATGTCAAATGGGCGGAAAAGGCAGTGCGGAAGAGCGTCTCCATCACTGAGGGAGAGGCCCTAAAACTGAAGGTTATTGACCTGGTGGCCCCAGATTTGGATTCCTTATTGGCCAAATTAGACGGTCGCAAGGTGAAGATCGACTCCGAGACGAAGGTCCTCGCAACCAAGGGAACATCCATCAACCGGAGGCAAATGGGGTGGAGGTATCGATTCCTCGATGTCATCTCGAATCCAACCATCGCTTACATCATGTTGATGT
>JAQYWG010000019.1 GCA_030145085.1 Thermodesulfobacteriota bacterium
GATGACGCCTTGTGATTCTTTTAGTTCCCCATAGACCAAAGCGATATAGCACTTGCTGACTTGACGTTTCTTAAATTGGAGGGATAGGTGACGGAGGGCAATGGCGTTTTTCACCGCGACCATAACACCGGAGGTCTGTTTATCCAGGCGGTGAACGATTCCTGGCCGGATAACCCCGTTAATCTGAGAGAGATCCTTGCAGTGAAAGAGGAGGGCATTTACCAGGGTGCCCGAGTCAACCCCTGCTCCTGGATGGACAACCATGCCCGCGGGCTTATTGATGACAATGATCCATGGATCCTCGTGGAGGATATCCAGGGGGATATTCTGGGGGATTACGTCCAATCTCCGGGGTGGAGGGATACGTCCGGTGATCAAATCCCCCTTCCTCAATCTCACGGCCGGTTTTGATGGGAGGTGGTTGAGCAGGATGAGGTGGTCCTGGACGAGCTTTTTGATTTGGGATCGTGTGAGCTCACATGCTCTTTGAGCGAGATATGCATCCAGTCTCGTTCCGGCATCGGAATTGTCCACGACAAATGTGAAGTCCTCGGCTTGAGCCATGTGTGTTCGAATCGGAATGCTGGGCGGTCATGAGCCCAGTCTCATACCCCTTTCGATCCCCTCGACGATGAGGCTCTCTTCACCTCTTCCAATGGTCCTGACGTCCAAAAGGACCTCTTCTTTACTGACCCTGGCGATGATGGGCGGTGTGCCCTCCCGTAATCTCTTCTCCAGTTGATGGACCGACCCGACGTTGGGTTTGAGGGCTACGACGGAAGTGGGGAGTGTTTGCACGGGATAGGCTCCGCCTCCCACCTGGGAAACATCATTCCTCACCACGACCCGCACTCCCGTTGATATTCTCTTCCGGATCTTTCGGGAGAGGCCCAGGGCTCTCCTCCGGAGTTCGTCCTGGGAATAGGTAAGCATCCTGAGAGTGGGGATTTCTCGGACAGCCTTAGCTTCATCGAGATACACGCGAAGCGTTGACTCCAGCCCAGCGAGGGTCAACTTATCAATTCTCAGGGCCCGGTTGAGAGGGTTCACCTTTATACTCTGGATATACTCTCGCCTCCCGAGGATGATTCCGGCCTGTGCACCTCCCATCAACTTGTCCCCACTAAAGGTGACGATATCCGCGCCCTCCTTGATGGCCTCCTGAACCGTGGGTTCCCAATCGAGGCCGTATTTGCTGAGGTCGATGAGACATCCGCTTCCCAGGTCCTCCATGACCGGCAGGCGCTGAGAATGGGCCAACTCGGCCAATTCCCTCAATTCAACGTCAGCAGTGAAACCGACGATCCTGAAATTGCTCGTATGGACCTTCAGGATTAAAGCCGTATGTTCGCCAATTGCGTTCTCGTAGTCGCTGAGATGGGTTCGGTTGGTGGTCCCAACCTCCCTCAAGATGGCGCCACTTCGCTTCATAACGTCGGGGATACGAAAGGCTCCTCCGATCTCGACCAATTGTCCCCTGGAGACGAGAACCTCCTTTCCATCGGCCAGGGTATTGAGGACCAGCAAGACGGCCGCGGCATTGTTGTTGACGACTAAGGCGGCTTCAGCCCCGGTTAATCGACAGAGGATCTCCTCGACGTGGGAATACCGGGATCCCCTCTTTCCCTGGTTCAGGTCGAACTCCAAGTTGGAATAGTGCCTTGATACCTGGGCGATATGCTCGATGGCACCTTCATGGAGTAATGAGCGGCCCAAATTGGTATGGATTACCACTCCCGTCGCATTGATTACCCTCTTCAATTTGGGGTTTACCTGATTTTCGATCTCCTCCATGAAATGAGGCAGTAGGTTCTCGAAGGAGAAGATGGACTCATCCAGATCCCGTGGATTCCGTGCGGTTATAATCCTTTGACGCAGATGATCGAGTCCCCTTCGAACGGCTTCCAGGATGATCCCCTTCGGGACACGGTTTTCCAGTTGAACCATCTCAGGTTTGGCGAGAATACGGTCCACATTGGGAATGCGGCTGAGATATTTTTGACGGAGTTGTTGGGACATGTCCTATTCCCCTTTGAGGATATTGGGTTGTAGCTTCATGAAAAGGGTCTTGAAGACCCTGAGCGGATTCATCCTGATCCAGTGCAGCGGCCACTCCAGTTCACTCTTTTCACAGACGGTGGACATATTGAGCCTACTGATATGTAACCCCAATGTGGCCAATTCCCTTTTTCGGCGCTCTCGATCTTCAATGGAGGCGATCTCGTCTATCCTCCGCATGAGGCGTACCGCCTCCTTAATCCTTGCTTCGGTAGCCAGGGTTGTTTTGGTATCGATGAGGGCGAATTCCCCCTTCAGTCGGTTTAGCCTCAAAGCAGCCTCATAGGTTCCGTATACAATTTCGTCACGGGTCATCCACTTGGTCTCGTAGTTCAGAGCGTATTTCCAACTGGGAGAAAGCATTGCCAATCGGTGCTCCTCAACGGTCCGGTAGAGGAGCTTGTATCCGTATCTCTCCGGATTCTCGAAGACAAGGCTGCCGGGATCCAAAAAGGGAGCAAGGGGGGAGATAAACGGGATGAACCTTCGACTCTCCCCATAGCGCTCGAGAAGGTATCGACAGTAATCCACGGTATCGAGGACCGATTGAAGGGTTTGTTCGGGCAATCCCGTCATGAAGAACAGGTCGATTCGTTTACAGTCCATGGCTATCGCATTCTTCAGCATCTCTTCGAGGGCAACGTTATCGTATGGCCTTCCGAAGGCTTTTCGAACCACCACATCGTGGGATTCGGGGGAAATTTCCAGGTTAAAGTTGGGAATGACCCCGGAAATTCTCTCCAGTTTTTCCCGCGAAGGTGGAACGAAAAACTCGAGGGCAACGTGATTCTGAATCCCCTTGCCTTTTAGGGCACTCAAGAGTTTGAAGCCATATTCATCGCCTGGTTGGAAGATGTCACCGATGATCATGATGGGCGCCTTGAGATGGGTACGGATGTCCATGATATCTTGGGCCAGGAGGAGGGGGTCGCGGTAGGCGGGCCTTTGGCGGTTCGCCACGCGGTGGAAGGTATTTGCCGACCCGCCACACGTCTTGCAATGGTAGCGGCAGCCCCTGCAGGTAAATACGGCGGTTATCGGATACATGAACCAATTGGTGAAGGGTTCATATCCCGTAGGATCACGATACTTCCAGACCTTTTGCATGATGTGACGATAGTCTACGGCGACGTGATCGAGCGTTTCAGGGACATGGGTGATAGGGTTTGAATGAACTTGACCCCCTTCTCCCCTCCACGTCAAGTTGGGAATATGGGATATCTTCCTCTTCTCCTTGAGGCATCTGATCAGCTCGAGGAGCGGCACTTCCGTTGAATCGCCCCTTATGATGAAATCGACCTGGGGATAATCCCTCAGGATTTCCTCGTGGTAGTAAGTCGCAGACAACCCACCCAGGATAACCGGGATATGAGGATGGGCTTCTTTTATCTCCTCTGCCAGGGCGAGGCATCCCTGGACATGGGCCATCCAGTGGAGGTCAAGCCCGAAGGCGATAGGCCGCAACCTTCGAATCATTTTGGCCACATCGAAATCCTTGCTCTTGAGCATCTTCAAGGCAACATTGATGATCCTGACCCGGAGGCCATTTCTCTCCAAGTATTCCGAGAGGCTGGCGAATCCAATGGGATACATCTCAAATATGGGCGTCGAGGGCACGACATCGCTGATGGGCCCGTACATGACTGGTTCCTTCCTGAAGTCGTACAGACTGGGGGGATGCAGGAGAAGGAGATCAATTTTTCCCATGGAGAGGCCTCCCTAATCAAGCGGATTACATCTTAACTCTATGAAATAACTATCATATTCCAGTAAGATCATCAAGGACAAATGGTGAGATAACAGAGGGTTTGTGGGAACTGATCCATGAAGGAATGAGAAGGGAAGGATCTCGTGGTATTAGGAGAGCCACATCGATGGAATGGAAACAAAACGTGTAATTCCCCCAATTCTTGGTTTCACCGCGTTAGTTGAATTCCTTCATAGTTGGTAATTTCGGGCTTTCCAGGCTAACCCATATCATCAACTTTCAGAAGATCCCGAGGAAATTGAATGCCTCCCGCTTGAAGCCCTTATCGGCCGCTAAGATGTCCAGGTGTAATGTCGCTATGTCCTCAACGGGGAGGAAAATTTCCTCGGCGAGCTGTCTGGAATCAACCGTCTTAATATATCTCTTACACTTGTCGCAGATGTCTATCCGGTATGCCTTCTCCTTTTCGGTATAGAAATAACGGAGGCTTCCTTGATCGCTATTCTCACAGAAGGGGCACATAACCCGTTTCCCGCGCCACTGGTTTCCACAGAAGGAACACGCCCAGATCCGTCTTCCCTCCTCACCCCTCAATTCCCCCATGAGGGGTTGGGAGCCGCAGATCGGACAGTATCCCTTGTCCCACATGTCTTCGTCTACCTTGTCCTTGAGATGGGAGGCTGTTACTTCCACGAAGGGCTTAATCGTGGTATGGAGCAGGAAACTCATCACACCTCGGTCAATTCCCACATCAGCGGCTATCTGGGAGAGATATTCGTGGTCACCTTCTAGTGCCTTCGGAAGGCACATTTCCAGGTCAATCTCTTTCCGTCGCAGTGCTCTCTCAATTTTGCCCACTTCTGCCTTTAACTTTTCATTTTCCCTTTTCGCAATTCGGCAAATTGAGCGAAAGAGGCGGGCTGCGAGGTGAGGATCGAAGGAAAAATCTCCCTTTGAAAGCATGGGAAATCCCTCCTTCGCTCTGATTCTCGCGCTGTCCTCACTGATTTCAGGGACGCGACAGTCCACCTGAGCCCTTATCTTCAGTTGCTCAAGGAGGAGTTTTTCGAAGAATTCCAGAATCCTTTGGTAGTTCGGGTGGGCCTCTTTGATAGCGGCAATTCTCTCCTTCATTCTTTTCACATCGGCATTCGTCGCTCTTCCCATTGCCTGGCCTCCAGTACGATAACATGACAAAAAAGGCCTGTTTCTGCCGAAACAAGCCTATGATACACCATAAGGTTGCGGAAGGCAAGGTCTATCCTTGCCTTCCGCATGATGCTTTCTCCCTCGTTTATTCTCACTCTATCGAGGAATCAGAGTCGGTTGTCACTGATCCCAAGAATGCCGTTCCCGCAACCAAGGCCCCAAGGGGTTTCATGAAGGCCCTTCGTGCCACGGTGGAGGGTCTTTTTGCCCTCACGGTCATCTGGAATTCGGCTTCGGGTTGGTGGATCAGATAGATCCAACTTACCTCCTCCTCGTCACCCATCAGTCTGGCCAGTGGGAATCGCTTCTTGACATCCTTCAGCCTTTTGTTCGCCATCTTCAGGATCTTATCCCTCGGCCCGAAGGTGAGGGTCCCCGTTGGGCAAACCTTAATGCATGCTGGTATCATGCCATTGGCGATTCGATCGGCACAGAAGGTGCACTTACCCATGAGCTTGGTATTGGGATCCTGGCGAGGAATGTCATAGGGACACTCATCACGGATTTCCTTGATGTCCAGAAGCCGGGTCTTTTCGGTAAAGAGGACGGTACCATTCTTATCTTGGACGATCGCCCCCTTCACCGTCCCATCGGCCGCTTCCTTACACGGCGGCTCCAGACAGTGTCTGCACTGATCCTTGAAGAAGTTCCACCGTATCTCGCCCTTATCGGAGATCTCCTTGAACCGTATAAGGGTATATGTTGCCACGGAGAGATCCGGTGGGTTCTGGTACGTACCTCTGTTGACCGTCTTTTCCGCGGGAAGTTCGTTCCACTGCTTGCAGGCGATTTGGCATGCCCTACAGGCGGTGCACCTCGAGACATCGACTAATGCGGCATATTTTCCCATCAGATCACACCCCCTTTCTGAGCACATTGACCATAAAGGCCTTGGATTCGGGTATCATGGTGTTGGCATCCCCAATGGTTGGCGTCAACAGGTTGGCGCTATCGCCACCATCGGGGGGCGTTACCCAGCCAAAGCACCACGGTAAGCCCACCTGGTGAATGGTCTGGCCCGCGATATCGAAGGGCTTGAATCGATCAGTGACAATGGCCACTGCTTCCACCTGGCCCCTGGCCGACTGCACCAGGACCTTCTCCCCGTTTTTGATACCCTTGAGGTTGCCTAGCTCCGTGCTCATCTCAACCCACAGCTGGGGCTGTGCCTCTATGAGCCAGGGCTGCCACCGTGTCATCACCCCGGTTTGCCAGTGTTCCACCATCCGATATGTGCTTGCAACGATGGGATACCTGGGATCACACGAGAAGACCACATCCAGGGGCGTAGTCGTTTCGGGGCTGAAGATCTTGATGGCGGGGTTGAACTTCTGGGCATTCATCAGGTTCTTCTCGATGGGGCACTCGTAGGGTTCGTAGTGTTCGGGGAATGGGCCATCCGCGCGCCCAGGTCCGAAGATATGGGCGTGGCCTTCCGGTTTCATGATAAAGGCGTACCTCGATTTCTTCCCGGCGCTCAGGGGAGCCCAACCGCCATCGGGGACATCTCCCTTCCACTTCTTCGCTGCTTTATCCCATCGAATAACCGGGTGCTGCTTATCCCACGGCCGGCCGTTTTCGTCCACGGAGGCTCGGTTGTAGATAATCCTCCGGTTGACGGGCCAGGCCCATGACCACTCGAGATAGAGCCCGATTCCCGATGTGTCCTTTCGGCTCCTCCGGGCCATCATGTTTCCCTTTTCCGTGTAACTCTGGCAGTAGAGCCAGTTGCCCGAGGAGGTGCTCCCGTCGGCCTGGAGGAATGCAAAGCTGGGAACCAGGGTTCCCTTCTTGTAGGGTTTTCCCTTGATTGTTACATCTTTCAGGAAGTAGCCGTTGATCTCCTTGGCCACCATGTGAGGATCGCAGTGTTTGATCTTTCCACCAGGTCCCTTTGGTCCGTAGTCCCAGGTCGCCTTCACGACGGGATCCGGAAGGACACCGCCTTCCTTCTCGTAAAGGCCTTTAACCCGATAGTAGAGTTCGGTCATCATCTCCGCATCCGGCCACGCCTGACCTGGAGGGTTGCCGCCCTTGTACCTCCACTGGGCCCATCGACCGCTATTGGTAATGCTCCCCTCCTTCTCGAAGGAGACGGCTGCTGGCAGGCGAAATACCTCGGTCTTGATATTCTTGGGCTTCATCCCGGGCCCGTGCCAGAACTCCGCGGTCTCGTTGGGGAAGATGTTAACGTTCACCAGCCAATCGAGCTTAGCCAGGCCCAGCCTCACCTTATTCGCATTGGCGCCGCTACAGGTCGGATTCATCCCCCAGGCGAAGAAGCCGGAGAAGGTACCCTTATACATCTCGTCGAAGAGATTAAGCCAGGAGGCGTCCTGCCCGTCGTCGAGCTTGGGAAGCCACGCATAGCCGAAGTCATTGGCCTTGGTGGCGTTTTTGCCGAAGAAGGACGTGAGCAGGCTGACGGAGTACTTGGGATAGTTGCCCCACCAGTTGGCGCTCATGGGATCCTTGGCCTTGGGCGTATACTTGTCGTTATACGCCTTAAGGGTGGGCTGTGAAGCCTTTGGCGTCTTGAGGTATCCGGGCAGGATGTGGTAGAGCAGGCAGTGGTCCGTGGAACCCTGCACGTTGGATTCACCCCTCAATGCGTTGACTCCACCCCCTGCAACGCCCATATTCCCCAGGAGCAATTGGATCATGGCCATGGTCCGGATGTTCTGCGTTCCCACCGTGTGTTGGGTCCACCCCATGGCGTACATGATGGTGGCCGCCTTCCCCGGCTTTCCCGTCGAGGAATAAATGTCATAGACCTTGAGGAGCTTATCCTTGGGGGTTCCCGTGATGCTGGAGACCAATTCCGGGGTATATCGGGAGAAATGTTTTTTCAGGAGTTGAAAGACGCAGTTGGGATTCTGAAGCGTCGAGTCCTTCTTGATCAACCCTTTTTCGTCCTTCTGGAAGCTCCAACTAGACTTGTCGTACTTCCTCTTCTTGGGGTCGTAGCCGGAGAAGAGTCCGTCCAGTTCCCCGGGCATCTTGAATTTCGGGTTCACGAGGAAAGACGCGTTTGTGTAAAGTCGGACATATTCCTCGAAATACTTCTTGTTGTCGATGATGTACTTGATCATCCCACCCAGAAAGGCGATATCCGTTCCGGAACGGATTGGCGCATAGAGATGGGCCTTGGCGGATGTGCGGGTGAAGCGAGGGTCAACGTTGAGAAGGGTAGCTCCCCTTTCCATGGCCTTGGTGACCCACTTGAACGAGATGGGATGATTTTCGGCAGCGTTGCTGCCCATGACGAGGATGACATCTGCGTTTCGGATATCGATCCAGTGATTCGTCATCGCTCCTCTACCGAACGACTCTGCCAGAGCCGCTACCGTAGCGGAGTGTCAGATACGCGCCTGGTGTTCGATGTAGATCAAACCCCAGGCCCTCATCAGCTTTTGGAGCATGAAGCATTCTTCGTTATCCAGGGCGGCGCTGCCCACATGCGCGATGCCGTTAGTTCGGTTGACCACCTGTCCCTTGGCGTTTTTGGTCATGAAGCTGGCATCCCGGCTCTTTTTCACTCGCTTGGCAATCTCATCCAAAGCCCAGTCCCAGGAAACCTCCTTCCATTCCGTTGCATAGGGAGCCCGGTACATTGGTTTGGTGAGACGGTTAGGGTTTGCCGCCGAGAGCTGATACATGGATGCCCCCTTGCTGCAGAGCGATCCCTCGTTGATGACGTGATCCGGATCACCCTCGATGTTGATCACCTTGCCATTGATGGAGTGGACGATGGCTCCACAACCGACGGCGCAGTAAGGGCAAATGGTGGTGGTTTCCTTGGCCGACTTGAGGTCTTTCCGCAGCGTTGCCGCATAGGATTCAAGGGGCGATAGATCAAACCCCAAACTACTTGCCGCAATGCCGACCGCTGTCGCACCGGATATTTTTAAGAAAGTCCTACGGGTTAGTTTCATTGCTCAATTTCTCCTTCTTTTCTGTTGGATTTTATTGCTGGATTTCTAAGAAGTCCCCTTTTTTGATCACCTCCTCCCGGGAAAGATAAAAAGGGAGCTCGTAGTTAAAACCCCCTTTGCAAGCGGCAGGCACAAAGATTACTCCTTGTACCCTATCGTCATACAGAACCCCCTGGGCCCTGTATGATCGGAAGCGGTCACGTGTAATTTTTTAGAGAATTTGGTGTATTTTCTTGAATAATGAAAAGTATGTTCAAAAGTACTGAACCTATAATACAAAAGAGATTTTTCACTTGTCAAGGGAAAAATTACAATAAAGCTGCGACGAATTCCTCGGCGTTGAATTCCCGAAGATCATCCATTTTTTCCCCGATACCGATATACCGAATGGGAATGTGAAATGATTCGGTAATTCCGATGATGATCCCCCCTTTGGCCGTTCCATCCAATTTGGTGAGGGCAATTCCCGTGATCCCCAAGGCCTCGTTGAAGAATCTCGTTTGGGAAATGGCGTTCTGCCCCGTCGTCGCGTCGAGGATCAAGAGGATCTCGTGAGGAGCCCCCGGGCACTGGCGTCCAACAATCCTCTTCATCTTCTTTAACTCTTCCATGAGGTTTTCCTTGGTATGGAGTCGGCCCGCGGTGTCGATAAATACCATGTCGAAATATCTCGCCTTGGCAGCCTGGATGGCATCAAAGGCGACGGCCGAGGGATCGGATCCCCTCGATTGTTTCACCATATTCACCCCTATCCTTTTTGCCCAGGCTTCCAGCTGTTCCGCGGCCGCGGCCCGGAAGGTATCCGATGCGGCGAAGAGGATTTTCTTCCCCTTGGACCTATACCTGCTCGCCAGCTTCCCTATGGTGGTGGTCTTTCCGACTCCATTGACGCCGACCACCATGATCACGAAAGGCTCTGTTCCCGAAGAATCGATGTCCAATGGATTTTGGGCTGTCTTCAATATGGCCAGAATAGACTCCCTGAGAAATTCCTTGAGCCTTTGAGGGTCAACGAGCTCGTTTCTCCCAACCCCTTGATGGAGATCGTTGATCAACCTGTAGGTTGTATCCGTTCCCAAATCGGCGGTGATGAGGATCTCCTCCAGCTCCTCGAGGAGCGTCTCGTCGATCCCCTTCTTTCCGGAAATGAGTCGGTCGATCTGAGTGATAAAGCCGGCGTGGGTCTTTGAGAGTCCCTTTTTAAGCCTTTCGAAAAACCCTTCCTCTCCCATGACAAACCCCGTAAGGTCACGGGGATACTATCATCTGATCGGATGCAAGTCAAGGTCTCGGCATCCGGAGCTTCGGGGTTCATTACCCCTCAGCAGGCTGAGGCTAAGAGGTTGGAGGTTCAGGGGAAACCTAGTTGCCAGTGGTATCACCCGTTTGGCTTCACTAGAAGTGGTTACCCTAAATCCATTACTGTTCGCTGCTTCGATTTGGGGAATAATCCCCCGGGAGGAGGTCGTTTCGGGGGTTGTTGAGGATTCAAGCCTATCAATTCTTTCCCTTCTTCTGGAGGAGGCGATGGATTTCCAGGGAGACAGAGGAAGGGGTGTCAAGGGAGGGATTGACCTCGATCCCTTTTTCCCTCAGGTGGATCAGCATACGAGTCAATGGGGGTAAGAGGTCCGTTACCCTTCGATCTATTTCTCCGGATGCTAAGAATTCTTGAAGCCTTCCCTTGGCAACGATCTTTCCCTGGTACAGAAAGATGACTCGGTCACAAAGGTGGATCAGGCCTTCGGATTGATTGGAGAGGATGATAAGGGTTTTCTTGTTCCGATGAAGGATTTCTATTTGGTGTAAAATCTCACTGCGGTTATTTGGATCCAATCCCGCGTAAGGCTCATCAAAGACCAAGGCCTCGGGTTTGGATATCAATACGCTGGCGATGGCCAGCATAATCCTTTCCCCTGCGCTCAATTCGAAGGGGGATCGGTCCATGAGGTCCTCCAATGGTGGATGCAATTTCCTGCATACGTCTCTGACCCTTTCTTCGATTTCCCGGGAGCTGAGATTTTTCTCCTGTCTCAAACCGAAGGAGATCTCCTTAAAGACGGATTCCTCGAATAGTTGGTCCGCGGGGGATTGAAAGATGAACCCCACCCTTTTTCTCATTTCCCTTCCCCCGTGTGCATTGTAGATATTGGCCCCATCAATGAGAACTGAGCCCAGACGGGGGAAAAGGAGCCCGGCGAGATGTTGGGCCAAAGTGGATTTCCCCGAGCCCGATTCGCCGATGATTCCAAGGCATTCCCCCCTGACGACCCGAAAGGAGATTTGTTCCAGGGCTTTGATTTCCCAAGGGGTCCCCGGATTGTAGATGTGGGTAAGATGCTTTACTTCAATCATAGTCAATGGAGTAAAAAAGGGGCGAGGTGATGAAGCCTCGCCCCAGATTCAAGATCCTATTCCATTGTGATTCTACTTCTGATCGTCCTTTACCTCTTCGAAATCGGCATCGACAACCTCTTCCTCAGCTTCCTTCGGTTCTGCGGCAGACTCCTGGCCTTGGGCTGTTTCAGCTTGGGGTCCCTCCGCCCCTTGAGAGGCCCTGGCGTACATGGCTTCAGCCAGTTTATGGGAGGTTTGGGTTAAGTTGTCGGAGGCCGACTTAATGGTGGATATCTCATTGGATTCCATGGCTTTTTTGGCCGCTTCAAGGGCTTCCTCGATGGCCTTCTTTTCGGAGGGATCAATCTTGTCGCCATATTCTCCCAGCGACTTTTCGGTTGTGTAGATTAGGCTATCCAAGTTATTTCGAGCCTCCGCCGATTCGCGCTTCTTCTGATCCTCCTCGCTATGGGCCTCGGCATCCCTCACCATCTTCTGAATCTCCTCTTCCGTGAGGCCGCTGGATGCGGTGATTTTGATTGACTGCTCCTTCCCCGTTCCCAGGTCCTTGGCGGAGACGTGAACGATCCCATTGGCATCGATGTCGAAGGTCACCTCGATCTGGGGGAGTCCCCGAGGCGCGGGAGGAATTCCAACCAGCTCAAACCTCCCCAGGGTTTTGTTATCCATGGCCATGTCGCGTTCCCCTTGCAGGACATGGATGCTGACGGCAGGTTGATTATCCGCGGCTGTCGAGAAGATCTGGCTCTTGCGCGTGGGGATGGTGGTATTCTTTTCGATGAGTTTGGTGGATACTGCTCCCAGGGTTTCTATGCCCAGGGAGAGGGGGGTTACATCCAAAAGGAGGACGTCCTTTACATCTCCCCTCAAAACCCCTCCCTGAATGGCGGCCCCGACGGCAACCACCTCATCGGGATTGACCCCCTTGCCGGGTTCCTTACCGAAGACCGATTTCACCTTTTCCTGAACCTTGGGCATTCGGGTCATCCCTCCCACCAGGATGACCTCATTGATATCCGAGGGTGAGAGTCCGGAGTCTTGAAGAGCTGTTCTGCATGGGCCCTCCACTTTTTCGATCAAATCCTCCACCAATTTTTCCAATTTGGACCGCGTCAGCTTAATGTTGAGATGTTTGGGTCCGCTGGCGTCGGCGGTTATGAACGGCAGGTTAACATCCGTTTCCATAGAGCTTGACAATTCAATCTTGGCTTTCTCCGCCGCCTCCTTCAATCTTTGGAGGGCCATACGGTCGGTCCTGAGATCGATTCCCTGGTCTTTTTTGAATTCATCGGCAAGATAGCCGATGATCCGCTGGTCGAAGTCCTCTCCTCCCAGGTGGGTATTCCCATGGGTCGATTTTACCTCAAAAACCCCCTCGCCCAGCTCCAGTATGGAGATGTCGAAGGTGCCTCCCCCTAAGTCGAAGACGGCGATCTTCATATCCTTTTTCTTATCCAACCCATAGGCCAATGAGGCCGCTGTAGGCTCATTGATTATTCTCTGGACGTTTAACCCAGCGATCTTCCCCGCATCCTTCGTGGCTTGACGCTGGCTATCGTTAAAATAAGCCGGAGTCGTGATAACCGCATCCTTTATCTCCTCGCCCAGATAGTCCTCCGCAGTCTGCTTCATCTTCTGGAGGACCATAGCCGAAATTTCAGCGGGGCTGTATTCCTTATCCCGAACCTTGACCCATGCATCTCCATTCTTGGCCTTAGCGATCTTGTACGAGACGATTTCTATGTCCTTTTTTACGTCTGGGTCTGTGAATTTCCGGCCAATCAGCCTCTTGATTGCATATACGGTGTTTTCCGGGTTTGTTATGGCCTGCCTCCTGGCGATTTGGCCTACCAGCCTCTCTCCTTTGTCGGTAAAGGCCACCACTGAAGGCGTTGTCCTGCTCCCCTCGGCATTGACGATCACAACGGGATCACCGGCTTCTATTACCGCTACACACGAATTGGTGGTGCCTAGATCGATACCTATGATCTTACCCATTTCTTTCTCCTTTTTGTCCTCAACTGATTTTTCATCATCTTGGCTACGATGGTCCCTCTCCTTCTTCCTTTTGCCTCGGGGGTTGAGCTACGCTTACCATGGCCGGTCGTATCAATCGATCGTTCAAAAAATACCCCCTTTGCAACTCGGATACCACCGTATTCGGTTCATGATCCGCTGATTCGACTTGCATCATAGCCTCATGTTTGCTTGGATCAAAGGGTTCTCCTGTTGCGGGGATAGGGGATACACCGAATTTTTCCAATACTTGGAGGAGTTGGCTGAGGGTAATTTTAATACCTTCCCTGAATCCATCTGGATCTTCCCCCTGGGGGTGGTCGAGGGCCCTTTCCAGATTGTCGATAACCGGCAGAATTGCCTTGATGAGTTCCTCGTTGCCATATTTGACGAGGCTGCTCTTTTCCCTTTCAACCCTTTTTTTGTAGTTCTCCAACTCTGCTTGGGCCCGAAGAAATCGGTCATAGTTTTCCGTGGTCTCTTTAGTTTTTTCCTCCAATTGGGCTTTCAGCATTTCGAGTTCTTGTTCCCTTCTTGATTTTCGCTTTCTCGATTGTTTCCCTTCCCCTTCGGCTTTAGCCGTTGGACCGGTTCCGTTATCCCTCGTCTTCTCAGCCTTTTTCACGCCACTCCTCCTCCACGGCAAGAAGGACGATTATTCCGATTCCAATATTCCCGTTAGCAATTGGGCGGTGTATTCGACCAGGGGGATAACCCTCGAATAGTTCATCCTCCTTGGTCCTAATATACCTAAAATTCCCAATGTCCGATCTACCCTTCCATAGGGTGACGATATCAAACTGCAGCCTTCCATCTCAATGCATTCGCTTTCAGACCCTATGGTTATCTGCACTCCCTCTCCCGCTAAACATTTATCCAGTAACGTGATCAGAAGGTTTTTTTCCTCGAAGGCCCGAAAAAGGCTCTTCATCTTTTCGATATTCGCGAACTCCGGTTCATCAAGAATATTCATCTTGCCGTCGATATATAATTCTTTCTCCTCTTGGCTGCTGAAGGCCCTGTGGCCCAGCTTAAGAGCCTGCTTCATCAAACGGTCATAGTCAATTCTCTCCTCTTCCATCTCTTTGAGGATTTTTTCCCTGACCTGGGCCAGGGTCAATCCCTCGAGCATCTCATTGAGATATCGGCTGATTTTATCCAGTTCGTCTTGGGAGAGGCTATTTTCCATGTGGATAATTCTGTTTTGTACGGCCCCCGTAGAGGTCACGAAAACGGCCAGTATTTGATCGATGTTCAACCGAATAAATTGAATATGCTTGAAGATGGTGGAAGCCATCTTCGGGGTTAAGACCACCCCCGTGTAATTGGATAAACCGGAAAGGATCCTGGAGGTTTCCCTCATTATTTCGGGGATATCGTATTGTGATATCCGATACTTTCGCCGTATTTTCTCCCGCTCAATTTGGTTCAACACTTGAACATTGAGGATTTCATCGACGTAAAAACGAAAGGCCTTATCCGTAGGAATTCTCCCGGCAGAGGTATGGGGTTGCCAGAGAAACCCTAAATCCTCTAAGTCTGCCATCACATTTCTCACGGTGGCGGGGCTCAATTGAATACCATACCGTTTGCAGATTGTCCTCGATCCTACGGGCTCAGCGCTATAAATGTAATCCATTATGATCAACTCGAGGACTTTTTGAAAGCGCTTATTTAGAACCGTGCTCATGAGTCTCCATTCCCCCTCTCCCCTCAAAGGATGGGGGAAAGCAGCTATAAGCCTTATCCAACAACTCAATTACAAAATAATCACCCGCTATGGGTTTGTCAAGGTTGGAAGATTCCTTCGATTGTCCCAGCATTTTTCCGTTGGATGCCTCCCCTCACTGGAATCCCGTCGCTTTTCGGGCTGGCTTCAGGTGAAGCTCGGGATCGTTCACCTCGGTTTTTTAAAATGATCAAATCCTTTCCTCCTGGGTGCATATTCCCTGCCATCGTCCATGAGTAACCGCAGGCCATAGCGAGGGTCGACGATTTCACCAATTGGGGTGATCTTAAACCCGGATTGGCGGAAGAGTCCCAAGAGTTTTTCTGCCTTTTTCCTCGGAGTGGTGAGCAGTAATTCATAATCTTCCCCCCCGGAAATGGCTAAATCGATATCTCGGGAGATATATTGGGGGGCCTTTCTCCTATATGCTTCCGAGAGGGGAAGCTGTGAAATCCAGATTCTTGCTCCCGCATGGCTTTCTTCAAGGATATGCCCCAGATCTGCTATCAGACCATCACTGATGTCGATCATGGCGCTGGCAAGATAGTTTTTGGCGATGAGCCGGCCTTCGGCGATTCGTGAAGTAGGGGAGAGGTGCTTTTCGATGAGTTCGGCCAGATCGCTATCCCCGGCACGGGATATGCTGGAATCGCCCTTATGGGACTTCAGAATCCGTAACCCCAAGGCCGCATTTCCCAGGGTACCGGTCACCATGATCTGATCACCGGCCTGGGCCCCCTTGCGGTAAATAACCTCCCCCGCCTTTCCCCGGCCAATGAGCGTGACATTGATGGTTAATTTTCGCGCCAGAGATGTGTCTCCTCCGATCAACGAAAGATTGTACTCCTCCACCACCTGCTGAACCCCGTGGAAAAACTCCTCAATCCAACGGAATGGAAGATGGAGGGGAAGTCCCATGGACAATAAGAAGTACTGGGGGGTTCCCCCCATGGCGGCTATGTCGCTGAGATTGATGGAAAGGGCCTTCTTGCCCAGGCGAAGGGGATCTGTGTAATCTAATCTAAAGTGGGTGTCTTCTATGAGAATATCGGTGGTAACAAGGGAGACGCACCTCTTGGGGGGAGTTATCACGGCGGCATCATCACCAATCCCTGAGGCAATGTTGGAATCCCTCAGGTCCATTTTCCCCCGGATCCAGCTGATCAGGCCGAATTCGCCGATTTCTTTTAGTTCCACGGGTTTCTTACTTTTTGACCCCCTTCGTGCGTCGAACTCTCCCCCATTTCCCCAATTTCTTCTCATCCAGTGCGATGGGTAAGATATCATCCATGTGTTTGGCGAGAATGAAGTTCATCTTTTTCCTGGCATATGTAGGGATCTCATCTAGATCCTTCTTATTCTGGTGAGGAATAATAAGCGTGCTTATCTTTCCCCTCAATGCTGCCAAGGTCTTTTCCTTAATTCCACCGACGGGTAAAATCCTTCCCCGCAGCGTAATTTCCCCTGTCATCGCTACATCCTTCTTTGCGGGGATATTTGTCAAGGCGGAGATGATGGAACTAGCCATGGTCACTCCAGCCGAGGGACCGTCTTTGGGGATTGCCCCAGCGGGGACATGGATATGAATTTCCCTTTCGGCAAAGAGGTTCTCCTCGATGCCCAACTTCCTCGCCTTTGACCGGGCATAGGTTAAAGCCGCCTGGGCAGACTCCTTCATTATATCTCCCAGGTGGCCTGTGAGGACTAATGATCCCTTTCCCTTAACCGCCGAGGTTTCGACGAAAAGCATTTCACCCCCAGCTTGCGTCCATGCCAGGCCCGTGCTGACGCCAACCTCGTTCTCCTCCCGCTCGGCTTCTGCTAGATATTTTGGGGGGCCCAAAAACTTATGAAGGTTTCCCCCTGTTACCCTGGTGGTCCCGTCTTCCCCTTCTGCAATTCTCCGGGCTACCTTTCGGCAGATTGAGGAGAGTTCTCGTTCCAAGTTCCGCAGGCCTGCTTCCCTCGTATATTGAGTGATGATGTGGAGGATGGCTTGATCGGTAATCTCCAGTACCCTGCCATCGATGCCATTTTCCTCCAGTTGTCGTGGTAGAAGGTACTTTCTAGCGATGCGTAATTTTTCCTCTTCCGTATATCCAGGCAGGTCGATAACCTCCATACGATCCTTCAAGGCAGATGGAATGGGGTCAGTCAGGTTGGCCGTGGTAATGAACATGACCTTGGATAGATCGAAGGGGAGATTGAGGTAGTGGTCGCTGAAGGCGTTATTTTGTTCCGGGTCCAACACCTCCAGGAGGGCGGCCGATGGATCACCGCGAAAATCCTTTCCGATCTTATCCACTTCATCCATCATGAAGACCGGGTTATTGGAACCCGCTTGTTTTATACTCTGGATAATTCTTCCCGGAAGCGCCCCCACATAAGTCCTCCGATGACCTCGTATTTCGGCCTCATCCCGAACTCCCCCTAATGAGATCCTGACGAACTTTCTTCCCAAGGCCCCGGCTATGGATTTTCCCAGGGATGTTTTTCCCACTCCAGGGGGTCCCACAAAGCAGAGAATGGGGCCTTTCATCTGTTTTTTCAGTTTGTGAACACCCAAAAATTCCAATATCCTTTCCTTAACTTTTTCCAGGTCGTAATGATCTTCATCTAACACTTCCTTGGCCTTTTTGATGTCCAAGTTATCGACTGTGGAATTGCTCCACGGAGTTTCAACGAGCCAATCGATATAGGTTCTAACCATGGAGGCTTCGGCCGCTTCCGGGTGCATCTGTTCCAATCGTTGCAGTTGTTTATTTGTCTCCCTTTTCACCTCCTCAGGCATTTTGGCCTTTTTTATCTTTTCCCTTATCTCCTTGGTCTCTTCTGCCCTTTCATCGCCTTCGCCCAATTCATCTTTGATGGCCCTCATCTGTTCCCTGAGAAAATATTGTCTTTGCGTTTTGGATATTCCCTCCTTCGCTTGGGACTGGATTTTGGCCTGCATGGCTAAAACCTCGATCTCCTTGCTCAGGGCTTCGTTGAGCTTCTTCAGGCGTTCGACAGGATCGAGGATTTCCAAGATCTCTTGGGCTCTTTCCACATTCAGCCCCACATTGGAAGATACCAAGTCTGCCAGTCTGCCGGGCTCATCGATGCTATCGAGGATCAATACGAGGTCAGGCGCGAGGATTTTCCCGAAGGAGATGAGTTTTTCCAATTGTTCCTTTACGCCCCGCATCAATGCCTCGATTTCCGTTGTGGTCTCACCAACCTCGGGTTCTTGGATCTGATGAACCTTTACCAAGAAGGCCGGTTTTAATTGAATATATTCGGAAATCATCCCTTTGGATAATCCCTGAACCAAGATCTTTAGGCGTCCGTCGGCGAGTTTCAACATCCTCATAATTATGCCGATGGTTCCCACATGATAAATTCTCTCCGGGGCTGGATCTTCTTGGGTCATATCCCTTTGGGCAACGAGGAAAATGAGTCGATCTCTGGAAAGGGCCTCTTCAATAGCATTGATGGATCTCTCCCTGCTGACGAAAAGGGGAAGAATCATATAGGGGAAAATGATAATGTCCCTCACGGGAAGCATAGGCAGGACTTCCGGAATCTGGTATTGATCCTTTTCGTGGTCCATATCAGCGTCCTTCTACACTGTATTGTAAAGCACCTTCCCCCATTTTACAAGTGATTTTTGAAGGACATCCCTTGGAGCTGGGGTGGTTCATGGCATGGAAGTTGCAGAAAATTTCCCTAGTGAAGTATGACGTCATTGTAAAAAGTCGAAATAAGACGGCAAAGAAAAAAGATCCAGATGCAAGGCGCGCAAATCCTGAGGAATGAGGCGTACATAGAAGTACGCTGCAGTGATTTACCCTGTTAAATATTTTCTTTGTTTGATGTTACTGTTTTCAAGCAGCTCCTCTATCCCATCTCTGTTGATATGGCTGCCTTCAATTTAACAGGGCAGGGGATGAAGCGGAACGCAGCCTTTCGGCTTTGCTCAAGGCCGTGAGCGTGTCGAACGGCCCTTCGGCTTTGCTCAAGGCCATGAGTCCTTCGACCTTGCTCAGGACCGTGAGCTTGTCGAACGGCCTGTCGAATGGCAGATGGACTTTTTACCAAGCCGTCAAGTATGATAAACAATAAATATATTAGAAAGAGGGGATTGAAATGGAACATTTTACCAAAAAATATCTTTCAGGGCCTGAGGGTGCTCACCGGAGAGCCGTTTATAAATCGATGGGTTTCACGGACTTCGATCTCTCCAAGCCCCTCGTCGCCGTTGTGAATAGTTGGGGGGAAGTCTGTCCGGGCCATTTTCATCTCAATATGGTGGCTCAAAAGGTCAAAGAAGGGATTTGGCAAGCCGGGGCTACGCCCCTTGAGTTTAATACCATATCCCAATGCGGAACTTTAACCCTTGGATTAGATGGTATTCGATACGATCTTGCTACGAGGGAGTTGGTTGCATTCGATATCGAGACGGTGGTTAACATCCAGATGTTTGATGGGGTTGTCTTCATCCCAACGTGTGACAAAGTCGTACCCGGGATGCTTATGGCCGCAGCACGGTTAAACCTGCCTTCATTATTCGTCCCGGGCGGGGTGATGGGGGTTGAGGAAATTGATGGCAATCGATTCTCTCTATCCGATCTCGATGAAATGGTAATGGGTGCCCTGCCGGCGGGCAAGGCCAGCGTATCTGAAATCGCTGAGCTGGAAGAGATGGTATGTCCGACCTGGGGTGCATGTCCCTTGATGGGAACTGCAAACACCATGCAAGGCTTAACCGAAGCCCTTGGCATGGCTTTGCCTGGGTCATCCACTCTATCAGCTACATCATCGGCTTTGTTAAGAGAGGCAAAAAAATCAGGTTCTGCGTTGGTAGATCTTATGAGGAAAGATATACGCCCGCATAACATCATGAGTGAAAGAGCGATGGAAAACATGATCATTACGCTGATGGCCCTCGGGGGCTCGACGAATTCAATTGTTCACATCCTTGCCCTAGCAGAAGAGCTCTGTTTGGGAGAGAAGATAAATTTGGATACTATTGACAGGATTAGTACGACAACCCCGTGTTTGTTGAATGTTAAGCCGAATGGCCCCTACTATGTAACCGATTTTGGCAAGTCAGGGGGAATTCCTCAGCTCATGGATGATTTAAGAGACATTCTCTTTCTCGAGACACTGACAGTGACGGGGAAATCGCTGGAGGGAAACCTCAAGGACAGGGCAATGAAAAGGGTTGACAGAAAGGTCATTTTTCCTGTTGAGAAGCCTCTTTCAAAGGATGGGGGCATCGTTGTACTTTACGGAAATTTGGCACCGGGAGGCGCGATACTGAGGCAATCCGCCCGGTACCGGGAGAATCTATTTCATCAAGGGCCCGCCCGGGTATTTAATAGTCAAGAAGAAACCCTCATGGCGTTGAAATCCGGTAAAATAAAACCTGGAGACGTCATCGTTGTGAGATATGAAGGACCCAGAGGTGGGCCGGGGATGCCGGACATCTACACCGTTCAGGCAACGGTGGTGGGAATGGGTTTGGAAAAGGAAGTCGCCGTGATCACCGATGCACGCTTTTCGGGCTTTGCCAGGGGGTTTGGTGTCTGCCAAATTACCCCAGAGGCAGCTTTAGGTGGTCCAGTCGCCCTTTTGGAAGAAGGTGACGAAATCATGATCGATTTGACCAACAGGAAACTCAATGTGCTCGATGAAAAGGTCCTCGAGAAGAGATCCAAGTCATGGAAACCCGTAAGAAAAGAGCCGAGAAAGGGAATCCTTGGTCTTTATGCGAAATTGGGTGGACCGGCAAATAAAGGAGCCAGACTGGAATAATGGCTTAAGAAAGGAGGGTTCTCATGGCAAAGGGATTGGTTGTGAAGGCAGACCGATGAAGGCCGTTATCATTAAGGTCCCCCCTGGACCAGCAGATAACTGCGAGAGAACGAGGAAGAAAATCAACACCACGCATCGATATCCTTTTAACGGTAACTGGTCTTACGTACTTTAATACCCCCTTTTTGCTTTTTTTAGCCGATTGATAACATACCAAAATGGGGGTGGACAACCCGTGATTTTGATGGCATTTTTGAGAGGCAATTTACAAGCGCATTTACCGATCAAGAAGGGCTTTCCGTCAATTTCGCCAGGGAGTTGACTGTTTGAACCGACGAGAAAAACGGTTTTATCCCACTTCCGTATCTGTAATGGTTTAAATGCATTCAACGTCCAGCGAAGGGCAAAGGAGCAACCAGAACAGGAACCGCCCTCTATAACGGCGACGTTTTCATAATTTCCGACTTCACCAGGGATGGCAGGGCGAAATTCACGTCGAACCGTATCCGGATGTTCTCCCAGTATGGGAATATTCTCCACATGTGCTTCGCCGAGACCCATTTCATGGGAATAACGGATGTGATTCACGTGCAGGGGATCCCTGCCCATGATGTATGCCCCGACCGAATCTACAGCTACAAAGTCACTTCCGGCAATAATCGTATTCATCTTCACTGGTGCACCACAGACACCGGAGCCTGGCACAAACCCCTCCTGCCCGACAATGCCATCGATAAGCGTGAAATCGGGGTGGTGAACTGTCATCATGTCCGCAATGCATCGGTCCAGTTCAAATTTTTCTTCGGTTTTTTTTCGGACTCCAACTCTATGAAAAATCTTTTTCTGTGCATCAGGCAAGGTTCCCTTTAGATTTTTCATTCCCAAACTAACGCCTGTGTATATATGTGTTTTCAATACCGGGACACTGATCAACACATCACATTCTGCTGCATGTTTGAAAATCTCAATTTTCTTCAGGAGTTTTCCCTGCGTCACTTTCTTTTGAACTACATCATGCTGATTTTCATCCAGATTGAGTACCTTAGCCCCCGCCTTTTCAAACATCTGCTTGACTCCGAGTTCAGCCATGATTCTCCCGGCATCGAATCCGACAATCGAACTTTCAGCGACGATAATATTTCTCGCCCCCGCTTCCTTTGCGGCTCCGATCACTCCCACTACCACCTCAGGGTTGGTGGTTGCCCCGGTTTCGGACATAATGGGAACAGCATAATTCGGAGTAATCAGGACCGTTTCACCCTTCTTAATCACATTTCCGAGACCACCCAAGAGGCTTAAGGTTTTTTTCACTGTTTCGATTATGTTTTCTCCCCGCTGTATTGAAACCTCACTATTTTTCATGTATTGCTCTCCCTGGACGTGTCCACATCCGCCTCATCTCATCGGCGGCAGCGAGAATGACCAGTAATTCCCGTTCGTGGAAGGTACGCATTTCCGGGATTGGAGATTTCCCTTGAGGCACTTACCTGCCAAAGGCAAGCCCCAGAGGTTCCTCCCTGAGGTCTGCCGCGCATCACAACCAAACAGCGCCGGAGTCCGCGCCGCTGACCATCTTCCGATACGCGGCTAGTATCCCTGGTGCAGGGTGGTCCGGCCGCATCGGGGATGCTTGTTGCCTTTTGCGGAGTTCTTGCTCTGAGACCAGGAGTTGGATCTTTTTCTCAGGCACGTTAATCTCAATCATGTCGCCGTGACGGACGGAGGCAAGAGGCCCTCCATCCCAGGCTTCGGGGCAGATGTGGCCTACACAGGGTCCCCGGGTCGCCCCTGAGAAACGGCCATCGGTGATCATGGCCACGGAGGTATGCAGGCCCATTCCGACCAGCATGGCCGCCGGAATAGATAGTTCCCGCATTCCGGGTCCACCCTTGGGTCCCTCGTAGCGCACGACCAAAACTGAACCGGGTTGAATCTGCTTATCCAGCATGAACCGCCGGACATCCTCCTCTGAATCAAATACAATTGCAGGCCCGGTGTGAACGAGCATGTTGGGGGCGACCCCGCTCTTCTTGACCACCGAACCTTGAGGCGCCAGGTTGCCCCGGAGGATGGCAAAGCAGCCGTCTGGTGACAGCGGGTTCGAGGCTGGCTGGATGATCCTTCCATCAGGGACCGAGGTAGATTCTAATACTTCCCCCATTTTCCCTCCCATGGCGAGAGGCAGATCGAGGTCAAGACTGTTCTGGATGGCCTTCAGCACCGTGGCCACGCCGCCGACCTCGTGGTAGTCGCTGATATTGAACTCGGAGGACGGTTTGAACTTGGCCACTACGGGAACGGATGCTTGGATCCTATCAAAACGGTCTAAGTCCAGGTCACTGTCCGCGAGGGAAGCAAAAGCCATTAGGTGAAGTACGGCGTTGGTGGAACCGCCTGATGCGGAGATGTATTTTATTCCGTTTTCGAGGCTGTCTTGGCTCAGGAAATCACGTATGGGCCGGTCTTCTCGGACCAAAGTAACGATACGTTCACCTACATCACGGGCCTGGCGGAGCTTGGCTGCGTCAAAAGCCAGCATGGTGGCAGATCCGAAGGGGGCGAGGCCCGTGGCTTCCAGGAAGCAACCCATGGTGTTGGCAGTGCCCATCATGGAGCAGGTGCCCGGTGATGAACAGAGCCTTTCCTGCCAGTCCGAAAAGGTCGCCTCATCGATTTCGCCCGTGCGTTTTTTGCCGATGGCCTCTTTGAGGTCTGAGGTCACAAGGGTTCGGTTTCCCAGACGACAGGGCAACATAGCTCCAGCGGTGAGGAAGATGGTCGGGAGATTCAACCGAATGGCTGCCATAACCATGCCGGGAATGATTTTGTCGCAGGAGCCCAGCATGACCATGCCCTCGAAGCCATGCGCTCGGACCATTGCTTCTATGGACCCCGCGATTAGATCGCGTTGCGGCAGGATGAAACGCTGGCCGGGTCCCTGGGCCATGCCGTCGCACGGTGCCGGTACATTGAACTCGCCCGGTGATCCCCCAGCAGCCCAAATTCCCTCCTTTACCCGGAGGCCCAACTCCTTGAGGGGTTGATGGCCAGGGTTGACATCGGTCCAGGAATTGACCACGGCAATCTGCGGCCTGTCCAGATCCTTCCGGCGATACCCAGCTGCGTGCATCAAACCACGGTAGTACGCCTCGGTGATCTCTTCGGGCTTACCTCGATGTCCAGGCATCATGCTACCCCTTTCTTTCGAAACTTGACGCCTAAGATACGCTCAAAGACTTTGACCATGGCACCCTTGCTCTCGTCGCCATAACCGTCAGTCAGGGCCATCTGGTAGGTCGTGGTGGCACTGTGAACCAGGGGCAGGGGAATTTTTCTGTAAGCGCAGATTTCGGCCGCGCTGATCATATCCTTGTAGGCCTCTTTGAGGGGATAGCCCTGGTCGAAGCGACCTTCAAGGGCAAGAGGGAGGAAAAACTCCGCGGCAAAGCTTCGGCCCGTCCCCGTGGTGACCACTTGGGTGACTTTTTCGGGATCCAAACCGAGCGTAACAGCCATGGGTAGAACCTCGGCAATGGCCGCGCAGCTGATGTTGAACAGGAGTTGATTGGTCAATTTGGTGAGTTGACCACTGCCGATCTCTCCCATGTAAATGACCTTGTTACCAATGGCGTCGAACACGGGGCGGACTCGTTCGAAAATCGCTTCCTCCCCGCCGAACATGACGGTCAGCTGGGCTTCCTTCGCCCTGGCTTCCATCCCCGAAACCGGGGCATCAGCGAAGTGGACACCCCTTTCTTGAAGGCGCCGGGCGATATCCAGAGTCGGTAGATACTTTATCGTACTTAAATCGACCACAATAAGACCGGATTTTGCGCCATTGACCAGGCCATCTTGGCCAAAGATGACCCCTTCCACGATCTCGGTATTGGGGAGAGAGAGAAGCACCCAATCCATCTGCGCGGCCAGATCACCTGGATTTCGGCCTGATTTGGCCCCTTGATCCGTCAGGAATTTCACTGCCTTCTCATCGATGTCAAAGACCGTCAGGTCGAAACCCGACTTCATCACGTTGAGGGCCATCCATTTACCCATTGTTCCCAAACCGATAAATCCAACCTTCTTATTCATCTCATCCCTCCTACTGCGTAATGTTACAGACACGTGGGGGGCAAATTTGAAGGCCCCTCAGAATTCACTGGATTGAAAAACGTACGAAGTTATGAGCGGACCGTGCGAGAAACTCAACGAATAGGAGATAAGCACCTCCTGTGGGGAATGTCAAGCAGTCTGAAAAATGCTGTTACTCCATGTTTCCATTCTGCGCGTTCAAATACCCAGTATGTGGGCCGGGTTACCTGAGACCATGGTCCGGATATCTCGCTCAGCTATGCCGAAATCCAGCATATCCTTGATATAGATTCCCATCTGCTGTGCGGGAACTGGGTTCAACCACTGGCCGGCGTCTGTTGACATGATGCAGTGTTTTGGCCCGATAGCCTTTATGCCTTTGTACAAATCCTCCAGCTTAATGGGGTGTGACACCTGACGGGTAACATCGTTATAGGTGTGTTCCAGATAAGTAGCACCGAATTCCAGCATCTCCTTCATGCCTTTCACGCTGTAATTACAGAAGCTCGCCAGGGGATGTGTCACGAGGATTTTTTTGACTCCCCTCTTTGCCGCCTCGCGAACGGCAACTTTTGCTTCTTCCACACTGACATGGCCGGTGGCGAGGATTGCGTCTCTTTCCGCAATCAGGTCAAAAATGGGATAGAGTTCCTCCTTAAGGCTCGCATCATTATTGAGCAGGTAAATGCCTTGAACATCATCCCTAATCCCTCCGGCCAAATGTGCCACGTGGCTCTTGTGCTGGACGAACTTCTGAGCATGCAAAGTGGGTAGCCAGACCATTTTTATTCCTAACTTCAACGCAAAATCCACAGCATGGATGTTCAACCCTCCGACCGGAAGATTTAAGGCAATTCCCCCAAATACGGGGAAATCCGTCTCATCCGATGCAATCTTGGCCTGCCCTCCAGTCATTGCAAAATGGTTCTTAACCAAAATTGCCCGCATCCCCATTTCTTTAGCATGCCGGGCCAATTCCATGACATTGAGTATCCTGGGATAGATATCCGGGGCCGAATGTATATGGATATCTATGGCCCCCTCCAGTAAGTCCAAAACCTTTTGTTCAAAACGCAGCCTCATTAATTTTCTCCTCCCTTCATAGAGTTAATTTGTTTTCTGCTTCATATCGAAGAGACTCCACGAGAGAAGTATAACCAGCTCGGAAACTCCTTGTCCAGAGGAAATTGCCAGGAAGCAGCATCTAAAGCCCTTTAGGTGGTTCCCGGAGTTGTCGGGTCCTTCAGAGATGGCTGAGGACCATGCCAGTGCGAATGAGATCGCCAATGCCATAAAGAGGTTTATCACAGTTGGGGTCATCCATATAGATTCTTGAACAAATGAGAGCTGCCGATGTCATTGTAAAGGTAGCAAGAAAAAGGGGTTAGAAATGGTTTTGGTTTTTTCTTGTGAATCCTGTTCCATCTCGCTATCATAAGACCATGGGGTGGCCTACTCAAGAGATTTTCCCACTCCTTTTTATCCTTTTATGTAGGTGGTAGATATAGCTGGAGCCCATCAAGAGGGAATGCCGTGGAAACAGGGATGACAATAGACAAGTTAAAGGTCGGTCAACTCTACAAAAGCAGTGCCACCATCTCCGAGGAGGTGATCGAGCATTTTGCCCAGGCTACAGGCGACCACAATCCCATCCACTTAAATGAGGACTACGCCAAAGGGACAATTTTCAAAAAGCGGGTGGCCCACGGCATGCTCCAGGCGGGCATCCTTTCCGGAGTTTTAGGTACTCGTTTCCCAGGCTTGGGCACGATTTACCTTTCCCAGACCCTGAAATTCCTCAAGCCAGTCTTCATTGGCGACGAGATTACCTTCCGCCTGAGAGTGCTGGAGCTTTTTAAGGAAAAAAGCCGGGTCCGTCTGGAGACCGTCTGCATCAACCAAAGAGGTGAAATCGTCCTCACGGGCGAAGCCCTCGTCATGATCCCAGCCTAAAGCCCTCCAATATGTTTGAAATTGAGGCATTGATCGAATTGCTGTTGCAGGACGGAATAATCATCAAGGATGTGCTAATGGGTAACATAGAGAGGTCGGTATTTGTTAGAATCGCAATTCGATAGTGCTGGCCAGGGTGGTAACTATCGAATACAGTTAGAACTATTGCCCGATCGTTTTGCCAACTAAATCACACCCAATTTCACCCCATTCCACCCAAATTTTGTGAAATTCCGAGAAAATGAGGGATATTATCAGGAAATATAAGATTGAGAAATTTTTGTATTTTCTTTTTCCAGACAACTTTCTCGGAATTATAAATATACGAATACATG
>JAQYWG010000001.1 GCA_030145085.1 Thermodesulfobacteriota bacterium
GTCCATGCTGTCACGGTGGCGCTATTGGGGGAGAGGATAAGAATCCATTCCTGGGGGCAAGTATTCCGTTAGGAAGAGCATGTATGGCCTGCGCTGGAGGCCGTAATTCATTTCCCGCTTTTGTGGTTTGTAAGCCGAACCCGGGAACCTTCTTTCACGAAGCGCTCTTTAAGCGCTCAATCCTATTCCTTACATCCAAAAAATCGCTATCAAGGCTGATGACATGATTGTAGGCTTTTAGAGCTTCCTGCATCATGCCGTTGCTCTCATAAGCTAACCCCAGCCGATATTGGAGCCTGATTACCTCTTCTCTGTTGAGTTTTTTGACATGAGAGGCGTCGTTAAAGTAATGGATGGCTTTCTCGTATTCCTCCTTTTCCATAAAGCACATTCCCAACATCACCAGGCAATCGAATTTTCTTTCCTTATCCCCCGATGCAGTTTCAAATTCGGCAATGGCATGATCAATTAACTCCATCTCCTTGTAGGCAATGCCCAGGTGATAGTGCACCTCGAAGTCTTTATCCTCCGTTTCCTGAACGATTTCGGAAGGGCCGAGAATGGTCACTTCATCCTTCGGCTCTTCACGGGCGGGAAGGGACTGCTCTGGATGGGGTTCTTCGGCCATCGGAGGTGGCTCTATGATGGGCCCTTCCTGGGACTGGGTTTGAGCTCGAACCCTATTCTGTTCGATTTTTTCCAGCGCCTCTAAGGCAACGGGATCATCGGGCTGGACTTTAAGGATATTATGATACTGAAGTCGGGCACTGCCGACCAAATTCTCCCTTACATAGAGATTTGCCAACTTATGATAGACATCGACTAAGTGTTGGTCCAGGTACAGTATCTTTTTGTAGATAGCGGTAGCCCTAAAATTGAGGTCGTCATTCTCATATTGTTGGGCGACCTTCATATATTCGTCGATGGCCTTGTCCTTATGTCCATTTTTAAGATAGAGGTCACCCAATTTTAGGCGCAACCGTATATTCTTGGGGTCCTTATCAAGGATTTTCCGGTATTCCTTGATGGCCTTTTTGTGCTGCCCCTTCTTTATGTACTTTTGAGCGATATCGAAGAGATGTTCTTTCGGTAAGTTCAACTGCATCAACCAAAAGAGGGCTTTTTTATTACAAACAATTAATTACATAAAGGCTGGATAAAAGTCAAGGTGGAAAAAAGACAAAGGTCGCTAAAGAGGTGGATTATTTTCGAACTTTCCGTCCCACCCAGAATGAACAATTTTTGTCCGCATGGTCGAAAATAGTCCACATAATAAAAATTATTCCTTAAACTGTAAACAGATGTAAGGAATATATTAATGTTGATTATTAGAACTTACATATAATTTCCTGTTATTTTAGACTAATCTGCCAATTATGTTTACCTGACTTTGGGCGTAGACGAATGAATGGCCTGAAATAGCTCACTAAAGGGAGGAGGAAACTGTGGTTAAAAATCGACCATTTCGTTTAGTATGTGGACCTTTTTTGATAACCCCATTATTTACTTATTTTCTCATTGTGAGAAAAAATCAATAATATTAATAAGTTAAATTACTTTTCCTGAAAAGACAATAATTGGCATTCATTTTGCTTACACATTCTAATCGCGAGGTTACTATTGATGAAAGAAAAGCTCATGGAGATCAATTCCCTGAAGGGAGTCTGGGGGTATTTTCTCTGTGATAATATGGGGAAGATATTGGCGAGGCAAATGCCTATCGTCTTTATGAAACATCTGGCAATGATGGGAAAGGAGGTAACCCAGGTCATTGGCCTACTGGAGAACTTGAGCAGCAGTACGGGGAACCTGGAATTTCTCTTTGAAGATGGAGGAGTGATGGTCAGGAGCGTGAAAAACTTTACCTTGGTGGTGTTTTGCGATCCAAACGTGGACATCTCCATGCTGAGGTCGAAGATGAATGTGATAATCTCTGAGATACAGGGGAATTCGAAAATGCAGGAACTGGTTCAAAAGGGAGAGTGGAGGAGAAGAAGGTTACTCCAAAAGGAATATTTAAATCAGGAATACAGGGAGATCCTCGACCAATTGGTGCCCGAAGATATAAGCTCGTCTACCCCGAGTTAGAAGGATAAGGAGTCAGGATCATGGCGGAAACGAGAAGGAGGGGAATCAGCCTGTTGACCAAATTGACCATCGGGATCTTGATCCCCCTCGTCATATCATTTGGTGTGATTGGATTTATTTACATCAGGCAGACCGAGGAGATTAAATCCATAGCAACAGAGGAAGGCGCCCGGACCCTCAATGATTTGGGGGAGAAGATGATAAGACAGAAGGCCCTGGACATAGCCAAACAGATCGAGATATTCATCAAATCTCACCCAGATTTCAGCAAGGGGGAATTCTATAATTCGCCAGCTCTCAAGGCCATAGCCGTACAAAAAGTGGGAGTGGGTAAAACTGGATATACATCCGTCCACGACAACAAGGGCATTAGCCGTTTCAACAAAAACCCGAAGGTCGTCGGAAGGGATCTCCTTTTGTTAGCCGAAAAACTCCCTGAATTCCGGTCGATCATAGAGACCAGTTTGAAGGGAAGGGCCCGCGGTTACTATGACTGGAAGGACACCGACGGCGTGCGGAGGCGCAAGTTCAGGTTTTGCGCTCCCATCGAGGGAACCGATCTCGTGGTCGCGGCCACCACCTCTATCGATGAATTCTCCAAGCCGGCCAAACAGATCGAACATCGAATAATCAACAAAGTCGAAAGGACACGGATTCACTTCCTGATTGTAATGGGCGTATCCCTTATCGTTGTCATCCTGGTTACCTCCATCTATTCGAGAACTGTTGTTAACCCCATTACATACCTGACCGACGTAGCCGACCGAATCAGCCTGGGGGACTTGGACACCAGGATCGAGATAAATTCCAGCGATGAGGTTGGCATGCTTGCCGATTCTCTCGAGAGAATGCAGGAAAGCTTAAAGGCGGCTATAGAACGACTGAGGAAAAAGCATTCTTCCGAATGAGTTTGGCCTGACGGCAAATGGGAAGGAGAAAATGACAAGGGAGTTGAAGAAGGTACTCATAGTGGACGATGAGGAAACTCTCACGTGGAGTATGGCAAAAAGCCTCTCAAGGGACAGGGATAAATACGGAGTGGAGATCGCAAACAACGGGAGAGAGGCCCTCGATGTTCTGAGTAAAATGCCCATTGACCTGGTTATTTCGGACATTCGAATGCCGGATATCAATGGTTTGGATCTGTTGGTTCGCGTTAAGAGGGATTTTCCAAAGACGAAAGTGATCATCATGACGGCCTATGGGTCTTCGGATGTACAAAGGGAGGCGAGCAAAAGGGGATCCCTCCATTACATCGAAAAACCTTTTGAAATCAATGAAATCAGAAAATTGATTTTGGATCTCATCAAGGAAAAGAGGGGATTCGAAGGGAAGCTCTTCGACCTCCAATTGACCGATATCGTTCAAATGAATTGTCTCGGCCGGGTAACGACCATGCTGGTCATTACGAAAGACACTCATAGGGGGGTGATCTACTTTAATGACGGGGAGATCGTCCATGCCGAATGCGATGATATAGCGGGTGAAAAAGCCTTTTACACCATCCTTGAATGGCAGGAGGGGAAATTTGTATCCAATATCGGAATCGTTCCACCTCGTGAGACGATTTCCTCGACCTGGGAACACTTGCTGGTGGAGGGAATGAAGAGGAAAGACGAGGGAGGGCCGTTAAGTTCGGAAATTGAAAAGGCGGAAAAGCCAAGGAGAAAAGAGGCTCCGGCAAACCAAGTGGACAGGGCGTTTGACCATTTGGAAGGGGGAGGGGAGAAGGGAAAACGGCAGAAAGCGGACCTATTCCATCGAATGTGCAAGTTGATCATGAAGATCCCGGAATGCGAAGGGATCATAGTCGCATCCAAAACCGGGAAGGTAGAAGCCTTCGAATCCATGGCCGAGATAGAAGAGGAAGGAGTACTGGCTGCCTTCCTCGGGTTATTTGGGGACAGGGTAGGAAACCTTTTTAGAATGGGTAAGCTTAACCGAATACTCTATGGAGATGTTCCACAGGGGAAGATGATCTTCAAACACGGGTCCAACTATTACGGAGTCGCATTGAAAAGAGAGGCTCATTTCAACCGCTTCCTCGATTCATTGAAAAAGACGCTGGATAGTATCGCACAGGGGAAAGGATAAGGAATATGATTTTCCCAAAAGGGGAAGTAATGCACAAGAATTTGAGCACCTCTTATACGAACCTCAATGGTTTGCTCCTTTCACTGAAAGGGGAGGATTTCAGTGGATATGTTAAAATCGGCTTCATGGATTATGAAGCCATGCTCTTTATGGATTCGGGGGATATTATCAATGCCATCGAGCAGATGGGAGACAAGAAGAGAGTCGGCCAAAGGGCCATCACCAATATCATATCCAAAGCAAAAGAGCAGGATGGCGTGATTAGCGTATATCAACTTTCACCTGAAATGGTCACAGTTTTGGCGAGCACACTGAAAAGGGAAATCCTCTATAGGGATCTTTCCACGGATTTCACAAGCCTGCAACGATTAATAGATAGGTTAGGCGAGCAAAAACATACGGGGTATATCGAAATCGCCTTGAGAAATGGCAAGGGGAGTGGAGTGATCTTCTTTCAAGAGGGGGAGCCCATCGAAACGATCCTTACCGCGAAGGATGGAGATCTTGTTTCGGGGAGGAATCTTCTCAGTCGGATCTTGGAGGAGGCTCAGGGAGCCGGAGTGGTTTTCCATGTGTACCGAGCTGATCTCCCCACACCTTCGGATCACATGGTAGAGATCAATGAAGGGGGGAACCTCCAAGACTTGCTCAGGGTACTTCAAGATACAATCTCCAGTATAGAGACCGTTGTGGATGGATTGATCAAGAAGGGAATCTTCGGTTCCGAGTTGAGAAGGGTACTGGTTAAGAAGTCCAATGAGTACCCTTTTTTGGATCCCTTCGCCGCAGAGTTCAGATATGAAGACGGAAAAATCGTCTTCACGGGAAATACGGTTATCCGTGACTTGACAAGGGGATTGGGGGAATGTTTGGGACTAACGATAGAAGCTCTTTCAAATAAGTTTTCGAAAAAAAAGATATTGGATCACGTGAAAGGGGAACTGGATCAGATTAAGGTCGACTTCAGAACAGAAATAAAAAAATTCAACCTTGAAATAGCTATGCCCGAGATTTTCGGGAGACACTTTATCAAGAAAAGATGAATATTATTCTCTCCGGCAAGGATATAGTCAGGATCGATGGGTGTCTGAACAAGCTGGTAACGAGTTCAGCAGCACATTGCGTATTCTTGATCGATAGGTCTGGGCAATTAATCGCACACAGTGGCAATCCCTCAACGGTGGATGTTGCGGCGCTTTCGGCCCTAACGGCAGCCAACTTCGGGGCAACGGCGGAAATTGCAAAGCTCCTTGGTGAAGATGAGTTCAACCTCCTTTTTCACAAGGGAAATAAGGAAAATATCTATTTTTCGGGGGTGGGCGAACACCTCATCGTGGTAACTATCTTCGATAATAAGACCTCCCTTGGATTGGTGAGATTAAGGGTAAACAAAGTCACCGACGAACTTTTGGAAATCTTTTCCGCGATTTTCGAGAGATCCAAATACATGAACTCCGGGTGATCTAGTATGCCGTTTATCAATTTCAGTAAAGATGAAATTCAATGCAAGATCATCTATTATGGGGCGGGCTTTTGTGGTAAGACCACCAACTTGCAATACATTTACAGCAAGACTACTGGAAAAACCAAGGGGAAAATGGTTTCCATCGACACGAAAGGGGGAGATCGAACTATCTTCTTCGACTTTCTCTCGCTCAATCTGGGCAAGATTAGGGGCTTCGACATCAGGGTACAGCTCTATACGGTCCCGGGACAAGTTCACTACGATGCCACCAGAAAACTGGTATTAAAGGGGGTGGATGGGGTAGTATTCGTCGCTGATTCCCTCAAGGTGCAGCGAAAGAAAAATATCGAGAGCTTGATCAACTTGGCCAAGAATTTGGCCGAAAAGAGGCTGAGCATTCGAACTGTTCCTTTGGTCATGCAGTATAATAAGCGGGATTTAGGCGGAACCGACTCCGAGCTTCTTCCCGTGGAGATCCTCGAAAAGGATTTGAATTCGATGCTTAAGGTCCCGGTAATTGAAGCCAGTGCTTTGAAGGGGTTCGGGGTTTTCGAGACATTGAGGGAAATCAGTAAATTGGTTGTGAAGGAGGTAAGTCGAAAGGTTCTCTCCATGGATCGACTTTAAGTGGTCCCTGAGAACACTATCTTCGGATAGGATTGGGTTTTTATGGAAAAAGACGGTATAGAAGATCTGGATGAAGAGATCGAATCGGCGGTGGATTCCCTCTTCGTGGAAGAAGATACTGATGAAGGGATTAGGCCGGCAGGAGGAAAAGGGGGCATCCCCATACAGGCAGAACCCATTCCCGACATTTCTCCCGAGGTGATGGAGGAGCCCCTTGAGAGGGAGATGCTTCGAGAGACCGCCCCAGAGGCCGAGCCGGTAGGCGAAGAGATCGTAACAGCCCCGGAGGCCGGGCCTGTGGGAGAAGAGATCATAACAACCCCGGAGGCCGAGTCTGTGGGCGAAGAGATCGTAACAGCCCCGGAGGCCAAGTCCGTAACGGAGGAGATAGCGTCCATTCCGGCGAAAGCCAAACCCGTGGAAAAGCCTCTGGAAGGGGAAAAGCTGCCCAAGGGTGTCGAAACTTTGGAGGTAGAACTCCTTTCCCTGGAGTGGGAATTCAATAGCGAGATCCTTAAGAAAATTATTGCGGCTCTGGGTGGATTGAAAGCCGCTTACAGGGATAATGATTCCCTTTTGGAGATTATCAATATGATGGGCAAGGTTTCTCTCTATCTGCTCAATGATGAAAAGAGCATTACACCGGAGGCCCTGAGGTTCTTGCAGGATGGAAAGGAAGTCATAAAGTTCCTGACCACGGAGAAAGGGGAGCTGCTCATATTCAAGAACCTCGTGGTTGAAGGTATCAATTCCCACTTTCAACTTTTGGGATTAGATAGGGGGGCAAGAAAGGACGAGGCTCCAGACGAGATATTTCAGAAGCTCTGTTCGGATTTAGAAAAAGATCGGATGAGGCTATTCGAGGGGGAAAACTGTTTAGGCAGGGCTCTTCACCAATTTAAGAATATGAAGGATGAACTCCTATTCGATGACGGAATGAGTGGCTTATCGGACGAATTGGAAAGAATCCAGGGTTCCCTAAGGAGTTGCTTCGGGGGTTTGGGCGACATTTCGGAGCAGTTTCAGCGGAAAATATTCGGGCAACGGTTATACGGAGTACAGAGGTTTTTGCTCGTTGAGACACAAAATCGGATATTTGGCATTCCAAGCGACTCGGTAATGAAATCCTATACGCTTGCGGATGACTACGCTGAGAACATTGTCTCCCAGGATTCCATTACGCTTAAGGGAAAAAGAATTCCCTTGGTTAAACTATCCAGGGTATTCAACCTCGCCATGACGAGGGTGAAGAGGTCCCAGGGGATAGTTCTGGCAGGAGAGAGGAACCAAATAATAGCCATATTGGTGGATAGGGTATTGAGGAATAGAAGCCTGTTCGTAAAGACCGCAGAGCAGGAGAGAAAGGGGTTAAAATATATAACGGCCATTTCGCATCTGAAAAGTGGCAAAATGGTTTATATCCTGAACATTGACCGATTAAAGGCCCGCGCTTAGACCTGATTGTTAATCGGTGAAGTCCATGGGAAGTGATTGGATAGTTATGGCAACACGACAATCTACAGAATCATGGAAGGGCAAGGTTAATCAGGGCGATGGATTAAAGGCCAGGGAGCGGGATGTGCAGAGGCAACACAAAGAGGTGCAGCAGCTCAGGACTTTTACCGAAAGCCTCATCCAAAGCATTAGCAGCGGTCTCATTCTCGTGAATACGAAGGAACAGATCACCTATTTCAATCGGGCGGCGGAGAAAATCCTGGGGTATTCAAGGAAAGATGTTGTTGGAAAACCCTTTACGATTTTTTCCCTGAAGGAGAAGAAGCAGACTATGTCCACTCCCTTTAAGAATCACGATGAAATGGATTCCAGAAGGGAGGGCGTTATCTTAAGAAAGGACAAGGTTGAGATTCCCATTGGGTTTAACATTACCGATCACTTGGATTCGCGCGGGGAGAGAATCGGTAAGATCATCAGTTTCAGGGACATGACCAATGTCCTAAAACTCCAGGAGGAAATTCTCCGCATGGATCGATTGGTATCCTTAGGTGAGCTCTCCTCGGGAATCGCCCACGAAATTCGAAATCCCTTGGCGGGGATAAAAACGACGGCTCAAGCCCTGGGTGAGGAGATGGGACAAGATGACCCCAAGAGGGAATATCTCAATCGGATCACCAAGGAAATTGATCGGCTGAACGAGCTGCTGAAGACCTTCTTCTCCTTCGCCAAGCCTCAGAAATTGAGCCTGGTGGTCTGTAATATCAGGGACATCGTGAATGAAATCATTCCACTTCTCATTAAGAATATCGCCAATAGGGGCATCAATTTTACGGAGGAGTACGCCCGCAACCTACCAAAGGTCAGGGTGGACTTTAATCAGATGCACCAAGTATTTTTGAACCTTTTCCTGAACGCGATCCAGGCGATGCCAAATGGTGGGGAGTTGAAAATTAAAGCAGAGGCCATCGCGGTGGCCCCATTAGTTAATCCCGGTAAGGATTACGTTCGAATATCGATTTCCGACACGGGGAAGGGAATCCCGGCCCATGGTATCAACAAGATTTTCGATCCATTCTTCACCACCCGATCAAAGGGAATCGGTTTAGGGCTCTCCATCACGTATCAAATCGTCAAGAAGCATGGAGGGAACATACGGGTTGAAAGTAAAGTAGATAAGGGAGCAACCTTCATTATTACACTGCCGAAATAGCCTGATTAGGGGAGAATATGAAACCGGCCGTATTAGTCGTGGATGACGATGAGGTTATGCGACAAACGCTCTCCGATGTCCTCAAGAAGAAGGGGTATGCGATCTCTACCGCGGAGACAGGCAGACAGACGATATCTTCTGTTAAGGAACATTTTTTTGACTTGATTTTGTTAGATATCCGACTCCCCGATATGGATGGACTCGATGTTCTAAAGAGCATAAAAGAGATTGAAAGCGACCTTATGGTTATCGTAATGACCGCTTATTCCGATGTCCAGACAGCAGTCATGGCGATGAAGTCAGGGGCTTATGATTACATCGATAAGCCTTTTGAGCTGGAGGAGCTGAAAATCCTTATCCAAAAGGCCCTGGAGACGCAGAACCTAAAAAATGAAATCCGCCAGTTACGGCGACAGGGAAAGGAGAAACATGAGGGCATCGAAATTTTTGGTAATAGCCCTCTTATAAAGAATGTGATGGAGTTGATCGAGATGATCAGCCAAACCCCGAAGACGTCCGTTTTGATTCAAGGGGAGAGCGGCACGGGAAAGGAATTGGCCGCGAATGCCATTCATTACCGGAGTAAGAGAGTCAATAAACCGCTGATGAAGATCAATTGCAGCGCAATCCCGGAAAATTTGCTGGAGACCGAACTTTTCGGCTATGAAAAGGGGGCCTTCACCGATGCCAAGGGAACGAAGAAAGGCCTTTTTGAACTGGCCAATGGGGGAACGGTCTTCCTGGACGAAATCGCTGAGATGAAATCCTACCTCCAAACAAAGCTTCTAAGGATTCTGGAGAACCAAAGATTCATGAGGGTAGGGGGGGAAAGGGAAATCGTTGTCGATGTCCGAATTATAGCCGCCACCAACAAAGATTTATCAGCCTTGGTCAACGGGGGACAGTTTAGAAAGGACCTGTATTATCGCCTAAAGGTTATGGTTATTGAAATGCCGCCCCTGAGGGAGAGAGTGGAAGACATCCTGTCTTTGGGGAACCTCTTTATCGAGGAAAATAATAAGGAATTGGGAAAGAACGTAACGGGAATATCGGAGGCGGCAAGCGAATATTTGCTCAATTATCAGTGGCCTGGAAACGTAAGGGAATTGAAGAATATTATCGAGCGGGCTATGATCTTATCCAATGGCAAGGAAATACTACCCGACCATTTCCCCATTGAGTTGAGGAAGGGGCAAATGGAGGGGCTCGAAGATCGGACTTCGGGTACCGAGGATCTCGCCCTGGAGACCGTGGAAAAAAAGCATATCATGGATGTTCTGATGATGATGGATGGGAATAAATCGAAGGCTGCGAGGATGCTGGGAATCTCTCGATCCACCTTAAGGGAGAAGCTGAAGAAATATTCTATTGCTGCGGCTTAGTACTTCGACTCGCAAATCGAGTTATCTATTTCGCTCGTATTGAGCTCGCTGAAATAGTTGTGACATACTCCCTTCGGGGATTGAGCACAAGCGGGAAAGGAGTAAACCCATGCTATTTTCGAAGAAGGGCAACGTGGTCGGCTTAGATATCGGCTCCAGTTCCATCAAGTTGGTAGAACTGGCAGAGATGAAGGGGGGCTATCAGTTGAGAAACTTCGGAATTGCTCCTTTACCCCCCGAGGGCATCGTCGATGGAGCTCTCATGGATTCGGTAACCATCGTTGATTCGATCAAAGGGTTGGCCAGCGCTTTGAGGATAAAGAGCAAGGATGTGGTGATTTCAGTATCGGGTCATTCCGTAATCGTCAAGAAGATCAACATCCCTGAGATGACGGAGGATCAACTCGAGGAATCTATCCAATGGGAAGCTGAACGATATATTCCCTTTGACATCAATGACGTAAACATCGACTTTCAAATTCTTGGTTCCACTGAGGGAAACGAGGAGTTGATGGACGTCATATTGGTGGCGGCAAAAAAGGACATCATCAATGATTATCTGTCCGTGATCCACGAGGCACGCTTCAATCCCGTTATCGTTGATATTGATTCTTTTGCCCTCGAAAATATGTTCGAGGCAAATTACCCCGTAGCCCAGGACGAGGTTATTGCCCTCGCCAATATGGGGGCGAGTGTAACGAATATCAATATTTTGAAAAGAGGAATCTCTTCCTTCACCAGAGACATATTTACCGGTGGAAACGCCATTACCGAGGAGATCCAAAGGCAACTTAATGTGGACTTTGATGAAGCCGAATCCCTGAAATTGGGCAATCGCATGGATGAAGCAAGTCAAAAGGTCGTACGAGAGGTCCTGGACTCTGCCTTAAATTCCCTGGCTACCGAGGTTGCCAAGTCGTTGGACTTCTTCCGCTCCACGAGCGCTCAAGAAAAAGTCGATAAACTCTTTTTGAGCGGAGGCTGCGCAAAGATAAATGGTATTGAAAACGTCGTCGAACAACAGGCTGGCATCCCGGTCGAGATCGCCAATCCCTTCAAGGAGATCGATTGTTCCAAGAGGGATTTGGACGTTGACTATCTCAAGGAAATGGAGCCAATTATGGCCGTCAGTGTCGGCCTGGCTTTAAGGAGGGTAGGAGACAAATGATTCGCATTAATTTGTTGATGGCGAGGGCTGTTAGGAGGAAGGTGGGCCTCCGCAAGGAGATCTCCATTTCCGTCTTCGTTCTGCTTTTGGTCTTTTTCATCATCGGACTCTTGCAATGGATATACTGGAACCAATCGGCCGCGCTGGAGAGGCAGATCAAAGACAAAAAGGTGGAATTAGAGAAGCTGCTGGCTTTGAAACAACAGATCGGGAAGTATAAGGCGAACATAAAGCTTCTTGAGAAGAAATTAGAGATCATCAACGAATTAAAAAAGAATAAAGGGAGGCCGGTCCGGATCCTGGATGAATTGAGCACGCACATGCCTGATAAGATGTGTCTCCGGACGCTGAAGAAAAAGGGAGCCCAATTGGAACTGGAGGGGTGGGCGCTCTCCGATGAGGTGATCGCCAATTTCATGACCAACCTTCAGCGCTCGAAATCTTTCCGCGGTGTCGAATTGATCGTTACCGAACGCTTTAAGCCTGAGGGTACAGACGTAAACATCAAGAAATTTACCATCACCACTACCGTTATACAGTGAAGGGGGATGTCATGGCCGTTTCCATGGATTCCATTGCCAAGTTACCTGCATCGAAGAAGCTCCTTATCTTACTAGCGTCCGTAGTGTTTATCTCAGGTCTCTACACCTATCTCCTCCATCTTCCCCAGCGGGAGAAGCTGGATGGCCTGAAGCGGGAACTGGGCAAATTAAATAAGGAGTTGAAGGAGAGCCAGGCCGTCGAACGAGAGCTGGCTAAATTTCAGAAAGAGGACGAGGTCCTACAGAGGAAGCTTACCTTGGCCCTGGCCCAGCTTCCCAACAAGAAGGAGATTCCAAGTCTCCTTCGGAATATCTCAAGCCTGGGGAAGGGGTCGGGACTGGAGTTTCTCCTCTTCAAACCAAAACCCGAGGAACGCGTCGGAGCAAAACCCGGGACACCCGACAAGCAAAAACCCGGAAAATCCGGCAAACCAAAACCTGAAGAACCCCAGGAATTTTACGCCCGGGTTCCCTTGGAGTTGACCATGCTGGGGAGTTATCACAACGTGGCCATATTCTTCGATAAGATCAGCAAACTGGACAGAATCATCAACATCCTCAACTTCTCCATGGGAGATGTAAAGCAAATGGGAGGCGAGACGGTGGTGAAAACCTCATGCCTGGCCACCACCTTTCGCTTTCTCGAGACCGAGGAGGGGGGCAGTGAAAAGAAAACGAAAACTAAGGGCGGGAAATAGGGTGGTTGGAGGGTATTGCCTCAAGGCCCTCTTTGTGGTGGGCATTTCCCTTCTCCTCATCTGGGGCTGTGAAGGCGGATCGAAACCCGCTAAACCGACCGTCATAAAGAAACAGCGACGCCGTAGGCCATCTTCCCAAAAGAAGGAGGAAAAGGTGACGAATAAGGTTCCAGACAAAAAGAAGGAGCCTGTCTATACTTATAATCCCGCGGGGAAACGAGACCCCTTTAAACCCTTTATCACCCTGGGGCCCAAGAAGCCTACCGCCACAGCTCGCCTTACCCCCCTTCAACGATATGATGTGAGCGAGCTGAAGTTGGTGGGAATTTTGAAGGGACCGGCGGGATATCGGGCCTTGGTGGAAGATGCCAGCGGAAAGGGATTTATTGTCACCAAGGGAACCCTCATTGGCCATGAGAACGGGCGCGTTAAAGAGATCCGCAAGGATCGAGTAATCATCAAACAGACCCATAAGGATATATTCGGTCAGATCAAAGAGAAAGAGATTTCCATACGTTTGAGAAAGCCTGAGGAAGGGGGAGTGAGATGAAACATTCATTTTTTAAGAAACCAATTCGATGGATTTGCCCTTTGGGTTTCATTTTCCTCATCTATGCCCTCGGTAGCTGTGCTCGGGGGCCCACAAAACCAATGACACCGGAGACAATGGAGGGAATGTCCATCAGGATTAAGGAGATCAGTTTCCAAGAGGAACCCAATTACACCCGTGTCATCATAGAGGGATCTGAGCCCCTCAAATATACCTTCTTTAAGCTCCTGACGGACCCCCTTAGAATCGCCATCGATGTTCCCAACGGTGAATTTGAGGATATCCCCGTTCCCATCGAGGTGAACAACGGCACATTGACCCAGATCAACATCGGCCAATTTGAGGGGAAGGGGAGGGTTGAGATCGGTTTAACCCAGACGGTCAACTATAATATCACCAAGGTGGAGAAGAAGCTCTTTGTGGATGTGGAACGAGTGGGAGTGGCCGAGGAGAAGATCCCCCCGGAGGCCGTAAAAATAAAGGCGAAGGCGGAAAAGATCACCCAAATCCTCGTGGATAAAGGGGAGAAGGTGATCCATGTTACCTTGGTCGGGGATGGAAAGATAGGGAATTACAATTCCTTCAAGCTGGGAGACCCCCCGCGCCTCGTGATCGATATCTGGAATGTGGAAAAGGAATATCCGAAGAACCTCGTCCAGGTCGACCACCCTCTCCTGAAGAGGGTTCGACTGGGAAAGCACCCCAAGAAGGCCCGTTTCGTCTTCGATTCGGCTCGCCCCCAGATGCCACCGTTTCAGATCCAAAGGGCCGAGAACCGATTGATTGTCTCCCTTGGTATAGCGGAGGAGGCCCCCCCCAAGGTCGAGAGATTGGGGACGTTAACAGGAATCGATTTCAAACAGATGGATCACACATCGAGGATCATCGTCTCTACCTCTGATGCGGCTACCTACGATGTCTTCAAAATATCGAAAAAGGCAGTGGCCCTGGATCTGAAAAAAATGAGGGTACCAAAAAGATTGAGGAGGAGAGTGGATACCAAGGCCTTTTACAGCGCCGTTGATTATATCAACCTCTACAATGTGAAGTCGGAGACTTCTAGGGATGTGAGGATCATCGTTCGCCTGAGGGAAGGGGTTGATTTTGAGGCAACCCAAGAGGGCAAACGAATCTACCTGGATTTTGAGAAGCCGGCCAAGCCCATTGGCCACGGTCGAGCTATCAAAAAAACCGAACCAGATGAATCCCAGGTGGCGAAGGCGGAGGTGATCGTAAGTGAAGAGGTAAAGCCGAAATCCCAAGAGGCTAAGGCCGAGGCCCCCGAAGCTACGGGGGAATCCCCCGAGAAAAATCAGGCTCTCGAAAGAGAAGAGGTTCCTCAGGAAGGCCCAAAGGCCGCTCAAGAGGCTCCTGCTTTCGCTGAAAAAAAGGCCGAAAAAGAGGAGGCCCCTGCAGAGCTCCTGGGGGAAAAGGAAAGCATCCTAGACGTGTTGGTGGCCCAGAAGCAGTATACTGGGAGAAAGTTATCCCTGGATTTCAAGGACGCCGATATCAACAATATCCTGAGATTGATAGCAGAGGTGAGCGATCTCAATATCATCGCCGGTGAGGATGTCAAGGGCAAGCTGACCATACGTCTCGTTGACGTCCCGTGGGATCAAGCCTTGGATATCATTTTACAATCCAACGATTTGGGCAAGGTGAGGATCGGTAACGTAATCCGGGTGGCCCCCATTGACAAATTGAAGAAGGAAGAGGAAGATGTGCTAGCCGCCAGGAGGGCCAAAGAAAAACTGGAGGACTTGAGCACCGAACTTATCAACGTGAACTACGCCACGGCCAAGGATTTGCAAGAGCAGGTTAAGGAGATACTGACCGAGCGGGGAACCGTCGGCGTAGACGAGCGTACCAACGTGCTGGTCGTCAAGGATATCCAGTCCGCCATCAATGAGGCGAAGGAATTGGTCGCATCCCTGGATACCAAAACCCCTCAGGTATTGATCGAGGCCAGGATCGTCGAAGCCAACGCCGATTTTACCAGGGAGCTCGGGGTGGTTTGGGGGGGAACAGCTACAAAAATACACGGAAACAGAGCGAGTCCTAAGGGGACATCCACCATCTCCGGAGGGCTTCTCGGAACCGATACCCTGATCAACCTTCCCGTGGGGAACCCCGCGGGAGCCATCAGTTTCGGGTGGTTATCGGATGTTGCGGGACTCAGAAATTTAGATATTACCCTCCATGCCTTGGAGGAGTCGGGCGGAGGGAAGGTCATATCAAGCCCGAGGATCGCTACCCTGGATAACACGGAGGCCTACGTTGAACGCGGGGATAGGATCCCCTACCTGAAGGTAACCGAAGAGGGCACGGTCACGACGGAGTTCATCGAGGCCAACCTGAAATTGACCGTAACCCCCCATGTAACCAACGATGGAAACATCAAGCTGAAGATCAAGGCCTCCAATGATGAGCCGGATTTCGATCGGACAGTTCAGGGCGTTCCCACCATTAAGAAAAAGGAAGCCATAACTGAAGTCCTGGTCAGGGACAACGATATCGTTGTCATCGCGGGGGTCTACGACATCGATGAGGGGAAACAACAGACGGGAATTCCCTTCTTCTCCAGAATTCCCCTTATTGGGTGGTTCTTTAAGTATGAAAAGAAGACCGTTATAAAAGAGGATCTCCTGATCTTTATCTCCCCCAAGATCTTGAAGGATTGGGTGTAGGCACCTCATAGGGATTTTCCGTTTCAACGGAAACAATCGCGGCAAAGGGATGGAGGATCTACCCTGACAAATCCTCGTAGTCTCCCTTGTGCGTATTATCCTGGAAAACGGGATAGATCCCAAAATGCGATAGCCTTCATCTTTCAAAAAATTTTTCCGTAATCATTCCCTACCTCTTCTGGATATGGTTGATTCCCACCCGGTCGACAATTTCCCAATGAACGCCTGCTGACACAATTACAACTTGAGACGTTCCAGCAGGGGCAAAATCCATAAATCCCTATATAATCAATAGATTACAAAAACATTTACCATCAAGGCCGGGAAGCTCCAGCCACGGCATCATGGCAGATACGTGGGCAATTTGCTATAATTTTTAATCGTGTGAACATCGATGATCGCGATGGAGGGTTTGAAGAACTCGCCCTGCAATGATGGCCCGATTAACATGAAGAGAGAAATGAATGGCCTATGGAAGGTTTCTTTAGAAGGCTTCTCCGAATTGATCTGAGCAACCAATCCTGGGCATGGGAAACGGTCCCGGGGAATCTCATAGAGGATTACCTGGGGGGGAAAGGAATGGGAACTTTTCTCCTTACTCAGGAAACCCCTCCAGGGATTGACTCGAGCGACCCGCAGAACCCCATCATCTTCTCCAACGGATGCTTTGCTGACCTCCCCATTTACGGCTCCAGCCGATATGGGATCTTTACCAAATCGGCCCAGACGAGAGGATACCTGGAATGTTATGGGGGTGGGCACACAGCGATTCTCCTTTCTCGAACGGGGAATGATGCTATCATCATAAAAGGGAAATCCGTAGATCCCGTCTTCCTTGAAATCTCCCATAAGGGGGTTTTTTTTCGAGATGCATCTCCCATCTGGGGGCTCCCCACGGATCAAAGTGTGGAAATGATGCTTGGGGTAGTGGTAGAACCGCAGGCTTCCGCCCTCGTTATCGGCCCTGCGGGAGAAGCGGGGGTGAAATTTGCCATGGTGATCAACGAAGGAGGACGCTCCTTCGGGCGGGGGGGTCTCGGGGCCATTTGGGGTTCAAAGAGGCTGAAAGGGGTGGTCTTCCATGGAACGGAGAACCGCAGGCCCGCGGATCTTTCGAGGTTGAAGGTCTTTTACAAGAAGATGCAAAAGGAGGGGAAGGGGAGGGCACTAACCCGCATGTTCCGCACCTACGGTTCTCCCATGATGGTGGGGATCATGAACACCATGAAGGCATTTCCCACCCGCTATTGGGAAGAGGGGGCCGTTCAGGGATGGGAGCATCTCACAGCGGAACACCTCAAGAAAACCTGCCAGGTGAGGTCTATTTCCTGCCCCCATTGCTTTCTGGCCTGCGGAAAGCGAACGAAAGTAAAGAAAGGTCCCTACAAGGGACTTACGATATCGGGCCCTAACTATCAGACTATTGCGGCTTTCGGGGGCCTTTGCCTCATTAGTTCCCTTGAGGAAATCCTCTATCTGAATGATCTGTGTAATCGACTTGGGCTGGATACGGTGAGCGCTGGAAATGTAATAGCCTTCGCCATGAAAGCCTCACAGGACGGAAGATTGGATCTCAACCTTCCCTTCGGGGATGCGGCACGTACTGAGGAAATACTCCAGAGGATAGCCCATCGTGATAGTCTGGGCGGAATCCTGGCAGAGGGAGTGAGAGATGCTGCCCGCACCCTTGGGCTGGAGGATCTTGCCATCCATGTAAAAGGTTTGGAGCCTCCCGGGTTTGACCCCCGTTCCTTGAAAGGAATGGGCCTGGCATATGCTACTTCGCAAAGGGGAGCTACCCATCTTCAGAGTCTCTTCTATCTCGACGAGATCAAAAGGGAATACAAGGCGGAGGATATCCGGGAATTGGTGCGGGCCTTGGTAGAAACAGAAGACCGTATGACCCTTTTTGATATGTTGCTCCTCTGTAAATTCTATCGGAATTATCTCGGATGGGACGATATTATCTATCTCATCGAGGCGGTGACTGGAAGACGGTTCCGTGAGGAGGAACTCCGTGAGCGGGCTTCAAAGATCCTGAGCCTATCCATGGCCTTTAACAGACAGGAAGGAATCTCCATTGAGGAGGATACGCTACCGGTGAAGTTCTTAAGAAAGGCCGGCAAAAATGGCATCTGCCTGCCGCGTGAGGAACTGGAGATCATGGTGGCGGAATATCATCGCCTGCGGGGATGGAGAGGAGAATGATCCGGGCAGAGAGTAAATGTATGAGGAATCGGATGAAGTAAATCGGCAACGAAATCCCCCTTCCAGAGATCTCAAGAGTTTTCCTTGACACTGGTCTCAGCAGATGAGGATATCCCTCAGTTCCAGTTGAATATTTTTCACCCCCTGCCACTCGTTGATCTGAGGGACAAAGGCGATCCTGACCCGTTTCGACTCCAAGGGGTAAAGGTGCCCCATGTGGAACCCGATGGCATCGTAAATGACATCATCCTCCTCCACCCTCAACTTCACGTTGTCCTCCCCTACTATCCTGGAATCCAGCACCCTCAATTCCCTTGAGCAAAATACTGGCTTGGGGTTGGAGGATCCAAAAGGGGCAAGCAAGGAGAGCTCTTCTATGAACTCCTTTTCGATGACGGGCAAAACCACCTCGGAGTCGATTCGTAGTTTGGGAATGAAATCGCTGGGTTTACAGCCCTGTGACACCAGCTCTTCGAACCGGCCCTTAAATGCCTCGATCTTCTCCCTTTCGATGGTGAGGCCGACCGCAAACCGGTGCCCCCCAAAACTCAAGAGCAGAGGGCTGCACATCTTTACCCCCTCATAGAGATCGAACCCCTCGATACCCCTTCCCGAACCCTTTCCCCGATCCCCATCGAAGGAAATCAAGATCGTTGGTCTATAGTGGTGTTCCACCAAGCGCGAGGCCACGATTCCGATAACCCCTGGATGCCAGGACTCAGAAGAGAAGACCAAAGAGTTTCTCTGCAGTAGCTGGCCATCCTCCTCTATCCAGCCCATGATCTCAGTGAGAATATCCTCTTCCAACCGCTGCCTCTTGCTATTTTCCAGGTTCAGCTCTCGGGCTATGTCCTCCGCCTTCTTGGGCTCCTGGGTCACCAAGAGCTCGATCCCCTTTTGGGCATCCCCAAGACGGCCGGCTGCGTTGATTCGGGGGGCCAGTTTGAATCCGACATTTCCCGTTGTGATGATGGCATCCTTCAAACCGCAGACCGCTTTAAGGACCCGGATGCCAAGACGACTGGCCTTGGTCAACTCCTCCAGGCCGTACCGGACGAAGATACGATTTTCGTCCAGAAGGGGGACAATATCGGCCACCGTTCCCATCGCCACCAGGTCAAGATATCTCCTGAGATTGGGGACTTCCGTATCCCCCCATGCCCCCCGTTCCCGCAGCTTGGACCTGAGGGCAATGACTAAGTTAAAGACCACCCCTACGCCAGCCAATGATCTGAAGGGGAAGGAACAATCCCCACGTTTCGGGTTGAGGATGGCATAAGCTGGGGGAGTCTCGTTAGGGACTTCATGGTGATCGGTGATGATGACGTCCACACCCATTTCCTGAGCCTTCTTGACCGCATCCATATCGGAGATGCCGCAATCAGCGGTAATGATCAACTTCACCCCCTGTTGAGCGAACTTCCCTATGATATCCGGGTGGAGGCCGTATCCCCTCTCGATTCGATGGGGGATGTAAAAACGGTGGGGGAATTGGAGGGATTGAAAGAAGAGGATGAGAATGGCTATGGAGGTGACCCCATCGACGTCATAATCCCCGTAGATTAAGACCTTTTCTTGCTTTGAAAGCGCCTGGATAACACGATCCACAGCCTTGTCCATATCCTTCATGAGAAAGGGGGAATGGAGATGGGATAGACTGGGATGGAGGAATTGATATGCCTGATCGATTTGATTGATGCCGCGGTTTGCTAAGACTTGGGCGGTAAGAGGGGATATCTCCAATTCCCTCGAAAAGGTTTCTTGAAGCGATGGATTCGGAGGGTAGATCTCCCACCTTTTCTTCATGGTATCCTTAGACTTCCCACCAGTTCATTGATATGCTGGAATCCATTCTTCACTAGATAGGCTTCTATGCCATCGATGATCTCGACACAGGCATTGGGGTTGACGAAGTTGGCCGTCCCCACTTGGACGGCACAGGCCCCAGCAATGATAAACTCCAAGGCATCCTCCGGAGTCATAATGCCGCCTATTCCTATCACGGGGATCTGCACCGCATTCACAGCCTCCCACACTAACCTGAGAGCCACGGGTTTTATGGCCGGACCCGAAAGCCCACCGATGATATTGTCCAACAAGGGTCTTCGGGATTGTGGGTCGACGGCCATGGCCATAAGGGTGTTGATGAGGGAGATGCCGTCGGCCCCGGCCTCCTCCACGGCTTTGGCTATGAGGGTGATATCCGTGACATTGGGCGAGAGTTTTACGATGATCGGCCGGTGAGCCGACCGTTTAACCGTCCGGACGACGAGGTGGGCCATTTTCGGATCTGCCCCAAAGAGGACACCTCCCTTCGCCACATTTGGACAGGAAATATTCACCTCCAGACCCGCAATTCCGGGGACGTCGTCCAGTCTCTTGGCCAACTCCCGGAACTCTCCGGCAGTTCCCCCAAAGATGCTGGCTATGACCGGAGTTTTGAATTGTCTCAAAAAGGGTACCTTATCTCTTATGAAGGCTTGAAGGCCAACGTTTTGAAGGCCGATAGAGTTAATCATACCGCTCGCCGTTTCCACGATGCGGGGCGGGGAATTCCCTTCCATGGGCTTGATGGAGATTCCCTTGGTAATAATACCCCCCAACCGATTGAGATCCACTATACGAACAAACTCCTCGCCATACCCGAAAGTTCCCGAGGCCGCCATAACGGGGTTTTTCAATTTGATCCCCGCTATATCAATTGACATGCGAGGACTATGACCCGGGCTTTTCGGCCCTTCGTACGTCATATTTTCCTCCAGTCTATTTCCTCGGAATTGAAGACGGGTCCCTCCTTACAGACCCGCTTATAGGAGGCGCCCTTTTCATGGCGGGTTTCCCCCTGAGATTTGACTGGACGTTCCCCTTTCGTCCTGATCACACACCCCAGACATGCTCCCAAACCGCAGGCCATCCTGGACTCCAAGGAGACCTGGCAGGGGATGGATTGAGACTTTGCTATCTCGGCGATGGATTTCAACATTCCTACTGGCCCACAGGCGAATAATCCCGAGGGATCCGGGAGACCGTGGAGAAAGGATCTGACCATATCCGAAACCATACCCCTGAACCCCAGGCTTCCATCCTCCGTAGCCATATGGACATCGGCTCCCAATCCTCGGAACTCGTCCACGCAGAGGATGTGCTCCTTCGTTTTTCCGCCTATGAAGACCGAACATTGAAGTCCAAGTGCTTTCATCTTCTGGCCCAAGGCGAAAAGGCCGGCCGCACCTATTCCCCCCGCTATCAGAACCTGAACACCCTTGTTGATGGACAAAGAGAAACCCTTCCCCAGGGGGCCCAGGATATCGAGCCTCTTTCCCCTTTTCCAACTTGCCATGAGATTCGTTCCCTTTCCCACAATCTTATAGAGAATCTCGATGTCGCTGCCCTCCTTGGTCCTCAATTCCCTGAGGGAATGTATGCTGAATGGTCTCCTCAAAAGGGGAAAGGGTTCTTCCGATATCCTGACCATCACAAACTGGCCCGGATGGATATCCTCGTACGGAATGGGTGTCCGTATTCTCATCTTATGATAAGAGGAAACAACCATGGGATTCTCCAGAAGAGTCCCACAGACCAGATAGGGCCCCCCTCCTTCCTTGGCTACTGATGGAGAAGAGTTCATCGATCTATCTTTGATGGTCTCGTAAGAATTCATAAATCAAAAGGCACAGTAATAAGCTCCAGATGCAAGGCGCGTGAATCTTTAGGAATGAGGCGTACTTTCCAGTACGCCGCAGTGACTAAAGATGAAGCGCAACGCCGCCCTTCGACTTTGCTCAGGGCCGTGAGTCCTTCGACCTTGCTCAGGACCGTGAGCTTGTCGAACGGCCTGTCGAACGGCCCTTCGACTTTACTCAGGGCCATGAGCCTGTCGAATGGCAGATGGATTTTTTACGAAGCCGTCATCTTCCGTTCAGCTTCAATCCCATGATGAGGGCATCTTCGCCGTTATCGGCATAGTAGTGGGGTCTCAATCCCAGTTTTCGGAACCCCATTTTCCGATACATTTTGATGGCAGGATTGTTTGATGAACGAACGTCCAAGGTTATGGTTTTCACCTTCATCGTGAGGCAGAAGTCGTAGAAAAATCGCATCAAATGCGTGCCCAAACCCATACGACGGTAGTCCGGATGTACGGCGATATTCAGTATATGGGCCTCACCGTGAAACAACCAGCTACAAATGTAACCTACGAGGATGTCCCCGTTTCCACTGGAATTCAGCTTCCCAGTGAAATTGTGGGCAAAATCCAGGTATAATTCCGACTTGAACATCTCTTCATTCCATGGAATGGGGAAGGAGAATCTTTCGATTGCTAACACACCCTTCAGATCAACTTCGCTCATTTCTGAGATCCTAAGTCGATTGGTATCCACTACTGTCTACTTTCCTCCGTTTCCAGCTCATCCAGCATCTTCTGGATAATACCCTTCAGCTCGGGGTCCTTCGAGTCCTTCAGCACCTTTTTGTAAGCCGCCTTTGCCTGCGTGATCTTTCCCAATTGTCTCTGAATATTTCCCACCTCAAATTGCGCCAGCTCATACCACGGCGTCTGGGCCTTGAAATTCCCTTCGATGGCCCTGAAGTTCTCCATGGCTTTCGAGTAATTGGCCTGCTTGAAATAGATCTCCCCACAGCGAAAATAGGACTCGGCCAACACCCGTTTGTCATCTGTGTTCAGGGCCAGGGTATACGCATCCAATGCCTTTTCCTCATTTCCCTCGTTAAAGTAAATGGTTCCCAATCGAAAGGCGGCCAAAGGGCTTAAGGGACTGTTGGGAAAATCCTCGATAAGCCGGTGAAAGACCTCCTTTACCTTTTCCAGGTCTCTCCGTAATATATAAATTTTACCCAGATTGAATAGGGCATGGGTTGTCCACTTCCCCGTCTTGTTGGCCTTTGTTATCTGTTGGTAGCTCCGAATGGCGAGATCGAAATCCTCTAATTTCGATGATGCCGCTCCCCTGATGAAGAGGAGCTCCTGCATGTTTTTGAAATCGGGGTATTCAAGGATCAAAATTTCAATGTTCGTTAAGGCATCCTTAAATTTCCCCTCATAGAAATAGCATTTCGCCATTTTGAACAGTCCATTTTCTCGATATTCGGGAATATTAATCAGGTTGAAATAATAGGGGAGGGCCTCCGAATATCTGTTTTCGTGAAAATAGACCTCACCCAGGATGAGTTGCGATAGGTATTTCTCCCTTTCATGGGCGGGAAGTTTTAGAATCTTATGGGAAATTTTGGCGGCTTCCTCGAATTCTCCCACGTTGAGATAGCACCATCCCATATGGAGAAGAGATTGACCGAATCTGGGATTTTGGGAAAAATCCTGGACCACTCCTTTAAACTCCTCCAGGGCCTTGGTATAGTCCTCCTGTTGGAGGTAAATTTCCCCCATACGGAACCGAACTTCCGGGAGCAATTTCGAATCGGAGAATCTCTTCTTAAACTGCAAGTAAGTCTGGATAGCTCCCCCTGCATCCCCTGATTGATATTGGGACCAGCCTAATCCAAAGAGTACGTCCGCGTATAAGGTGTCCTTCGGAAACAATCGGGTAAAGGTGAGATAGGCTTGCCTTGCTTTTTCATAACGACTTAGCCTCAACCGAATTTCCGCAAGCAAAAAGAGGGCTTCTCGAAAAAAGGGCTTTTGAGATGAAGCGGGGTTACCTACGAGCTTGTCCAATTGCTTTTCCGCTTCCCTATATCTTCCCTCGTTAAAGAAAATGAGGCCGAGCCAGTATTGGGCTTGGGTTAAGGTATCTCCGCCAATGGGGTGGGACATCAGTTCTCTCAAATAGTATTCCGCCTCTACAAAGCGTTTCCACTGCACGTAGATGTTTCCCAAGTCAAAATATGCCTCACTCAAATGTTCATTTTCGTAGTGCCGAAAGACCAATCTCCTATAATATTTCACCGCTTCCTCTTGGTTCCCCAATTCGAGCCATGTCCTTCCTAGCCAGAAGAGGGCGTTTCCCATGTGTTCAAAGGAGGGAAATTCATGGACAACCTTCTGGAAAACCTCCTTAGCCTCAAGAACCTTTCCCTGGAGATAATAGGTCCTTCCGAGCAGGTAGTAGACCTGGTCAATATTGGGGCTATGGGGATAGGATTCGATGTATTTCTCGAACTGATTCTCCGCAAAACTATAGAATTTATCGTTAAAGGCACCGATGGCAATGGTGAAAAGCCTCTCTCGGGATGGTGATGCAGCTGAGGCGACACCCCATTGAATGGGATATTGGAGGGAAAAAAGGAGAAATAGGAGTAAAATTATTTTCGATGGCATGACTTACTCTTTTTCGACTTCCATCAAGATTTTCCGCACCGCTTCCATTTCTTCTTCGGTATTGACGTTGATGAGCGACCTCATATGAGGATCGAACTCCCTTATCTCCATTTCCTCGATATATTTCACCCTAACGTGGTGAAAGAAATTGACAATTCTCAGGTCACCACGTTCAAGCAATTGCCTCATTGGGTTTAAGCACTTCTTGGAATAAATGGCGTGTAATGGGTGGAGTCCGTCATGGGTTTTGGGAACGATAACATCGTATGCATCCCTCTCCTCCGTCATGTATTTGATCACCCGAGGATTCAAAAGGGGCATGTCGCATGCAGTACAAAAGGCATGGTAGTTGGACGAATAGAAGAGCCCAGTGTAGAGCCCTCCAAGGGCCCCCTTGTCCCAAATGATGTCCTTTTGGAGAATGGCCTCGTATGTTTCAAAAGGGCGGGTATCATTGGCTACGATGATGATTTCCGAAAAGATTTCCTTAAATACGCGATAGACTCTGCCGAAAAGAGGGATCCCTTCCGAATCTATGAAGGCCTTATTTTTCCCCATCCTTTGGCTTTTTCCGCCTGCTAAGATGATACCCGTCATGCAAAATCCTTCAGCCCCTAAGGCCAGTTAATAGCATTTTTTATCCTCTAAATCAAGGGAACTGAGAGGGGAGTTTCCAGCGTTTTGAGCGATTACCCTTCTCCTTGAGCGAAATTCAAACGAGGATCAAATCCTAAATCGACTCGGCCGAGCGACTCGACTGTCTTTGACCCTGAGGACTTCGGCGTGAGCTCAGTCGAACGCTCAGACCCGAAGGGAGCTCGTCGAAGTCTCGTCGCGGGCCGAAGCACTAAATCCTAAACAATATCTAAATCCAAATGGCCAAAAATGCTTATTTTCTAACTCCTACTGTTTTGAGTTTTTGGCTTCGGTCATTTGAATTTGTTTAGAGTTTAGAAATTAGTGTTTGGAATTTGCTTGTATTCTCTCGGGTCACTTCGGAGGCAATGAAGCGAAGGGACAACGGTGTTTCTCCCGACGAACTCAGAAAACTCCACCGGGATTATCCCTTGACACTTGAGAATGCTATGTGGTAGGTGAAATTCTACTCGTCGGTGATCGAGATGAAGATCGGTGTGATTTCGGATACCCATCTCAGAGAGCCATCCGGGCAGCTGGAAAGGATCGTCCTGGCCCATTTCAGTGACGCGGATATGATTCTGCACGCGGGGGATTTTGTAGACCAGCGCATCGTCGATTTTTTCCAACGATGGGATTTGGTCGCCGTCTTCGGGAATATGGACGCAGGGGAAGTGAGGTCTTTGCTGCCAGAAAAGAGGGTCATCGACGTTTCAGGCTTTAAGATTGGCCTGATTCATGGGTGGGGATCCCCCCTTGGTTTGGAAAAACGCGTTAAAAGTAAATTCCCACCGTTGGATTGCCTTGTGTACGGTCATACCCACTACCCTGCCAACCACAAGAGGGCGGGGCTCATCTTTTTTAACCCTGGTTCTCCAACTCGATCCTTCACCGGCCGTAACACCATCGGCATCCTTTCCCTGGGAAAAGAGATTAAAGGGGAGATCATCAGGGTTTGACCTCTTTCGGTGAGCCCCATTGTGCTGTGTCGTTTGTCGCGATTGGCGAAAGTTCCAGGGCACTTATCGGCTATTCAGCGTGGAATCGAGGAAAGGAAAATGGTTGACAAACGTGCGTTATTTGACAATAATTAATTATTCCGGTAAATTGAGAGATGATAGATGAATTACTACGAGATATTAGGACTTGAAAGGGAGCCCTTCTCCAGTTCACCTGACCCCGCTTTTTTCTACCTTTCAGATGATTACCGTGAATGTCTCCAGAGATTAGAGATCTCAATTCGGTTAAAAAGAGGGCTGAATATCATCTTGGGCGAGGTTGGGACCGGCAAGACAACCCTTTCCAGGGTTTTGTACCGAATGTTTCAAAGGGAAAGCCGGGATTTTATTTTTCACTTCATCCTCGATCCCAGTTTTCCCACGGAATTCCAATTCTTCAGCAGCCTGGTTGCATTGTTCGACATCACGCCATCTGGACGTTCAACCTTTGAGTACAAGGAGGCTATCCAAAATTACCTCTTCCAAAAAGGGGTTGATGAGAAAAAGACCATAGTGTTGCTCATTGACGAAGGTCAGAAATTGTCCAAACCCCATCTGGAGATCTTGAGAAATCTCCTCAATTATGAAACCAATGAGTACAAACTGCTCCAGCTCCTCATTTTTGCCCAGATGGAGTTTTCTGATCGAGTAAAGGGGGTAGAGAATTTTCTGGACAGGGTGAATCTGAAATATGTATTTCTCCCGTTAAATGAGATAAATACGAGGAAAATGATAGAATTTAGGTTAAGAGTTGCAGGCCTCAACAGTGGAAGGTCGTTATTCACGGACGACGCCTATATGGCAATTTATATGGAAACCCTAGGCTATCCGAGAAAGATTATTAACCTCTGCCATCACGCCCTCCTCACCATGTTGATAAGGGAAAAGGAGATTATTGACGGAGAAATAATCCGGATAACGGCAAAAGCGAGAGGGGATCAAATTTGAGCGAAAAGGACAAGGACATCGCTGCGACCAATCGGTTGCTGGAGGTGATTCGAGGCAAGGGTGATATAGAATCATCCCCCGTGGATCGCGAACCTCCCCGACAGGAGGGAGTAAAACCCGAGGGGCCGCCAATACGTGAAAAGAAAAAGGCCCCAAGTTCCTTCTCCCTCTTTTCGAGCAAGACAGTGGGACTGGATATCGGATCTCATTCGGTAAAATGCGTCCAACTGGAAAAAAAGGGGACGGCGGCTTATCGATTGCTTTCGGTCGGGGTTCTCGAGATTGCGCCGGAGGGAATCAATCTCGAGGAGGATCCGAGAAAGGCGATCATATCCGCCATCAGGAAATCCATCGAAGGAATAAACCTTAAAAGGACGCCGATTACCACCGCCATTGGCGGGGTATCCACCGCTATCAGGCAGATTGAACTCCCCTTTATGACTGAAAAGGAGCTGGCCTCGGCCATAAAATGGGAGGCGCGAAATTACATTCCCTTCGATATCAACGATGTAGAATTGGATTACCAAATTATCAATACATCCAAGGCCAGCAATAAATTGGATATTATCCTTGTCTCCATCATCAAGGACTTCGTACGATACCACCTCGATCTACTCAGGGAGGTCCCCATCGATCCCCAAATCATCGATGTCAATCCATTGGCCCTGGTGAATGCTGTGCTGTTCAACGAGGAAATAGAGAAAGATGAATACGTCGTGCTGATGGACATCGGGGATAAGAATACCACCTTGAGCGTCTATAGTGAGGAGGGTCAGTATTTCGTACGGAATATTATGATATCCGGCAATGATTTTACCGATGACATTATGAGGGGAATGGGACTTTCCTACGCAGATGCCGAAAAGTTCAAGAGAAACGAGGACTCCGTTGGCTTGATTGAGACCATCAAACCATCCTTGGACAACCTGGTCAGGGAAGTTCGAAGGTCCTTGACCTTTTATGAGAATCAGGTCAAAATAAAGGGGTTTAGCAAAATCTTCCTCACGGGGGGAAGTGCGCCCCTCAAGGGTTTGGATGATTATTTGAGCACTGAACTTGGGCTGCCCGTAACGATACTCAACCCCTTTTCGGAAATCAATGTGGAAAAGGCCTCTCTGCTATCCCCATTTGGGAACGACCTGTGCACATTAGCCTTGGCCGTTGGCCTGGCGATAAGGGGGGTAAATGGGTGAAATTTCAGATCAATATATATAAACCGGGGAGAAAGCCGAAAAAGGTCCCCAAGCTAACGGGAGAGGAGAGACGGGTATCCGTAGCGATGCTTGTCGTCCTGATGATCATTCTACTCGGGGTAATCTACTTGGCCTATATGAATTGGATTTTCCCATCAATAAATAAAAAGATTAGGTGGAATAAAAACCAAACGCTCGTCCTAAGTAATCAGTTAAGCGAAGTGGAGAAGGATTTGGAGAAGCATTCCAATGAGGCAGGGCTCCTTTCCAAACTCCACATTAAGAGGGTATTGTGGTCCCGCAAGTTGGTGGATCTCAGCAGGGTCACGCCCGATGATCTATGGCTAACCGATCTTTCAATCAAGACAATTGAAAAAAAGAAAAAGGCATCAAAACAGGTCGAGAAGGAGACGTATCTCACCATCAAGGGGGTTACCTTGCCCGTGCCAGGTCGGGTACCCCTCGACAGCATCGCCCAACTCATACTGGCATTGAATGGTTCGAAATCCTTTAGTCAGGACTTCGAGGCGGTCAAACTCGTCTACACCCACCTTACCAGGGAGAAAGACCGCGATATTATGGAATTTGAGCTCTCGAGCAAGTTGAGCGGCAGCTCTCCGCTCAGGAAAGAAAAGGCGTCGAGATGAAATCTTCCATTTCCACAAGAAACATGATAATAGCCCTGGTGATCTTTTTCTTCGGGGTGTCATCCCTCTTCTACTTCTTCGACTATCGCCGATATTTGAACAAGGCGAAAAAGGGGATGAAGACGATATCCCTCCTCAACGGGAGGGTTGAAAAGGCCGTTCGGGAGGTCAATGAACTCCAGGAGAGGATCGAGCGATTCAACAAAGAGGAGGTGAACGTCGACTTCTTCAAGCGGCACCAAATCCCCCCGGAGAGGCGGACACCTACCTTTCTCGAAAAAATAAATGACTTGGTCAATCGACTGGGGATCAAAACCATTATGGTGAAACCCATGCCCCAAGAGGAATCCCCCGATTATATTCGGTATCCCTTTTTGGTCGAAACGAGATCCAAATACGAGGAAATCGCCAAATTCATCGATAGCCTCGAGAACAGTTTTAAACTCAACTTAGACGACCTTCACATTGAGAATGATCCCAAGGCCCCCCTCTGGCATCGCCTCAAATTCACCGTTAGTACCTTCGAATTGAAAAGCGCCGAATCCTCACCTTCTGATGAAACGGGGAAGGTGGAGGCCGCCCCCATCCAAATGGTGGTAAAGGACGATATCACGGTGAGGAGGGATCCCTTCCTGGAGAAGGAGGTGCCGAAGGGGGAGAAGAAGGTTACAACCGTGTCCCTCCCCAAGAGACGGCGAAAGAGGCGACCTCCTTTAAAACTCAAGGGCATCATCGATATCGCGGGAAAGAAGGTGGCCATCATGAACGACAAGATCGTTAGGGAAGGGGATTGGATCGCGAGACACCGCATCGTCCGGATTGGCGAGGATGAGGTTATAGCGGTCTCCGGAGGGAAAAAACGCACCCTCAAGATAGAAGAGTTGGTCAAAACCAAATTGAGGTAAGCAGCTATGAAAAGGATTTCTTTTCCCATTACCCTATGTCTGATTTTTCTCCTCGCCCTCGCGTCCACGGGATTGGGCCAGTCTCCCCAGGTCAAAAATCCCCTGGAAAGTGACCTGCCTTTCTCCTTGAAGGTAAGAGATGTTGATATTCGGGATGTTCTGACCATAATCGCCGAAGAGTATGGTTTGAACCTCATCCTTTCGCCGGCGGTTTCGGGAAGAATCACCTATGATATCGAGAACACCACACTGAGAGATGGGTTTAACGCCATACTCAGGAGCAGCGGCTTAACTTACATTATTGAGGGGAATATCATCCGGGTGGACGAACAGGCGGAATTGCGTAAGAAGCTGAAAACCGAGCTGGATATCTATAAGGCGCGCCAAGAGCTGAGAGAAGCGGCGAAACTGGAGAAGCCGTTGGAGACGACCTATGTCGACCTCAACTATATCGGAACGACCCTCTCCAAGGAGAAGGGGACGGAGACCACCGATTTGCAGGATGCCATGGAGAAGTTGTTGAGCCACAACAAGGAGAAAGGGGTTGATAGAGGGGCCAACGTCAGCATCATCAAGAAAACCAATACCTTGGTCATTACCGACGTTGAGGAAAATGTTCGCGAAATTGCGGCGATGGCCAAAAAATTGGATCTGCCAACGGAACAGGTAAGGATTGATGCGAGGATTGTGGAGACAAGTCGCGATTTCTCCCAGGAATTGGGCATTAAATGGGGCGGAACGGCACAAACCCGGGTGGGCAGTACGCGGGATAGGAAGGGTAACCTTACCTTCGATGGGTCTGCGGGTGGGGATATCGTGAATCTACCCGTGATAAATCCCGCGGGCGTCTTTAGCCTGGGCTGGCTCTCGTCGACTGCGGTTCTCCGAAACCTGGATGTTGAGCTCTCGGCCCTTGAGGCGACGGGCGACGTGAAGATCGTCTCCAAGCCCTCAATCCTCGTCGTCGAAAGTCAGGAGGCGGAGATATTTGTTGGAGAGAAAGTTCCCGTTGCGGAGGGGTATGATGCCGAGACGGCCCAAGTCAGTATTCGGCTGGAAGACGTGGGTACGAAGTTGAGGATCACCCCTCAAATCACCCGGGATGGCTCAATTTTTATGCTGGTGGGGGTGGAAACGAGTGAAATTTCAGGTGAAACCGTAATTCAGGGACAACCTTACGACACTCTCGGAACGAAGAGGGCAGCCACACAGGTCTTGGTAAAGGACGGACAAACCGTGGTCATTGGAGGTCTTTTGAGCACCCGCAAAGAGGAAAATCGAGACCGCGTCCCCTTTCTGTCCAGGGTTCCCATTGTGGGCCTTCTCTTCAAGAGCAAGGAGGATATCTCGGAGTATCGGGAGCTGATGATATTCATTACGCCCCAAATCGCCACTCAGGTGGGGGGGTGAGGAGGGAAACCCCGAAATGAAGGCATACTGAACAATGGCCCATCCCAAAAGCTACACGTTGAGTTACAAATCTCTCGGCGCGCTGTTGGTCGATAACAAGGTGTTCACCCAGGAACAGCTTGACAAGGCCCTCGATCGACAGAGAAAGAAGGGGGGGCTTTTAGGGGATATCATAATCGAAATGGGCCTCGCCTCTGAGGGTCAGGTCCTCGGGGCCCTTGCGCAACAGCTCAGCATCCCACACCTAACCCCCGACGAAGTTGTCTTTATCGATCCCGAGGTCATTAGGCTCGTTCCCGAGCGCATTGCGCGACAGTCCATGGCAATACCCGTTTCCATACGGGACAATACCTTGACCGTGGCCATGGTGAACCCCTTCGATATCATCGCCATCGATGACCTCCGGACTATTACCAATTATAAGATCAATACGGCCATTATATCCAAATCGGGATTGGAAGCCCTCATCAATCGATTCTATGGGGTCAGTGAGCGGGAATCTAGCCTGGAGGATGTCTTAAAGGATGTATCGGAGACCCACCTTGAGCTCAAAAAGGAATTCGACGATGATCGCGAGGTTAACCTGGAGAGGCTCCGGGAGCAGGTGGAAGAGGCCCCCATTGTCAAATTGGTGGATTACATCATATCGAACGCCATCAACGAGCGGGCGAGCGATATCCACATCGAGCCCCAGGAGACACGGTTGAGCATTCGCTACCGGATTGACGGGGTACTCCACGATATCATTTCTCCGGCAAAGGCACTCCAGATGGCCATCGGTTCTCGAATCAAGATTATGTCCAACATGGATATCGCCGAAAGACGCCTTCCTCAGGATGGCCGTTTTACCATAAAGCAGGGGTTTCGGGAGGTTGACCTGAGGGTATCCACGTTGCCCACCATCTTCGGCGAAAAGGTGGTAATGAGGCTCCTGGAGAAGGGGTCCCTTTCCCTGGACATAGACAGCCTGGGATTCGGCGACGGCCAATTGGAAATTTTTCGGAGCTACATATCAAAACCCCACGGGATGGTTCTCCTCACGGGACCAACGGGAAGCGGAAAGACGACCACCCTCTATTCGGCCCTGACGGAGATTAAATCCTCTCAGACCAATATCGTTACGGTGGAGGATCCCGTGGAGTATCAGATCAAGGGGATCTACCAGGTTCAGGCCAATCCCAAAATCGGCCTCACCTTTGCCAACGGTTTACGGTACATTCTTCGCCAGGATCCGGATATCATCATGGTGGGCGAGATCCGGGACTTGGAGACGGCCGAGATGGCCATTCGGTCCGCCCTTACCGGGCATCTCGTATTCAGCACCCTGCATACCAATGACGCCGTGGGAACCATTGTCCGACTGATCAACATGGGTGTGGAGCCATATCTCGTCTGCTCTTCTCTGAGTTTGGCCGTCGCCCAGCGCCTGGTGCGAAAGATCTGCCCTCACTGCAAGGAGTCATACAAGCCAACCAAGGAGGTGCTGCGGAGCCTCGGAGTCGATGAAAAGCCTCAAAAGAACTTTCTCTTTCACCAGGGCAAGGGGTGCCATAGATGCAAGGGCACGGGCTATTACGGTAGGACGGCTATCTGCGAAATTTTGGAGATGAAGGCTCCAGTTCGAAACGCCATCCTCAACGGGGCCGATATCGAGGGAATGAGGCAGGTGGCCCTTGAGCTGGGGATGACCACCCTCAGGAAAGGCGGCTTGCAGAGGGTGCGAGATGGGATTACAACTCCGGAAGAGGTTTTCAGGGCGACCATCGAGGAAGATTAAGGGACCCAGATGCCACTGTATTCTTATACGGCCAAGAGGGGAGACGGAAGAAACCTAAGGGGTGACCTGGAGGCAATCAGCGAGCTGGAGGTAATAGAGACATTACACCGGCGGAACCTCACCGTCCTCGACATCGCGGAGAAGAAAAGTGCCCGGGAAAAGGACCTCGTGGGCCGGTTCTCAATGAGTGATCCCCTCTTCGGAGGGGGGGTTAAACACGATGAGATTTTCCTCTTTGCGAGTCAAATGTCGGCCATGGTTGAAGCCGGGCTGCCCTTGCTTCGATGTCTGACGAGCTTCGGCAATGAGGTTGAGAACCCGCGGTTCAAGAGGGTGATGGATTCCGTGAGCATTGATGTCGAGGAGGGAAGTACCTTTTTCGATGCCCTGTCCAAGCATCCTAAGGTATTCAGCAAACTCTTCGTCAACATGGTCAAGGCCGGCGAAGTCAGCGGACGGTTGGATCAAACCCTTGCTCAACTGGCCAGTTATCTGGAGAGTACCGCAAACCTTCGGAGGAAGGTGAAGGCAGCCGTCACATACCCCCTTTTTCTCATCGGATTTACCATCTTCGCCATCATCCTCCTGGTAGCCAAGGTGGTCCCTGTATTCCAAAAGATTTATACAGGGGCGAGGGTACGCCTTCCGGTCCCCACTCGGATATTGATAGGCAGCAGTGTCGCTATTCGTGACTACTATTGGCTTATCCTGTTGATCGCCGCAGGAATCGGGATTCTCATTTATGCCGGGCTTCAAACCGAAAGGGGTCGGCTTTTCTGGGATAAGCATAAGCTCCGGATTCCCATCTTAGGACCATTGATGCGGAAATATTCCCTGACCAAATTTACCAGGACACTGGGGGTTTTGCTCAATAGTGGAGTTCCCATCTTGGGTTCCCTTGATCTGGTTGCGGAGACCGCTGGCAATAGGATGTTGGAAAGGGCCATTCTTGGAAGCTCAGCGTCCATTGAGCAGGGCAGTGGGTTTGCCGAAGCCCTCGCTGAAAGGAGAGATGTATTTCCGGAGATGGTGGTTCAGATGTCCGCCACGGGTGAGGAATCGGGGACGTTGGACAACATGGTGAGCAAAGTGGCAAATTTCTACGAGAAACAGATAGAGGCGAGCATCACCACCGTGACGTCTCTCATCGAGCCTATCCTCGTCATCTTCATCGGAACGGTGGTGGGAGGAATTTTGCTCTCCATCTTCCTCCCCATATTCAAGATGGGGCGGGCAATTCACTGATGTGGGGACTTCCCGTCCCCGTAATGGATAGTTCGATTCTGAAGATCACCCCTTTCCTTTTCCCCTCCATCTCGTTCATTACCCTAATACGGCCTCCATGAGCGGTGACGATCTGTTGGGCAATGCTCAAACCGAGTCCGATGCCTCCGGGCTTGGTGGTGAAGAAAGGATTGAATACCCGTTCGCTGTCCTCGACGGATATGGGGTCTCCCGTATTGAAGACGTCGATCATAACGCGCTGCTGCGTCGACGGACCGGACCGATGAGGACCGGTAGTATCTTGCCCCCTATCCAGGGACAGCTGCACGATATCCGTAGTAACCTGAACGGTTCCTCCTTCAGGGGTGGCCTCCAGTGCGTTGTTGATGATATTGAGGATCGCCTGGGTCATCTTATCGCCCTCCACGGCGATCTCGGGGAGGTCCCCCCGGTAATGTTCCTTGACGATGATCTTTTTTTCGGGAAACCCGGTTTTCGCCAGGGAGACCGTCTCCCGAACGATTTCCTCTATGTCCCGTTGTTCAAACGCGAAGGTTGAGGGTTGGGCAAAAGTCAGAAGCTCTTCCACGACTTTATTCAACCTGTCGATCTCCTTGATGATTACCTCGACGTATTCCGCCCTTCCACCCCTCTCGATGATATCCTCTTGCAGGAGTTGGGCCAACCCCCTCAGAGACCCCAGAGGGCTCCGAATCTCATGGGCCAGCCCGGCCACAAGGCTACCCAACGAAGCGAGCCGATTGATTCTCTCGATTTCCCGTTGAATCTCTTGAATCTCCCCCAGGTCACGGAAACTGGCCACCACCTCCACCAACTTTCCCTCGGCACCGCCCAATAAGGCCGTCCTGATTCTCATGGCCAACTTCTTTCCCTTATCGGTCATGACCGTCACATCTTCCACTGAGCTGGGCATTTCCTTCTCAATCCCAAGAAGTATCATATCCGTGAGCGCTTTGTTGGATTTATGGATGGGGAAGAGATCCGTGAAGTGTCTTCCCACTACGTCCCGGGTATCATGATCAAATATGGTCTCAGCAGCAGGGTTGAAGGTCGCAATAATGCCATCGGAGTTGATGGTTACCACCGCACCGACAGAAGTCTCCAGGAGGTATCGATTCAATGAAGAGACCATTTGATTGTAGGCCTGAACCAGTTGGTTGATCTCCTCCTGGGGGAAGAGTTCCAAGCTTTGGCTGAGATCTCCTTGGGCGACGGATTGGACCCCTCTGGTTAGCTGTTTGATCGGTCTCTTGATGGCATAGGTGAGCACTACACCCGAGAGGCACGCCACGAATCCTCCGATCAAAACGTAAATTCGCATTTGTTGCGTTGCCGCCTTGACTTTGGCGATGGTTGGGGGGTTGTTGGGGGATCGGAGGAGCTCTCGTTCATTGATCTCAATGGCGAGGAATCCCGTAAAGAGGACCAGGAGTGTAGTGAACACCTGGATGGCGATGAAAATACGGATTCCGACCAACCTCGACCGTATCTTCATAGGCGGATTAATCCCCTTGGTCTAAAAGGTATCGGACGAAGATATCGACCAACTCGGGATCGAATTGCTTCCCCTTCTGCTCCTTGAGGACGGCAATAACGTCATCCTTGGGAAGGGGCCCCCTGTAAGGTCGCTCGGTGGTCATGGCGTCATAGGTATCCGCTATGGCAATGATCCGAGCCCCCAACTCGATCTCTTTCCCCCTCAATCCATCTGGGTATCCAGTACCATCGAACCTCTCATGATGGTGGCGAATGATGGGCTGGGCGGGCTCCAAAAAAGGGATCACTCGGATAATATTTTCGCCCTTTGCCGGGTGTTCCTTTATCTGTGTATATTCCTCATCGGTGAGATCTCGATCCTTGTGAATGATGGCATCGGGGATTCCGATCTTCCCGATATCGTGCAACACACATGCGTATTCAATGGTAGAGGTGATTTCACTTAGCAGTCCCAGGTGTCTGGCCATTTCAACGGCATAGGTCTTCACCCTTTCGGAGTGCCCCCTTGTATACCGGTCCTTCTCCTCAACGGCCCTGGCAAGGGCTTTCATGGTCCGAAAATAACTCCTCTCTATCTCAATGCTCTTCAGTTGATTGTTGATGGCAACGGAAGCCGTATCAGCGATGAAATCCAAATTTTCCAAATCTTCCTCAACATAGGGTTGATCCCCAAAACGATTCGTTACGTTAATGATCCCCAATGAGAGGTTGGTAGCCTTGAGGGGAGCTTGCATGAGCGGAAAGCTCATAAAGGACCTATACTGGGAATACCGATCCGATTCCGCCTTCATGGAGCCGATGTCATCGACTCTGATGGCCTTCCCCGTTTCCAAAATCTTTCCCGCAATTGCCTCACCCCTCCTTATCCTCGTCTTTCTCACTATCTCTTCTTCCAATCCAATGGCACCCTTAATGCTGAGGTATTCACCTTTTTCGTCGAGCAGCATAATGGATACCCTCTTACTATACATGAAATCGGCCACGAAATTCACCACGGAATTGACTACGTCCTCGAGGTTATCCATTGAATTGAGCTGGTTGGCGAACTTGTAAATGGCGAAGATGGTCTTCGTCTGTTCCCGCACCTTCAGCTCTAAACTCCGCTGATACTCTTTGATTTGATCATTGAGCCTCTTCTTCTCAAGGGCCCTCTTAACGGTATTGATCAGGATTTCCCGTTCAATGGGCTTGGTGATATAATCATAGGCCCCCGCCTTAATGGATTCCTGGGCCGTATCCAGGGAGGGTGCACCTGTGACCATGATAATCGGGATATCCCTGCGCTGGTCTTGTAGCCTCTGGAGGAGTTCGAGACCGTCCATCTCCTCCATGCGGATGTCCGAAATGACCGTATCGAAGGAGTTCTCCTGAAAGAGCTGGAGGGCATCCTTGGCGTTATCGGCCGAGGTTACCTCATATCCCTCCTTTTCCAAACGCTTTTGGATGGATTTCCTGATCGTCAACTCATCATCGACCACGAGGATCCTCGACCTGTTCAACCCTTGATCCTCATTCGTCATCTTCGATATCTCCTTCATATACGGGAAGATCAATGGTCACTTTGGTGTATTCCCCTTCTTTGCTATCGAAACGAATAGCGCCCTTGTGTTCCTGGATGATATTAAAGCTGATGCTCAAGCCCAAACCGGTCCCCTGACCCTGTTCCTTTGAGGTGAAAAAGGGGTTGAAGATCTTGTCCATATCTTCCTCGGGTATGCCGATGCCCTTGTCATGAAATTCGACACGTACATATTTCCTACCGTTCTCCTCTACCTGATCGGTTCGGATAAGGAGGGTTTTATCTTCATGGGGACTGGGATATTTCTGATTCAAGGCGTGCCGCGCATTGCTGAGCAGGTTGATGAAGACCTGTTCGATTTGATTGAAGCTTCCCCTGACGAAGGGCAGTGTCTCCTGGATCTCCTTGACGATTTTAATACGATCGAGGTGGATCTGATGTTCGGTAAGGTTGAGAGAGGAGGCGATGACCGAGGAAATGTCGAGGGTCGTGTAAGTCTTTGAATCCCTCTGTCTGGAGAAGTTGAGCAGATCCTGGACAATGGTCTTAATCCGCTGGCTGTTCTCGATGATTTCCCGGATTTCCTCCTGTTGTTCCTCGTTATTCTCGGGGATCTCCTCTTGGAGAAACTCGGCGTTGCTGAGGATACCCGAAAGGGGATTGTTGATCTCGTGGGCCACGCCCGCGGCCAGTTCTCCCAGGGAGGCCATTTTATCTGCCTGAATCAGCTGCATCTCCATCTGTTTCTTCTCGGTCATATCCCTGACCACGCTCAGATATCCGATGATTTCCCCGGTTTCCTCGGTCAACGTGGTCATCACGCACCATCCGTCGATGGAATGCCCCTTGCTATTGGAATAGACGATCTCACCTTGCCAGCGTCCTTTTTTCATGGCGGATTCCTGCATGTGCTGGATGAGATCCGGCTTCATCTTGGGCGAGTGGAGCGTACTCAGGCCCTTTCCCACGATATAGTCCTTGCCGTATCCGAACATCCGCTCAGAACTTTCGCTCCAGAGGGTAATCCGGCCCTCTCGGTCCGTGGTCATGATGGCATCATCGGCGGCATAGAAGACCTTTCGAAGGTGTTCCTCCGACTTCTTCAGGGAGGAAAGCATCTGGTTATATGCCTGCACCAACTGCGAGAACTCAAACTGACTGGGCACGTCGATGGTCTTGGTGAAATCGCCCACAGCGGCCGATTGAACGCTTTCGATCAGCTTTTTGATAGGCTTGGTTATGGCCAAGGTGAGGGCGATGCCCGACAGACACGCAATAACGCCTCCGATCAACACCTTGACTCGGATGGTCTGGAGCGACTGCTTTACCTGCCAAATTGTGGGGGGCTTCTTTCGGCGCAAGAGGGCAATCCGGTTGGTCTCGATGGCCCAAAATCCGGTGCCGAGGACGATGAGGGTGGTGAAAACCTGGGTGAGGATAAATAATCTTAAACCTAAGCCGCCAAATCTCTTTTTTTCCATGATTTTTCTTTTCTCTTTAAATCAAATTGTAGGCTCAAAATGTCACCGTGTCAAGAAACAAGGAGCTATTGATATTGTTGCAAATATTTTGCCAAAATGCTAGAATTATTTCAATTTTAACCTTTTGGTATGGGAACCAGTCCATGGCTCAAGAGAGGATATTGGTCGTAGAGGACGATCCCAGTATGAGCTTCTTTCTCTCCGAGGCAATGCAAAAGGAGGGATATCGGGTGGATGCCATCGCCTCCGGGGAGGAGGCCCTGGAGAAGATCGGGCAAGATCGGTTCAATTTGGTGATTTTGGACCTGAAACTCCCCTCAATGGATGGGATGGAGGTTCTGGCAAACATTAAGGTGACCAATCCGGAGATGGCGGTGATCATGGTTACCGCACATGGCTCAAAGGATATCGCCATCGAGGCAATACGGAAAGGTGCCTACGATTACTTCACCAAGCCTTTGGATATCAACGAGATGAGGGTAGTGGTTAAGCGGGCTCTGGAGAGGGAACACCTTCAGAATGAACTCAGACAACTGAGGGAGACGGTCGAAAAGAGGAGGGGGTTTTTCAATATTGTGGGAAACAGCAAGGAAATGAGGGAGGTCTTCGATATGGCGGAGACCGTCTTCGATAATGACATCACCGTCCTGATTACCGGGGAGAGCGGAGCGGGAAAGGAATTGATCGCGGAGGCCATTCATTACAATAGCCCACGGAGGGCAAAACCCTTTGTCAAACTAAACTGCGTAGCCATTCCGGAGACCCTTCTGGAAAGCGAGCTCTTCGGCTACGAGAAGGGGGCCTTCACCGGCGCAACCAGGCAGAAGCTGGGCAAATTTGAACTGGCCAACCAAGGGACCCTGTTGCTGGACGAAATCGGGGACATGAGCCTGGCAACCCAGGCCAAGCTATTGAGGGTGCTGCAGGAGAGGGAAGTGGAAAGGGTAGGGGGGGTTAAGCCCATTAAGGTCGATGTCCGGATTATCGCCTCCAGCAATCAAGATCTGGCTCAACTGGTCATGGAAAAACGCTTCCGGGAAGACCTCTATTTCCGGCTCAACGTTCTTCCCATCCACATTCCTCCCCTGAGGGAGCGTGTGGAAGATATTCCCCTTTTGGTGGATCATTTCGTGAGCTTATCCAAGACAAGGTTTCACAAGGATATCGAGGGGTTTTCTGAAGATGCCATGGATTTCTTGATCACCTATTCCTGGCCTGGAAACGTGAGGGAGCTGGAAAATATCGTGCAGAGGGCTATTATTTTGGCCAAGGAACCGGTCATCCAGGAATGGGACCTGCCCCCGGAGATACGCGGGCAGACGAAAAAATCTCACTTCGACGTGGAGAAGCTTGAAACGGATATCCCATTAAACGAAAAGGTGGAGATGATCATAGCCGAGGTCGAAAAAAAGCTCATTATTCAGGCATTGGATAAGGTTGGTTGGAAAAGGGAAGAGGCGGCCTCTCTCCTTGGGACAAGCCTCAAGACCCTCTATAACAAGATGAAGAAATACGGGCTTTTTGATCAATCCTCCTGAGCTGGACCATAGCAAGGAGGAAAGAGATTACCGGTAATTGATTACCGATTTTTTTTGATCATGGGCCTGTTTCCTGAGGGTAAAGAGGGATATCTCAATAGTTGATCAGAAATTAATTAATAATAACAAATAGTTAGACACAATGTAATTAATTACCGGAAAGTTTGTAAATTGGCATGATAGTTGCTTAATAGAGTTGTCAGAAGATAAAGGCCCATACTATGGGTCATAGAGGGAGGAAGCCATGAAAAAGAGAAGGATCTTAAATCACAGAGGTTTTACCCTGGTGGAATTGATGGTGGTCATCATCATCGTCGGTATTCTGGCCGCTATCGCTGTTCCCCTGTATACGGGATACGTCGAAAGGGCAAGGGTAACCGAGGCAACCAGTATCATGGGGGCCATCATTACCTCTCAAAAGGTGGAGATGCAGAGGACGACCAACTTTTACAATGCAGCGGATATCGCTACTTTTAGGAACAAAGGAATTGATATAAGCGATACGAAGTTTTTCACCTATGTAACATCCATGGATGTGCCAGTAGCCGGGGGCTTTCAGGCCGTCGCCACCTCTACAGCCGATTTCGGTCAAGCAGGGGGGACCATAACTTACCAGTATAACCCAACAGTCTCTCCTCCTGGAAGCTGGGCGGCCGACGGGTCAATCATACTGGACGACATGTTGCCCACTGAGCCGAGCGGCTAATGCAAACATTACTCCAGTAAACTTCCGTGAGAAGGGAGGTGGTTCTTCCCTTCTCTTTTCCCGATATCGGTCCCATCTGAATGAGAAATTCTGCTTCAAATTCCATTGGTAAGCTCTCCTTTCTCAGAAATGGTTTGAAGGATGTAAAAGGGCTTTCCCTCCTTGAGACCCTCATAGCCATCATCATTTTGGCCATCACCCTCACCTCCATCAGCTATTTCTTCTCAACGGCCAGGGGCAATATCGAAACCTTCGGCCACATGAGATGTGGCCTTGTCTTGGCCCAGGATAAGATGGAACAGTTGAAGGACCTGGGCTACTTCCACGACGATTTGAGCGGAGGTTTTAGTGGAGAAACACACTCGGACCGTGTAGACAGTGCTGGGGATCCAGATGCGGACGACAGGCCATTTTACCGGGAGTGGACCGTTTATGATATAGATAACCCCGCCGATGGCACAGGCCCAGACGAGGTGGACTACAAGCGCGTCGAGTTGGCGGTCTACGACCAACGGCTGAACCCCGGAAATGTAACCTTAAATGATATAAATAAATTGGTGGCTGAACTGAGGACCTACATCTCCCCGTAGAGAAAGCCACACCATGAACAAAAATATGAGGAGTCGCCCTATGATCTTTCGGAAGAACGACCAACGGGGAAGCGTGCTCATCGAGCTGGTCGTCGCCGCCATCATCTTCGCCGTCGTCGTGGCGGCCATTGCCTTCTATTTCATCTATCACGTCGGAACCATAGATAACGGACGGGCGCAACTGAAGTTGCAGAGGGTCGGAAGCCTCCTCATGGAGGAAATGGCCGGGGCCATTCGAGAGGGGAAGACCACCGATCTAGTGGCGGGAAGCATTCCGCCTCCTACTCAGCTTATGATCACTTACCCGGATGCTAGCACGCAGTGTTTCAGCCTTGATGATGTTAATAAAGACATCAACTGGGGGGATAATTACGATACCCTCACCCCCATGGAAGTCCTGGATGACAGCCACACCGTGGGGAGTGTAAACCGTACCCACCGGATCCTCTGCGATGAGCTGCGGTTTACGAAGGATGGAGATCGCGTGATTATTCGGTTTGAGCTCCGACACGATCTGGATAACGGCGATGGGCCTGACGATCTGGAAATCAAATTTGGCTCAACGGTGAAATTGAGGGGATGACATACCGCCTGCCGGGCCACGAGGTATGAGAATGAGGGCGAAGGGAATTGGGGCAAAAGGGAAGGGCGGCGCGGCCTTGGTGACCGCCATCATATTCGTCTTCTTCCTTACGCTTTTCGGATTGGCCTTTTACAGGCTCGGGGAGACGGATATCGATCTGTTCGGGTACGATACGAACCTGTCAAAAGCCCTCTATGCCTCGGAGGCCGGCTTTGATAAGGTACGATGGATGATCAGGGAAAGTCACCAGATCCCCGGGATGAATCCTTTTAGCAACGACTACGATGCCGCTGCCGAGGCCAACGCCATTTCCATCGCCAACCCCACGGAAGGGGATTTCTTTCCCGGCGTGGCGGATGAACCTTACTTCAGGGTTTCCATGATACAGGATGCCTCCAAACTAGAGCCAACGGAACCTAAGAGCAAAGTGAGGGTTCGAGTCCTGGGGTCGGTGGATGTGGACGGTGATGGAGAAGCCGGACTGACGGTGACCGAAGACGTTTTTACCTTCGATCCCGGCGACGTGAATCGAAGATTTGAGGCATATGTCGGCCTTCCGGGGACCCTGGGCGAGAGGGTTGGAGGGAAGGGTATTTCGGCAGCAGCTAGTGCGTTCTTTGCCAGCGGGGTGGAGGTTCCCCTTTCCTCGCAGCCCAGACAATTTGTGACCCCGGATGGGGATTCTATGACCGGTTTTCTCTACAGAGGGGGACCGACTGACTTCGGAATCTGGGATAAATGGGATTTCATCTTCTCGGACCCGGTTGTAACGGGCGAAGTTGAACTGCCCCGCGGAATCTTCGATACGGATGGGGATTACATCGATGATGATAACGACACAATACCGGACTACTTTCAGGATTTGAACCTGAGAACTTATGCGGGCGATCAAACCTTCACCTCTTCCAATGACCCGACGGAAGGTGATTCCGGTCGGAGCGTTATCTACGTCAATGGAGATATCACCATCACCGGGGTTGATTTCGGGCACCTGAATGACCAGGGGGACATTAGGAACTGCGACTGGGAAGGGTATCCTCCTGAGAAGTTTGACCTTACATTCATCGCCAATGGCGATATTACTGTGGACCGAATCGACTGCGGAAATGTGGGGAGATTGGTCCTGGTGGCCCAAAACATTTTTCTAGTGGGGAATTACGATACCAAGGTCAACGGCATTGCTATTGCCTTCAATGACATTACCCTGAATGGGCAGTATTGTGACGACGGAATCCTGACCCATCAAACCGATTTCTCGCGGCCAGTCAGGTACACGGCCTACTTCCTGGGCAGCATGGTGGCCGGAAACCACATCGTGCTCCAGGACGACGGCTGGACCGTCATCTACGACGAGAATGTCATCAACGGCTACATGTACAGCACAACCGTTTCAAAACCCACCCTTACCTACGAGAGGGCCGAGGCAGAGGATTTTGACTCCTCCAACAACTGGCAACTGAATGAGTCAACCCCGGAATTGGCCTACACTCAGGGCATATACACCCAGGATGAGATCGACACCACGCAAGGGAATTATGCCGATGGCGGGGAGGATGAGCTCCCCGAGCTCATGAGGGTTTACACGGACCGTGACAACTGGCAGCCCAAGAACTATCCGGCAATAGGGGAAAACCTCAGGCTCGATTTTACCACCGGTGACTTTGAAGACCCGCATATCCCGGATTCTAGCCCGCAGAATTGGGACTACTATGATACCATCACCTTCTGGATGGCGCTGGACAATTTCAAGAGGACCAGTACCGACCTCACCAAGACCACTCGCCGTGAGGCCCATTATGAAATCACATTGAGAGACTCCGGTGGGAACACAATCCCCGTCCTGTTGGATACCCTCTATCCTGATTCTGAGTGGGGAACCGTCCGATACCACCATACAGGAGAGGAGTATGCCAACGAAATCCGTGATCTGACGGATGGCGAAAAGGCCGGCGGGGAGGCTTACAGTTCCTGGAAAAGGATTAAGATCACCCCACAGAATATTGACCCTGGCATACCCTTCGATTTCAGCAGTGTGGAGCAGTTCAGTATCAAATATCTAGATCTGGAGCTTAGTTGGACAGTTACAGGGGGCACCCGTGAGGTAAAATGGTGGGGAACATACTTCAGGTATATCTATGAGGATGGGATTAATTGGGAGAGTATCGACGGCAAGGACAATCAGGGAAATCTCAACAACGATCCTCCAGATTCTAATGATGGTTACTACTACCTTTACAGTTATGATTCTGGTACCGGGATATACACGTGGTTTAGGTGGATTGAAGACCCCGATTCATCCACGGAAATAAGGATGAGGGAAGAAGTGCTCATGCCGACCCTCCGGATTGACCGACTCGAGCTTCCGGGAAAACCCGCCAGTAACAGCTACCTCGAATATGGCCTCCCTCACTCCCTGCGGCTCGAGGTTACCAACTGGCGCGAGCTGTAAAGAATAATAACTTCCCTATCATTCCCCATAGTTAGCTCTATTTTCCCCATAAAAATCTTCCAGCCTCCAGTTCGTCGTTTCCCGTCAAGTTTCCCTGCATAACCCCTCCTCATCATAAAGGTAGTTTCACAAATTATCAATACTTTCAAATAGTTTTATTTCATTTGATGTATTTTCTATGAGATATAGGGTTTTTTCGTCTAAATCTTAATTTTTCCTTGACAATATGGATTTGTTCGCTTATTATTCGGGAAAAAATCTCTAATCATAACAAAAGGATAATTGTATATCGGCGGAAAACGCTTGGAATTATTGGAATAAAGGGTATTTTGAGGGAAATTCATATAAGTGTTTGATATTATAATTTTATTTTTATTACGATGACACTCGGACCCTTCATGGCTAGTGGGCCACGGGACGTTAGGAAGCTGCCTCACAATGATACCGGCGCCGAAAATAATAAAAATGCTCCGGCAGCGCGTATTTTGTTGCCGAAATCTATGGCACTGAGATTCTCTAATTTGGGAGAAGTACTCATGGCAAGCCAATCGGAGCCATGCGGAGGTTATAGCGTTCTTCGAAGATGATAAACAACGCGGCGACGCCAAAGGGAAAAGTGGAATGGTGAGTCACTGATTTAAGAAGAAACAGAGGATGGAAATATAGGCGGTGTGAAAAATATCCCAACCTTGACGCCATTGTAAAAAGTCAAAATAAGAGGCAAAGAAAAAAGATCCAGATGCAAGGCGCGCAAATCCTGAGGAATGAAGCGTACAGAGAAGTACGGTGCAGTGACGAAGGATGAAGCGGAACGCAGCCTTTCGGCTTCGCTCAAGGCCGTGAGTCCTTCGACCTTGCTCAGGACCGTGAGCTTGTCGAACGGCCTGTCGAATGGCAGATGGACTTTTTACGAAGCCTTCAACCTTAATTGTTGAAAGCGAACGATACGGTATATGAAGGGATGAAGAAATTCAGGAAAACACCATGGGAAATATTGGAAAGCCACTAAAAAAGGTCTGATAAGATATATTATGTAAACTTTTATCAAAAAATCGAAATAACCACAGATCTTCACCTGTAACATACTGGATATTCCAATAAATACCCTCTTCTGGGCTCCAACAAATGATGATATCCCTGGTTTTAATTTTAATGAAATGAAAAAGGCCTTGAATCCCCAAAAGGGTTTTACCCTGGTGGAGTTGGTGGTGGTCATCATCATCGTAGGCATTCTAGCCAGCATTGCCGTTCCCCTGTATCTCAATTACAGCGAGACGTGTAAGGTACGAGAGGCATTGGGCATGATCAAGGCAATCAAAACCTCACAAAAGGTTGAGCAAATGAGAACGTTGAATTTCTTCACAGCCACTGGGGATACGGCTTCAACGATTTTCCTGAAAAAGGGGGTGGACGTAAGGGAGTCCCTCTATTTTACCTACGAAACGGCAGGTGATGCCGACACGTTTACTGTCACGGCCACTGCAACTGCTGAATCGGGAATCACGGGAACCGTCTCCTATGATAGCGCCACCAATAGCTGGTCATCTGTCGGGGATATTACGGAAAGCATGTTGCCCGAGCCATCGGAATGAATAAAATTTGATATCTCCCTATGCTTCTGTCTCTCTATGCCGTTGGAGGAAAAAGTCTCGTTACGGGGCGAATATGAAAGCCTGGCGGGAAATTGAGTAGGCAAGGGATTTACGGGCGCTATTCGATGAAATAAGCAATATGCCCCAAAATTTCGTTCAATCTTATGCTTTCAACTCCTCACTATTCGATGGTTGGTTGCCTTTCTCCTCGGGAATTGCATACCGTTCATCTATCCACGATCCCAAATCGATGAGCTTACACCGTTCTGAGCAAAAAGGGCGATAGGGATTTTCCCTCCACGTCGTCTTCTTTCGACATTTTGGACAGATTACGGTTTTCCTCATCTTCCCCTTTTCCTGAAAAACCCCTTTTTGCCCTTCCCTTCTTCGATCGCTGCAAACTCCCCCAGCAACTCCTCCTGTCTTTTGGTCAATTTAGTCGGGGTCTTCACGATAACCTGAACGATCTCATCTCCCCTCCCAAATCCCCTCATGTGATGAAAACCCTCCCCCTTTAATCGAAAGATCTGTCCACCCTGAGTACCCCTTGGGATGGTTAATTTCCTCGTCCCGTTCAAGGTCGGGACTTCGATTTCCCCTCCAATGGCAGCTTGGGAAAAGGATATGGGAATCTGGTAGGTAATATCATCTCCGTCCCTACCAAAGAATTCGTGGGGTTCTACGTGAATAATTATATAGAGGTCCCCAGGTGGACCGCCCCTCTCGCCTTCTTCTCCTTCTCCCCTCAATCTCAGCCTGGATCCCGTCTCCACCCCTGGGGGAATTTTCAGGGCGATGCTCTTCTTTTTTCTCACCTTTTTCCTGCCCCTACATTGACTACACGGCGTATGAATAACCTCTCCTTCCCCCTGACAGTGGGGACAGGTGGTGGTTATGCTGAAGAACCCTTGGGAACGAGAGACCTGACCATGCCCTCGACATGTGGGGCAAGATGAGGGAGATGTCCCGGGTTCAGCTCCGGAACCTCCGCAATGATCGCACCTCATGGACTTGGGTATCTCAATATCTATCTCCCTCCCGAAGGCGGCGTCGAGAAAGGATACGATCACGTCGTACCTCAAGTCGGCACCGGCCCTTGCCATTGCTCTCCCCCCCCTTCGGGTGGTTCCAAATCCAAAAAAATCCTCGAAGATATCGCCGAATGTGGAGAAGATATCCTCAAATCCCCTAAAGCCGGTGAACCCTGTTCCTCTCAGTCCTTCGTGGCCGTAATGGTCGTAGATCTCCCTCTTTTGTGGATCCCTCAATACTTCGTAAGCCTCGGAGGCCTCTTTAAATTTCTCCTCCGCTTCCTTATCGCCAGGATTCCTATCCGGATGATATTCCATTGCCAATCTCCGGTAGGATCGCTTAATCTCCTCTTCACCGGCATCCCTGCCGAGGCCTAGGATTTTGTAATAGTCTCTTTCCGCCATTTTTATTTCTTGATTTTATTCAAAGCAATGGAAATTCAAGTCATTATTATTATTCATTTATTTATTTTTCGTAATCCTCGAGAATCTTTCCTGTGCGAGCCCTGTCCACTACTTCATCGAATTTTGGTCCCAAATCAACGCCCAAATCTTTAGCACGCTTCTTGGCCCATAACCCTACGTTGCGGGAATCCTTATAGAAGGTATCATCTCGAGATTTTCTCGTGTCGAATTCCGCGAGACGGGACTCCTCCGACTGGTGATAGGAGAAGCGTGATAACAAACGCGTCAGTTCGGTCGAGCCACACATTTTACATCGAATTCTCAATTCGTCTCCAGAACGGATGATCAGTGTGTTAAATTCTCCATCACATCTCTTGCAGCGATATTCGTAGATAGGCATATCCGCCTCAGCTCTTATTTCTTCTCCGAGGTCCTCCCTTCGCCAACGGATTCCTTGGGTTTTTCCCCCTTATCTTCGATGATCTCTTCATCTTGTTCTTTTTGTTCTTCTTGTTCTTCTTCAGACATGACGAAGTCTACCTTATCGGAAACATCGGGGAGCCCGTTGAGAAATTGCTCCCACTCCTTGGCGGAAATGGTCCCTGCCTTCAGGTCCCTCTGGATGGTTCTTTTGTCGAACTTCTTGCTCTCATCAATATGCATGATCGAACCCCCCGAACTGAAGGTATTCATACAAAGGCTAATCTTATATTATTATCACAGTTTATTGCCATATTCAAGATCTCTGAAACTGCCCCCCAAGAGGTTGACACGGACTATGGATCCTGAATATTATCTATTAAATTCAAGGGAACTGGTTTCGACCGGGGTAACAGTATGGAAATGGATCTGATAAGCCCTACCCTCTTCTCCGTCTCCATGTACGTTTATCTCTGTACCTTTATAGTGTATCTCTTTTTCCTCGCCAACCGAAAAAGGTATATTGGGATAGCAGCCACATCCCTTATTTCGGGGGGGTTGTTCATCCACACCCTCGGCCTCATCTACCGATGGGTCGAAACCCATAAAACAGGATACGGGTATGTCCCCTTGTCGAACATGTATGAATCGCTGATCTTCTTTTCATGGACCATTGTCCTCATATATCTCTTGCTCGAATTTCGTTTTAAACAGAGGATTATCGGGACCTTCGCCACCCTGTTTGCCTGCATGGCTATAGCCGCCTCATCCATTCTTCCCGGCAGCGATGCAACGATAAAACCGTTAATGCCGGCATTGCAGAGCAATTGGCTTGCCATCCACGTCATCACCTGCTTTTTCGGCTACGCCGCTTTTGCCGTCTCCTTCGGGGTCAGCCTTCTCTTTTTGATTCAGCATCGATGGGAGGGGATCTCCGGAGGCATTGGATGGCTGCCGAATACCAAAATGCTGGATGAAGTCAATTACCGGTCGATCGTTATTGGATTCCCCATGTTGACGGTGGGAATCATCACCGGGGCGGCTTGGGCACATTATGCTTGGGGAAGTTACTGGAGTTGGGATCCAAAGGAAACCTGGTCCCTCATTACCTGGCTCATTTATGCGGCATTTCTCCATGCCAGGGTCACTCGGGACTGGAGGGGAAGGAGAATGGCGATTCTATCCCTTCTCGGTTTTATCGCCGTTCTGTTTACCTACTTCGGCGTTTCATATATCCTCGCGGGCCTCCATAGTTACGCGAGTCCATCGTAGGAAAATTTTATGAAATCAAGCTATTGGAGGTAGATCGTGTATATCTCCTCATCAATCATCCGGACCCAATTTTTCCTCAGAACTCGAATGGCCTCTTCCATGTTATCCACTCCCACGATGAGCACGGCGTTTTCAGATCTCGCTAAGCAGGTATAGAGGTAATGTATATTAATATTTGCCTCTTTGAGGGGCTTCAGGACGGCATTGAGTCCCCCGGGGTGATGCGGGGCTTCTACGGCTAATACCTCCGTTATCTTGACGGAATAACCACGGCTTTTTAACACATTGGCCGCTTTCTCGTAATCATTGGCCACAAATCGAACGGCGCTGATATCCGCAGTATCGGCTACACTGAGGGCGATAATACTGATGCCATTTTCCCCTAGGTATTCGATCACTTTCGAAAATTTCCCCGGAACATTTTCCACGCTGATGGAAATCTGTTTTACGGACATCCCTTCCTCCTGTTCCAATTGATCCTTCAATCGTAGTTGTGGCCTTCCATAAAGGCCTTTTTGTTCAAGGTGACCATTGTTTTTCCCCTTGGGGAGAATGTGTCTTCCAATGTCTTTTCTACGGCCTCCCGTGAAACGAGCCCTGTCTTCTTGATGAAGAATCCCAACATAACCATGTTCATAACCCTCTCATTACCCAACTCCTTAGCTATGTCATTGGCTGGAATTTCGAAAAGTTCGATATCACCACGAATGGGTCGAGCATCGATCATGGTTGCATTTAAAAAGATGATGCCGCCGGATTGGACTACGTTCTGAAATCGCAATAGGGATGGATTATTCATGACCACTACGAATTCAGGAGATGAGGCAACGGGCGAAGCGATCTCCTCATCCGAGATGACTATCGTGCAGTTGGCAGTGCCACCCCTTACTTCGGCGCCGTATGATGGGAGATATGTCACATTTCTCCCATCCGACATCGCCGCATAGGCAAAGATATATCCCATTGACAGTACGCCCTGCCCCCCAAATCCCGAAAAGATCGTATTGATCAGCATCCCTGGCCCCTTTTCGTTACATCCTTGATCACGCCCAAGGGGTAGTACTGGATGATCTCCTTTTCAATCCATTGACATGCCTCATGGGAACTCATCCTCCAATTGGTGGGGCATGGAGATACTATTTCAATGAGGGAAAATCCAAGGCCATCCATTTGAACTTTGAAGCCTTTGGCAATGGCCTTCTTTGTTTTCCTGATATTGACAGGACTGTTTACCGCCGTTCTTTCGATATAAGCACTTCCATCGGTTAATGCCAGCATTTCGCTCAACCGAATGGGGTAACCATCCCGAAGTCCTTCTCTTCCTCCAGGAGAAGTCGTTGTATTTTGCCCCAACAATGTGGTTGGAGCCATCTGACCCCCTGTCATGCCGTAGCAAGCGTTATTGATGAAGAGGGCGGTGATGTTCTCACCCCTATTAGCGGTGTGGATCGTTTCGGCGGTTCCAATAGCGGCGATATCACCATCCCCCTGGTACGTGAATACCAATCTGTCGGGAAGCGCCCTTTTAAGACCCGTTGCCAGGGCGGTTCCCCTCCCATGGGGCGATTCTCCCATATCGAAATCGAAGTAGAAGTAGGCGAGGACCGCACATCCCGCAGGGGGGACTCCGATGGTGATCTCCCTCAACCCCATCTCATCGATGACTTCGGCCACCAAGCGGTGAATGATACTATGGCCGCATCCGGGACAGTAATGGAATGGGACCTTTCTTAAACTCCTCGGCCTGGAAAAAACCTTCTTCATAACCCCGCGCTCAAAGTCTCTTTCGCAAGTAGTGGCTAGATATGATTCGGGAAATCTCCAAAGGGGTTGGAACGACGCCGCCAGGCCTCCCGTAAAAATGAATATCTCCATCCCTTCCCAGGGCAATTCTCACGTCTTCGACCATTTGCCCCATGTTCATCTCGAAGACGAAAAAGAGCTTTACCCTCTTTCCCAATTCCACAAGGACTTTTTCCGGAAAAGGCCAAAGGCTAATAGGCCGAAGTAATCCAACCTTAAGGCCCTGCTCCCTCACCTTCTGTACCGCTCCCTTTGCGATGCGCGCTGCGGTTCCAAAGGCAACGACAGCCATCTTTGCGTCCCCAAGCAAGAAGGTCTCATATCTGACCTCCTTTTTTTGGATCCTCTCGTACTTCCTCATCAGCTTCCAGTTGTGTTCCTCTTCCAGAACTGGGTCCAAAATGAGGGATCTAATGACCCGGCCGGGCCTTCCCTTTGCCCCTGTGAGGGCCCAGTCCTTCGGGGAGAGCTTCTTCGGGTTTTTATGGTCGGGAAATTCAACGGGTTCCATCATCTGGCCCAACATTCCATCGGCCAAGATAATGACGGGGATTCTGTAAATATCCGCTAAATCGAAGGCTTCCATGGTGAGTTCCGCCAATTCTTGACATGAGCTGGGGGCCAATACGATATTCCTGTAATCCCCGTGTCCCCCTCCCCTCGTTGCCTGAAAATAATCAGACTGGGCAGGAGCAATATTGCCCAAACCAGGTCCTCCCCTGCACATATTGACGATGACCGCGGGTAGCTCAAGGGCAGCCAGATAGGAAATTCCCTCCTGTTTTAGGCTGATCCCCGGGCTGGAGGAGGAGGTCATCACCCGTACACCCGCCATGCTCCCACCGATCACCATATTGATGGCCGCCAATTCGCTTTCGGCCTGTATGAAAACGCCATCTTTCAGCTTTGATAAGGCCGCGGCCATATACTCGGGCGTCTCATTCTGAGGGGTTATGGGATAGCCGAAATAGAACCGACACCCAGCCCTTATGGCCGCTTCAGCTACAACATGGTTTCCCCGCATTAACACCTTAGCCACGATAGACCTCTATTGCGACTTCAGGGCAGACAATTGCACATATTGAACAACCCGTGCACTGTCGCTTCTCTTTCTTGGTATTCTCCTCGGTAAAGTAAGCGGGATGATAACCCTTTTGATTGAGATTATTGGAGAGCGAAATGATCCCCTTGGGACAAAACTCGATGCACAGCTTACATCCTTTGCAAAACTCCCGGTCGATCTCAATGTATCCCTTCAAACTCGTTCTCCCATTCATAGTGAAAGAACAAGCACTTACAATAAAATAATACGACAAAATGTCAAGCTTTTTCTCTCTTTATCTCTGAAGTTTCCTGGGTTTTATAGGGACTATGTTTGTTACCTGTTGACTCTATTAGGAACTCAGGGGCTTTCCTGCAGCGGGAATATTGGAATAGTGGAATATTGGAATGATGGGTTCATGGATAGATATTACCCTGGTAGAGGTTGGAGGAGCGTCCGCCTGCACCGGACTTGAGGCTGAAGGCCAAGAATATTTTGCCTTGTGCCTCAGTCCTTCGTTCCTCAGGATAAACTCAGTGATCCTCAAACCTGTCCCATGGAGTGGCGACAAGCCTATTTCACAGGGCGAGCGCTCCTGAACCAAAAGTAACGCTTTTCCAGCTTTTATTCCCCACCATTCTAATTCTTCAAAAGATCGCGTTCACGGACAACGGTGTTCTCAAGAAACGCAAGAAGTTCCAGAATTTATCGCCTTGACTTTCGAAAGTTATTGGTAATATATTCTATCACCAAACCCGAAAGGTATTCCAGGGGACGAATAATGAACGATTCCCTCGTTGATTTGGAAAATAAGCATAAACAGTTGGTTATGATCGGTGGAAAGGGAGGAGTGGGTAAGACTACATGTGCTACGGCCATCGCCGTCCATTTTGCCCGTTTGGGAAGAAAGACCTTGGTCATCTCCAGCGATCCAACCCCATCCCTTTCCGATATCTTTGAGATGGAGATCGGAGATCAGCAGACCCCCATCGCGGGGATCGGAGGTCTTTACGGCATCGAAATCAGCTCCGACGTGGTTCTCAATATGTGGAGAGAACGTTTTGGCGCCGAAATCTATGAGGTCATCTCCTCCTTTGCCGATGTAGACTACGACTTCGTGGATTACATCGGTACTGCTCCCGGAATAGAGGAGGAGTACATGTTGAATTACATCCTGGGGCTGGTAGAGAGCAAGCAATTCGATCTGGTGGTCTGGGATACAGCCCCCGCCGGACACACCTTAAGGTTGCTCCATCTCCCTCAGATCTTCCTGAAACACCTGGAAGCAGCTACCAAATTCTACATGAACATTTATAGTTACTTCGAAAAATTGAAGGAAACCGTGAAACTCCAAAAGGGGAAACGTACCCTGTTGGATATTATCAGCAGCTGGGAAGCCTTAGCCATTAAAATCGTTGACTTCATTCGGGATCAGGAGAAGTCCGAGTTCATCATCGTCACCATACCCGAAGCCCTGGGAGTCAGACAGACGGAGAGGATCATCAGCGATTTCGATCAATACGAACTTATGGTAAACCACATGATTATCAATAACGTCGTCAAAGAGGCAGATTGTTCTTTTCATCAGGCCAGAAAGGCGATGCAGACGGAATATATAAAAATCCTCGAGGATCGATATGGAGATAGAATAAAACTGATCCAGGTTCCCCTGGCCCCTCACGAAATCAAGGGAGTGGAACGCATCGAGCAGGTGTCGGAGATCCTCTTCTCAAAATAGGTTTTCCCTCAATCCTTCGACGCAGAGCACCACGGCTTTAGCCGTGGGTGAATGCTCTTTGCTCAGGATGTCGCTCGTCTGAGCGTAACAAGAGGTACCACAGGCTTGCCTGTGGGGCTCCATCTATGGGGAATAGTCCTTCGGGAGGTATTATGACCATTTCAAGACGAGTCCAAGCGATCAAACCCTCACCAACCCTGACCATCACGGCGAAGGCAAAGGCCATGAAAGCAGAGGGTATCGATGTAATCGGATTTGGCGCAGGGGAGCCGGATTTCGATACCCCGGATCATATCAAGAAGGCCGCCATCAAAGCCCTGGAGAACGGGTTCACCAAATATACGGCGGCCGGTGGGACCGATGAGCTGAAGGATGCCGTCATCGGGAAATTCAAGCGGGACAATGGATTGGACTATGACCGAACACAAATTCTCGTCTCCTGTGGGGGAAAGCATTGCTTCTATAACTTGGCCCAGGTTCTCTTCGACACGGGAGACGAGGTGATAATTCCATCCCCCTACTGGGTCTCCTATCCCCCCATAGTCACCCTGGCCGACGCCCTTCCCGTCATCCTCGAAACGACGGAGGAAAGCGGGTTCAAGATGGACCCTGATAAGCTGAGACGGGCCATCACCAAAAGGACCAAGGCATTGGTCTTAAACAGCCCGTGTAACCCCAGCGGGATGACGTACACGGAAAGCGAGCTGAGGGAGATCGCGGATATCGTCTTGGAGAAAGGGATTTATGTCATTTCAGACGAGATTTACGAAAAGATCGTCTACGACGGGTTTCAGTCCGTCAGCATCGCCTCTCTCGATAAGGAAATCAAGGAGAGGACCATTATTGTCCATGGCGTATCCAAGACGTACTCAATGACCGGTTGGCGGATCGGCTTCACGGCCGGACCGAGTTCCATTATTGAGGCCATGAATAAAATCCAGGGCCAGAGCACCTCCAATCCTACTTCCATCTCCCAAAAGGCCTCTCAGGAGGCCTTGAGCGGTCCGCAGGATGTGGTTGAGGCCATGGTAGGTGAATTCCAAAAAAGGCGGGACTACATCATCGATAGGCTCAACTCCTTGGAGGGGGTCACGTGTGTCAAACCAGCAGGTGCTTTCTACGCCTTCCCCAATTTCTCAAGCTATTTGGGCAAATCCTTTAGGGAGAAACCCATAAGGAATTCCATGGATTTGGCGGATTATCTTCTCAATTTCGCCCAGGTCGCCGTGGTTCCCGGTGCTGCCTTCGGTACCGAGGGGTTTGAAAGACTCTCCTTCGCCACCTCCATGGAGAATATCGAGATTGGCATAGATAGAATTGAAAAGGCGCTCAAGGAATTCGATTGAGAGAAACCGGACGAGATCTTCACTCCCCGCCCCCTTTCTGGTTCTTGTCCTTAAAATATTCCTCCAAGATCTTCCGGTGGTCGAAGACAATGTCAGCAGGGAGGTTATGGTGATCGAAGATTTCCGCATCCTGAGCATCATCCTCAGCCGTAGGAACTCCCTGAGCCTTTGCAAAATAAACCGTTGATATGGCGTGAAATCTGGGATCTCTCTTTGGATCCGAATAGGTGTGAAACTGGCGGATGAGACGGACGTTGAGCCCCGTCTCCTCCTTGGCTTCCCGAACCGCAGCCTCCTCCAAACTTTCCCCGTAATCGACAAATCCCCCAGGAATCGCCCAGCCGAAAGGCTCATTTTTTCTCTTGATCAAGACGATTCCCGCCTCCACCTCAATAATGATGTCCACTGTTGGCAGGGGGTTCTTATACTGTCTCATTTTAGTCCCGCATTGAGGGCATTGCTTAAATCTTATCATATTTTCCCCCGTCTAAACGATTCCTTCCCATCCATTACGCCTTGGTCATCTTAGACAATTCCTTTCTCAACGTGTCCAGGGCGAGTATAGCCGCCCTCTCCCGAAGCATTTTTTGCGTTCCCCCCAGGTGGTGATCGATCCACCTCTTCATACCTTCGGAGGCGATGCCGATATACAGGTGGGCCTTGCTCTCCCCCCCCTCTTTTGAGCTTTCCTTTTCCGAAAACCCCGAGACGGACAATCCCAGATGGCTTTGACAACGCTCCCTCGCTTTCTGCGCAAGGCAATGGACAAATTCTCCCCCCTCTCTCTTCAGCTTCCTGAATTCTCCCATTCCAACGCCCAAAAAAGCCCGTGTTGCCTCTTCCGTATTGAGCACAACTCCCCCGAGGAATTGCGCGCTGTTGGTCCCTGACAGCCTCTGGGCGATCAAACCACCTGTATAGGGCTCCGCCGTTGAAAGGGTGAGGTTCATTTTTTCCAGGAGCTTTGTTACGCTCCCCTCCAGGGTATCCTCATCCACTCCATAGATGAGTATTCCCAACCGATCCCTTATCCGGGCCTCCGCCTCTTTAATGAGGGATTTCGCCTCCGTAGGACGCCTACCCCTGGCCATGATACGGATCTTTATATCTCCCGGGGATGCCAGGAGCCCGATGCACGGATTTTCTCCCTCCTGGATGAGATCCGCGATCTGGTCGTTCACGGAACTCTCACCCAGGCCGCATACCCTCAAGACCTTAGACTGAACCGTTTCCTCCTTTATGGCAAATCTTTTCTGAAGATACGGGATCACCGCCCTTTCCATCAGGAATTCCATCTCCCGGGGAACTCCGGGCAACGTGATCAGTGCCCTCCCCTCTTCCTCCAAGATAAAGCCGGGTGCTGTTCCCGCGGGATTTTCGATGGGAATGGCCCCATCGGGTATGAAGGCCTGCCGCCTATTGCTCGCCACCATCTGAAATCCCCTTCGACGGAAATGGGCCTCAATTTGATCCATGAGGTGCTGGTGAAATATCAGGTTCCTCCCAGCAACCTGAGAGACCACTTCCCGGGTTAAATCGTCCTCGGTTGGCCCGAGGCCTCCCGTAGTAATGATGATCTGCGATCGCTTCAGGGCAAGGCTCAGGGTTTCGGCCATCTCGGCTCTGCTGTCCCCCACGGCGGTCACATAGGCTAAATCTATTCCCAATGGGGTCAGCCTCCGGCCAATATGGGCCGAATTGGTATCGACGATCTGTCCAATCAATAACTCGGTCCCGATGGTAATAATTTCCGCCCTCATCTGCTCCTCTCCCAATGGATTCATCTCCCTAAAAGGAATAAACGACCCGAAAGAGGATGAAATGAATCATCCCCGAAGGCTTTTCAATGTACCACAATGGTATGGGAAATGGGAAGGGGGAATCAAATGAAGTTCCCTGAGTTTCTTGAGAACATCGTTGTGCCTGAGCGTAATGGGGTTATGCCATCCACATGGAAGGTTGGAATACTGGAATGATGGGTTCATGGATAGGTATTACCCTCATAGAGGTCGGAGGAGCGTCCGCTTGCAGCGGACTTGAGGCTGAAGGCCAAGAATCATTTGCCTCGTTCCTCAGGATAAACTCAGCGATCCTCAAGCTTGCCCCGTGGAGTGACGGCAAGCCTATTCCACAGGGCGAGCGCTCCTGAACCAAAAGTAATGCTTTTTCGTTTTTGATAACCGATACTCCATTATTCCACGATTCCAGTATTTTCCATCATTCCATTATTCCAGTTGGGATGTTTCAGCTGCAGGAAAGTCCCTGATTTCCCATAGAATCAACAGATTACAAAAAAACCCTCGTAAAACGAGGGAAACTCGAGGGAATCGAAGGTTACCAGAGAGGGGACGTGGGGAGAACTGCCGATGTTATATGATGGAGGCGTTTTCGAAGCGCTCTTTTTGACCTAAGCCCTCGGCTGCTTCCACGGACTGACGGATGATCTCAAGGGCGGTGGCCTTGTCCTTTATGATGACATGTCTTGCATTGACCTTGATCTTGGTGCTCTTATGGGTTATTTCCTTCAACTTAATGGTAATATCCAGGTCTTTTGCCTTCGCTCGTATCTTCCTCTGCCCTTCGGCCTTGGATTGATCATGAATCGACATTCCCATCTTCTTCAAGGCGAGCACAGTGGCCCTGCTCATCCTATCAAGATCAAAGGAAACCGTCTTTTCGGCAACATTGGTGTAAAGGTAAGCGACCCCCATTGAAACGCCGGTCAGAGCGCCGGTAAGGGCATACTCACATCCGGTGTGAGAGCCGCCGAACAGTATCAAGACTACCCCGAAAGCAACGACCTTTAAGCTTCTTGTAATGGATCTCATAGGGAATCCTCTCCGTCTCTTTCGGTAAATCTTTTAAATCATAAAAAGCAAAAAATATACCAATACTTGGGATATGTGCTTTCGGGTAAAAGGAAATAAAAGGGGAAAATGCCAATCAAATGAAAATTATTGGATTGGCAAAAATTGTCGAGAACGTTAACTTTTTTTCATAATTCGCCCTAAGGAGACAAAAATAGCCCCAAAAGTGGCATGAGGCCCGCTAAAAACCTGTATATATAAAGATTTCTCATGATTTCTCCAAGTACCCGATTCGCTGCGGTGTGGTACGAATTTTGCGTAATAATGGTTCTTTACCAGGGCGCCTATTGGATTTTTGGATGAACAAAAAATGACTGTGTCTAAAATCGCTTCAAGATATTTTTTTCGACTGCGATTCATACTTTCGAGAATGCTGAAAATCTCTCGGATTGGCCTTGCCCTTCCTCTTGTTGTTCTTTTGTTGCTTCTACCGGCAACCTCATTTGCGGATATCGAAAATCTCTATGCTGAAAGTTACTCAAGCAGCGTCGAGATCACCAATCCCTCCAATGCATATGGAGCCCCCGATGGAATTACGGCTGAATCCACCGACAAGGAGAAGTGGGGTGTGTTTCTGCAAAACTGGACATTTTCAATGGCCGACAGCGGGAATACAACGGAGGTTTTCCAATCGGCTGAATTCTATTTCACCCACTATGTTGGCAATGGTTATTTTGAGGACTTCATCGACCTCGAATATTCCCCGGATAACGGGGAAAACTGGTACCTCTTAAAAAGGTACACCGAATTGGATCCTCCTCCCGAGAGCCTCACTACCGAAGGGCCTTTCTCAGCGCCAGTCATAACCCACTGGACCCAAGTGGATAGCGCCAGGTTTCGAATTATAGGAAAAGGACAAGTCCTCGGTGAGGATGTTTTCAGGTGGTTTGTGGATGCCGTGGAGATGCGCGTTCAGTACACAATATCCGTGAAATTAACCCTCACGGGGACGGGGATCGCGCCCGCGACGGTGAATGCCGGAGATCAAAATGTGGGAATGGAGCGTATCGTCCTCGACCCGGGATCGGATACCATTGAGGTCAACAGTATTACCGTCACTCGGAGTGGAACCGCAAGGCCGTCCGACGTGGGCACGGTAAGCCTCTACGACGACAGCGGAAGCACACCCGGTAGCTTCGATGCCGGGGATGTGGAAGTTTCCGGGGCATCGGGGATGTTCAGCGGAGCGACAGTCACCCTCACACCGACGACTCCCATAACCCTGATCGGGTCCCCGGAGACCTACTTCATCGTCTATGATGTCCCCCTCAGCGCGGTAAACGGCAGAACGCTGGGAGCGCAGATTAACGCCGGAACCGATATCGATCGTGACGCAGATATCGTCCTCCCCGGAGGAGCGGGTTTTCCGGAGCCACCGGTCGAGGATAACGCCACCATCCAAGGAGGGGTGCCTCCCAAGACATTGACCCTGACGGGTACGGGCATCGCCCCGGCAACGGTCATGAACGGCCAGCTGGACGTCGGTATGGTGAAATTGGATTTCGATCCGAACGGGGATACCATCCCCGTCTATGGAATGACGGTTACCCGAACGGGAACGGCCCTGGACTTCGATGTGGGGCTCGTGAGCTTGTATGACGATAGCGGGCCAACCCCGGGAATCTTCGATGCTGGCGATGCAGAGGTGCCCGGTGCGACGGGAACATTTGTCGGTGGTACGGTAACCCTCAACCCATTGACGCCCATGTCTCTGACGGGTTCTCCTCAAACCTATTACATCGTCTACGACATTGATGACAATGCCATCGATGGGAGAACGGTGGGGGGGCAGATCAATTCGGATGCCGATATCAATTCCGATGTTGATGTCAATGTCGAGGCGGGAGGAGGGGGCTTTCCGGAGCCCGTCGTAGAGGACAATGCCATCATCAACGGTGTCGCCGGTGTCATAACGGTATACGGCGAGAGGAGGGTTACGACGCCGAGATATATTACGTGGGACGGAACTTCATGGTCAGGGGAAAACAGCGCTCCAGACATAGGGGGAGAGATTCGCTGGGTAGTCCAGAGGTCCAGCCCTTTCAAGGATGAGAGAATCCTGGGAGTCCTGGACGAAGACGGGCATCTCAATCTGGAAGTTTGGGATGGCACGAGCTGGGCAGCCCCCCTCGAGGTCACCACATCCATCGGGGCCGCCAACAGCGCCTATCGGGGCTTCGATATTACCTACGATCACGTTGGCGGAGACGCGATGGTGGTCTATCACAACGGCGGAAATGACCCGGAGTACAGGATTTGGGACGGGAATAACTGGAGTGGGGCGTCTGTTATTGACCTCCCCACCGGCGGCGTCCCGGTATGGATAAAGATGGTGCCGGACGCCTCAGGAAGCGATGAGATTATCCTCGTGACACTTGATACTTCCAATACCGTAACGGCGGCGGTATGGGATGGCAGTAGCTGGGGCAATACCATCTCC
>JAQYWG010000200.1 GCA_030145085.1 Thermodesulfobacteriota bacterium
AGGACAAAGTTCCATATCCTTGGCGAAAGACAAAGAGATGCTGAAATTATGTCGCCTCTCCGGCTGTGCGGCCTTATTCATTGGGATTGAGTCTGTATCGCCTTCAAGCCTGATAGGAATGAAAAAATTACTTAAATCTATAGAAGAGACTGAGGAGGCTATTAAGATTATCCAGGACAATGGTATTGCCTTTCACCCGTCCATAATTCTGGGATTTGATACGGATACGAAAGCCATTTTTGATGATACCCTGAACTTTTTGGCGAGGACTAAACTTCCCACGATGGCTTTACATGTTCTGACTCCCTATCCCGGGACACGAATATACCAGCGTTTCAAAGATCAGGGGCGAATCATATCTTATGATTGGAGCCATTACGACCACAATACCGTCGTATTTCAACCCAAGAACATGACTCCCCAAGAGCTTGCCAAAGGACACCATTATGTCCAAAGCGAGTTCTATTCTTTCTCTTCGATCGTTCGGCATGTTCCATTTCTTTTAAGGGTTTCTCCTATAAACCTCAGGCGGATCGTACTTCTCCTGTTCCTTAATATCGCTGGTAAAAGCGTTGCGAAAAATATCGATACATCCCTTGATTGGGCTGATAACAACGAAAAGTGGAATTCCCAGAAGATTCGGCCCGATGACAAAGTCTTAAAAGGGAGCACCGTCTTCTCTTTAGATTAAGCCCATCTCCCGTTTCAGTCTTTAAAAGAGGGTAGCCCGTATAAAAACGATGAATCGCATCTTAATGAGGAGAATAAAATACCAAAAGAGAAGAAAGGGGGACATTGTTGAAAATTGTTACTTTTTCCTCTGTGATTCCAGCTTCTGAATGCCCCTGACATTGGACAAATGAAGAGCCCCTGCCCGAAGCGTCGAAGATTCGAAGGGCGGGGTTTTACTGCTGTTTCCCCTCAAAAGCTTTTACATACTCCCCGTAGCCCTCTTTTTCCAGATCCTCCTTGGAAATGAATCGCAACGCAGCTGAATTGATACAATACCGAAGTCCTGCTGGTGGCGGGCCGTCGGGGAAGATATGGCCCAGATGGGAGTCGGCAAGTCGGCTCCTCACCTCGGTACGCCTCATAAAGAAACTTTTGTCTTCCCTTTCAACAACATTGTCTGGCTCCAAGGGCTTGGTGAAGCTCGGCCATCCGGTTCCGGAACGAAACTTGTCCAGCGAGCTGAACAAGGGTTCCCCGGAAACAATGTCAACGTAAATCCCTTCTCTTTTGTTATCCCAGTACTCATTCTGAAAAGCCGGTTCGGTGCCGTCTTTCTGGGTAACCTCATACTGCCAGCGTGACAGGATCTTTCTCAGGGCCGCGTCGTCCGGCTTTGTATAACCCCTCTTTTCCTTCGGCATTGCGCTTTTAACTTCCTTTCCCCACACCCTCTTCAGGAAAAGGTCGCGGCCAGACCCGTTTCTGTAGTATTTGTATTTTAGCCAATGCCTCTTATAGTAATCCTGGTGATACTCCTCTGCTTCATAGAATGTGTTGAATGGTAAGATCTCCGTGACAATGGGTTTGTCGAACCTCCCGGATTTGCTCAGTGCTTCTTTCGATTCTTCCGCCAGGCGTTTCTGCCCCTCATCATGATAAAATATGGCGCTGCGATATTGGGCCCCGCGATCGACAAACTGTCCCCCGGAGTCCGTTGGATTGATATGTCTCCAGAAGAAATCGACCAACTCTTGATACGTTATTTTGGAGGGATCATAATGAACTTGGACCGCCTCCAGGTGCCCTGTCTTGCCAGATGATACCTCCATATAAGACGGATTTTCTTTATGACCACCCGTGTAGCCCGATACCACCTTTGCAACGCCGTCCACTTTTTCGAAATCGGCCTCCGTACACCAAAAACAACCGCCCGCAAATGTGGCGATGCGTGTCGCTGCCTCGCCTTCAGCCATGCTTTTCCCCTCCTCACGCTGCGTGGCACGGGACTGTCCTGGTCCTGTCATTACGGATAACATGACAATAAGTAGCATGAGCAAGATTTTCATTGTTACCTCCCGAGATTAATCCTTGTTTGGGTTATGTTTACAACGCAATTCCTTTTGTTATTAAGAATAATGGAAGGATGTTAAGGCTGCATAAAAAAAGGGTAAAGATTTTGTAAAGATTAAAACGGAGGTGCAGAGCTATTCGCAGGAAGGGTGAACCAGAGCCTTACCTCTCCCGAGGAAACTTCGGCCCCGACCTTTCCGCCATGGGCTTCGACCAATTCCTTCACGATGGCGAGGCCGATGCCCGCTCCTCCATGTTTACGTGAGCGCGACTTTTCACCCCGGTAAAACCGTTCGAAGATATAGGGAAGATCTTTTTCGGCTATTTCGCCGCCGGTATTGGCAAAGACCACCTTGATTTCTCCCGGCATCCGTTCCGCCGAGATCCCAACTGTGCCACCCGGCAGGGTATACTGCAAAGCGTTCTGGAGGAGGTTTCCGATTACCTGTGAGAGTTTATCGGGATCTGCCCTCAATTGATCGGCCCCGTTACTGAAATGTGTTTCCACCCTGATCTTCTTTTCGTTAAATTGGGCTCGAAGCGAATCCATGATGTGCCCGATCAAGCCGAAGAGGCGCACTTCCGTTATATGAAGGGTAGCCTTGGCGGCATCCGCTTTGGCCAAGCGAAGGATGTCTTCCACCAGGTGAACCAAACGCAATGTCTCTTCCTGGAGCAGTTCAAAGGTTTCCGAGGAAGGGGTTACAACTCCATCCGTCAAGGCTTCGAGATACCCCTTGATGTTGGTCAGGGGCGTCCTGAGCTCATGGGCCACATCGAGAATCATCGTCTTCCGAAGTTGCTCGATCTTCTGAAGGCTTTCGGCCATGCGGTTGAAAGCCGCTGCCAGCTCTCCGACTTCATCTCCGGACGTAATTGGGACTTTATCCGAATAGTCGCCCGATGCGATATTCCGGGTAATGTCAGTCATTCGGGTAAGAGGGCCTAATACCCTTTTCATGAGCAAGAAGCTGAGGGTCAAGGCCAGAACGAGGGCGCCGATGCTCGCCCAAATGAGATATCGATGGGTCGCGTCGAGGAACATTTGATGAGTCTCCGTGGGCGAGATTTCGTATTTTTTCATCAGAACCATGAAATAGTCGGCCGCGAGGTAATCAATGGCCAGCCACACGAGGACGATCACAAAGCCGATCGTGAGGATATGGATACCAAGGAGCTTCCAAAGGAGGCTTTTTTTTGTCACCGCTAAGCACTCCTTCTCATTCCGGCTCGGCATCGGCAAATTGATACCCGATCCCCCTGACAGTCAGGATGAATCGGGGACGCGATGGGTCTTTCTCAATTTTGTGCCTGAGCTTTCCAATGTGGACATCTATGACTCGGTCAATCACTACTGCTTCATCCCTTGGATAAAGATATGTTACGAGCTCATCACGCGTGAAGACCTTCCCGGGAGCCGCCATGAGGGCCTCAAGGAGCTTATACTCGTGAGACGTAAGCACGACCCGACGACCGCTCAAGCTCACCTTGCGCTTTTCCCGATCCAAGACGAGATCTCCATGGGATAGAAGGCTCTTCTCTTTGGTTGGTCCCAAGCGTCCTCTCCTGAGGATGGCTTTCACGCGTGCCACAAGCTCCCGAGGGCTGAATGGTTTCACGACATAATCATCCGCTCCCAGTGTTAGCCCCGAGACCCGGTCCACTTCTTCCCCCCGGGCAGTAAGCATGATGATGGGAACGTCGGACGAGCGTCTGATGTGTCTGCAGACTTCCCAGCCGTCTACCACGGGGAGCATCAGATCGAGGATGACGAAGATGGGTTTGTGTTGCTCTGTAAGTTCGATGGCCTCCCGGCCATCAGAAGCGATGACCGTTTGGAATCCTTCCCGTTCGAGATAGAGCGCTACCAGGGATGCAGTCTTCTTGTCGTCTTCCACAATCAAGATGGGACCGGAGATACCAGCTGAAACCATCTCCCTTTCTCCTTTTCCAATTGCTTCTGTGAAAGGAGGCCGCAGATTGTTCGGAAAACTTACCATCCCTCCCTATTCTTGCTCGGAATCTCTCCCTATAAAAGATACCTCATGAGACCGCGTGTGTCGATACGGCCAACCATCGCCCGGCCCCCAGGCCTGTAGAATTAGAGTGTCAGGTCTCAAGGGGTTGTTGCCCAAATCCCCTTTCGCTCTCTGAAAAGAATTTTTGATCATTCTAGAGTTCGCTTCGCTGCAAACCTAAAACTCGCCCTTTGGGCTCAAACGTTTCAGTTGCGGTCCTGCAGTGCTGTAGTCATGCGGTTAGAACGGTGCACATTTTAATTCGACTACGAGATAAATTCTCGCTCTTGGAGATTTGGGCAACAGCCCCTCAACATTTGACAAATTCATGGATTTGGAGGAAACTTTGAAGGGGACGTTGGTTCTGAAACAACTTAGTTACATCAGAAAGCGTAAAGGTGTGTTATACTGCAGTCTTGCGGTCTGAAGGTATTATGAAGGAACTATATAGACTATGGTTGGGTGAAAAGGAAAAACTATGAAAGCACAAATCACAATACTAACATGTGTTCTCGCGGCCATGTTCTCAGGCTTCGGATGTGCACACCAGAGCGGGAAAACAGAGGCACAGCTTCCGAAGACCGAAGTCATCAGGATTGCAGAAGCTAAAGCTATATCGGAGGGATTTGATCTTCAGAAGTACACTATGACCGGATGCCACTACGAGTTAACGGAGAAAGATCACACATGGACCGTTTTCTTTCAACTAAAACCTCCGACACCACCCGGAGGGCACTTTACGGTATGTGTCGATGACCAGACAAAAAAGGCGACATTGATGCGCGGAAAATAGAACACCCAACAAGTCGGATGCAGGCGACCCTTCGACAAGCTCAGGGCGGGTCCTTCGACAAGCTCAGAACAGGTCCTTCGACAAGGTCAGGACAGGCCCTTCGACAAGGCCAGGGCACCTGATCGCGGCGTTCGGCATATAAAGATATGGTTGCTATTCTTCATGAGAGATCAGAGGACGCTAACGCGGTCCGGTTCGTTCTCGAGGAAGCGTTCGGCCAATCAAACGAAGCGGATCTCGTCGATGCCCTTCGCCGCCGGGGAGCGTTGACCTTGTCACTGGTTGCACTCCGAGAAAATGAAGTTGTGGGGCACATCG
>JAQYWG010000201.1 GCA_030145085.1 Thermodesulfobacteriota bacterium
CGACACCTTGGGGGTCGACCCCAAATATCAGAATAGGGGCGTTGCAAAGACCTTGACGGAGGAGCTCATTAAGAATTTTAGGGAAGCAGGAGTGAAAAACATATATACCTTGGTCAATTGGGACGATTGGGATTTACTCCAATTCTTCCACCGCATGGGTTTTACCCGTGGGGATATGATCAATCTGGAACTCAGGACTTAGTCCTTCGATGCATAAGTTCGATGACGAACTTATTCACTCAGGACTTAGTAATCACGCAGATATACAGGGTGGCAGGGCAAACCGGCCATGATCTTCATCCTCATGATCACACCCTCTTAAGCCCCCCACATTGACTCCCACAATGAAAGGAAGGAAAACGGAACGCTTCAGAGGGTTTCCATACCGCGAAATCCGTCGAGTTGAGGGGTTTCCAACCCTCTGTGTTGGATAAGTACTTTGAACACATCCCCCATCCCCCCATCGGGAAGAATCAAGGTCTTCATGGCCAATCGATTTCTGATCCCCTCGAGGGAGGACTGGTCTTCTCCCACTATCCTTTGGGCCTCTTCCAAAAATCCCAAACCGATGAGGAACCGATACTGGGTGGTTAAACCAACCCTTTGCAGGCCCATCTCCCTCCCTTTGATCGTCAGACTGGTGAAATCGACGTGGGAGGTTATATCCTGGAGCCCAATCCTCTCGTAAGGGTTATCATGCCAGGTATGCCCATAATAGCAGAGAAGGGTTCCATTCATCCGAAAAGGGGAATAAAGGCTCTCCGCATCATGGCCATAATCGATGGTGATGACGAATCCCTTCGTTAAAATCCGACTCACCATCTCCATCCACCCAAGGGCTGTCAAATTGACCTCAGCTCGTTGGCCCTCTGCCAAAACAACACCCAGCTTTCCAAAATAATCTTCGAGTTTGCTAGAAGATAGTTCCTCGATCTCCTCACGAAACTGACCATCCCTGTGGGTTACATATATTTCCCGGAGATAGCCATCTTTGAGGGCAACCAGGTGCACCGGGAATGAATCGATCAGTTCGTTGGAGAGAATGCATCCTTGGACCCGAAAATTCTCCGATTCCAACTCCTTGGGGATGACCCATTGTACCTTTTCCCCGAACCCATTTTCCCAGAGGAGATTTTCCCCCTCCCTCCGGAAAAATGGGCTTGCCTCCACCATCTGATAGGATAAGTTCCCAAAAAAATCGGGGTTTTCCTTGCGAAGATAGCAGAGGATGTCATGACAGAGGAGGCCTTTTCCCGAACCAAATTCCACGATTCGGAAGTCCGATTTTTTCCCCATGAGAGCCCACATCTGATATATCTGTTTGGCGATCAACTGTCCAAATATGGGATGAACACAAGGACTGGTATAATAGTCTCCCCGCTTCCCGATCTTCTCCCCACTCGAACAATAGTATCCGTATAAAGGGTGATAGAGGCAGAGGTTCATAAACTCCCGGAAGGTTATCCTACCCCTCTGCCGGATTTGGTGAGTGATCGCCCTCTTTAATCTCCGATTTTCCGGCTCGCCGTGGTACTTCATCTTCCGCTCAACCGCATCTCATCGGGACATTCATAATCTCACTCCCTTTGGGATAAAGACAATATCGGTATCGGTTATGGAATCATTATATATTGGCCACTGAAAGTCGTGCCAGTTTTTCCTGAAACCCAACGACCCGATAGTCGTGGTCCACCTCAACAACACCGAATTCCCTGCAGGAAAGACCCGCTATCTTCCGGTTAGCGCTTACCCTTTTCTCGGCTATGAGCCAGGAGACCCCCGGCTAGAAGTATCTCCCGAAGCCGGGGGGAGAGGTCCAGACGGGTTTTCACCACGAACTCCTGGGTTAGGTTCTCCAAGAGAGGGTTCTTCTCCCAAAGTAGGTGCGAACGGTTTTAATGCGCAATCGAGCCTCGCTTCTTGCGGATTACATATTCTTGATGATTGCCTGGCCGAACTGGGAGCACTTCACCTCGCTGGCCCCCTCCATCTGTCGAGCCAGGTCATAGGTAACTGTTTTTTGAGCGATGGTGCGGATCAAACCCTCCCGTACGCGCTCTGCGGCCTCACTCCAGCCCAGGTACTCTAACATCATCGCCCCGGATAGAATAAGGGAGCCGGGGTTTACCTTATCCTGTCCTGCGTACTTAGGGGCAGTGCCGTGGGTGGCTTCGAACACCGCATATTTATCGCCGATGTTGCCCCCTGGCGCCATACCCAGTCCACCCACCATGGCCGCCAAGGCATCGGACATATAATCCCCATTGAGATTGGGCATAGCCAGGACATCATACTCCGCGGGCCGCAAAAGGATCTGCTGGAACATGGCGTCGGCAATCCGGTCCTTGATGAGCAGCTTGCCCGCAGGGACTTTCCCCTGGTAATCTTTATTCACTTCTTCTTCGCTCACCGTGACTTCCCCGAACTCCTCCCGGGCTGTGACATACCCCCAGTTCCGAAAGGCTCCCTCGGTGTACTTCATGATGTTTCCCTTATGCACCAGGGTTACGCTCCTTCTCTTGTGGTCCAGGGCATACTGAATGGCCATGCGCACCAGCCGCGCCGTCCCAGTGCGGCTGATGGGCTTCAAGCCTATGCCGGAGTCGGTTCGGATCTCCCGACCAGCCTCCTGCCTGACAAACTCGATAAGCTTGCTGGCGGTAGGTGAACCCGCTTCCCACTCCAGACCTGCATACACATCCTCGGTATTTTCCCGAAAGACCACCATATCAACCTCGTGCGGGCGACGTAAGGGACTCGGGATACCAGAGATATACTTCACCGGCCGGATACAGGCATAGAGATCGAGCTCTAGGCGCAAGGCTACATTGAGAGATCGGAAGCCACCTCCCACGGGAGTGGTGAGGGGACCCTTGATTGCAACCCGATAGCTCCTTATCTGCTCCACGGTTTCTTCGGGGATCCACGTGCCGGTTTGGGCATAAGCCTTTTCCCCGGCCAACAGTGCCAACCAATTGATCTTCCGGTCTCCTCCGTAGGCGCGGGAAACGGCTTCATCCAGGACCCGCTGGGTGGCCCGCCAGATGTCCGGGCCGATTCCATCTCCCTCAATGAACGGCACGGTCGGCAAATGGTGTGCACTCTTCATTACTTTTCTCCCGCTGTATGAAAATATTTTTCCGGAACATAGACGTAACCATCCATCAAGCGCCGTGCCGACCGTCCCAGAACTGCTTCCTTATATTCATACCTGTTCCCTTTCTTCTCTACTTCAGTCCCAACCGGGATAACGCCCCCAGGATGTCCCAGGCGAATTTCACTCGCTTCAAGAGCCCCTTTGCTCAGCAACCCATGGAGAACAGTCCCCTCGATCTTAGCCGCACCTGCCGTGCAGATAGCCCCGGTACCCGCATATGCCTTATGTAATGTGCCCATCGACATTATTCGACCAACCACATCTATCTCGTCTCTTCGAATCTCCCCACCAGTAACTGTCCTGTAATCCTGAGGTTCACTCACAAAGGCCATTTTGGGCACATCCTGACTTATTTCACTCGCCTCTTCAGGAGATCCAGCCAGACCCAACATTACAGCTCCCCTGCTCCGAATGGCCTCAAGCTTCTGCCTGATTTCCGCGCCGGCATCAATTTCATAGATTTCAGTTCCCCTGAGACCGAGATCCCTCGCCCGGACAAATACAACGGGATTGGCCGCATCGACGATTGAAACGGTAATCTCACCGATACCCGGCACCTCGATGACATCCGTCACATTGCCCGTGGGCAATAATTCACCCGTGACTGAACCGCCGGGGTCCATGAAATGAAGGGTAACCTTCCCCCCCGCACTCGGAATACCGTCAATGGCGTAATCACCTTCTTCATTGTACAGACCGCCTTTTACCGGAACTTCTGCAATGATGAGTTTCTTCGTATTCTTTTGGTATATCCGTACCGTCGTAATGGGCTCCTCTGCGGCGACCAATCCTTCATCAATAGCATAGGGACCCACCGCAGAGGATATGTTGCCGCAATTCCCTTGATAACCGATTTTGGGTTTATCAATAGAGACCTGGCCGAAGTGATAATTCACATCATAATCTGGATCCTTTGAAGGACTTATGATAGCTGCCTTGCTGGTAGTGGAAACCGCCCCTCCCATCCCGTCAATTTGACGGCGGTTTGGATCAGGGCTCCCATACGCTGCCAGAATGACGCGATCCCTGATCTCCGGATCCTTAGGCAAATGATTTTCACGAAAGAAAACAGCCTTACTTGTACCACCCCTCATATAAACAGCCGGTATTCTAACTTGCATCGCCTTATCTCCTTTCTTGCTATGTCTTAAACAGATAAAGTATTAACAAACCTTTACAAATCCCTCGCCATATGGAAGCCGAATAAGCATGAAAGCCCTTTTGTCCAAAAGAATTTCATGCCTTAACGGGCTGTTGCCCAAATCTCCTGCAGCGACATCTTCGCTAAACGGACCATGTAATCTGGCCAAAAATCTCGTTCACATCTTTTACGTCTTCCAACTCTCTAAGCAAACTGAGGGTGTTTTCAATCTCCTTTTCCGAAAGGGTTTTATTATATTGACAGCACTCGTGAAATTTTCGAAAAACATCCTCTTCACTTATTGGCCTCTCGGGATAACCTTTACAGATGGCCAACTCCTTGGAGAATATGCCCCGTTTGGTATGAATAGCCACCTTTGACGCGAGGTTAACCATATTTGAGGAGACATCCCTCATTTCGGGATCGATCATGACGCGAACCCTCTGAGCCGTTGCGCTTATGTGGGGGTCCCGAATGGTCTCCTCGTCAAATCCGTCAAGACCCACTCCCTTGCGAACCGCGGCCAAGGCAACAGTATAGGGGATACTGAATTGGGCATCAACCCGAGGATTAGTTCTTATCCTGAACGGCTCCCCCACCGTCTTGTACGCCCCAGGGGAGACGTTTATGATCCCCTCATCAATCTCATCCGAGTTTATATGATTCTCTTCAACGAGATCCAGGGTGGCCTCGATGGAAGTATGGGTCACCTTACAGCATGGATAGAGCTTAAAGCTTAGTTCATCCCCCAAGAAGACCTCCCAAAGCCCTTGCCTCAGTTTCTCAATGGAACCCTCTTCTATCCCTT
>JAQYWG010000202.1 GCA_030145085.1 Thermodesulfobacteriota bacterium
GTCCAGTTTCGTCTTCACCGATGAAAGCTTCAAACCTCGATCCTGTTCATGTTCAACGAAGGCCTCAAGATCCCGCCTGTTGAGCTCTTCAAGGCGATCCTTGCCGTTATCTCTGAGACAGGAGAGGAAAAGCTTGAGCGTGCTGAAGGCTTGCACGATGGTCAGGCGCCTGAAGTTTCTGCGGACCATACCCAGCAGATAGCGCTCGAGGTGCTCTCTGCCTGGCAGATCCATGAGAGCAAGCCCGTCAAGCATCTCCCGAAAACGCTTGCTCTCAGTGCCCAACTGCCAAGACGGTGGGAAACATGGATCCCTTCGCCGGAGGGCAGTACTACTAGGTAAAACAATCGGGGTCATCTCCGCCTCCTTTCCCAAAACCAATTAATAACCAGGCAGATGATGACCCCGAGCTCATCAGGTGTCAATCATCATTTTGTTACGTATAGGTGGTTGAATTAATAAGCAACCCTCTATCCAACAGTCCTAAATCAAGGGAAGATATTCCTCAGCCAAACAACTCCTGAGCGCTAAATTGCATACCTTTCTAACTAATCGATAGCCGAGTTTGGATGTTACCGTTATGCGGTGTTGCAGTGCTGCTGTGCTGCGGTTGAAAGGAAGCAGGGGCGATGGTATCAGATTATCCTCATGGACAATGGTGTTTTCCAGAAAGCCAGGAAATCCCCTGACCCTGGTGGTCGCATTTTTCCCCGATATGGTTTAATATTGAACTGTTCTGGTTTGTCTCCGGATCGTTTTCCGTCTTGTGAGCCTACCTTATCCGCAAGGCTTTCGAATATTTGAGGTCGAATGAGAGAGCCCAATCATAGATCATACGGTCTCCCAGTCGATCGGGATAGACAGGGAAGTGTATGAAGATTAAATTGATCATACCCAGGTGGCCCGAGAAGAGCTTTTGGGATGTGATCACCTTCAAATTCCCCCTTCTCAGCACCAGCGTCCTGGCAGGGCTTACCCCAAGGGAGCATCAGGTTTCCATCGTCGACGAAAGCCTAACCGCCATCGACTTCACGGAAGAAGTGGATCTGGTGGGCATCACCGCAATGACCCCCCTGGCGCCCAGGGGGTATGAGATTGCACGGGAATTCCGGCAGAGGGGTGTACCCGTCATCATGGGGGGCATTCACCCAACCTGGCTACCAGAAGAAACCAAGGCTCACTGCGATAGCGTTGTGATCGGGGAAGCCGATGAGATATGGGCCGACATCCTGGAGGATGTTCAGAGGAATGGGTTAAAGCCCTTCTACAGACAGGAGAGCAGGACCGATTTGACCCAGCTCCCCTTGCCCAGGAGAGACCTCCTGGATAAGAAGAGATATTTCTTCGAAAATTTGATCCAGACCACCCGGGGTTGTCCCTACGACTGCGAATTCTGTTCGGTAACGGCCATATACGGGGGAAGCTACAGGACGAGGCCCATCGAGCGGATAGAGGAGGAACTCGAGGCCCTGGAGAGGTCCAAGGCCTACATTTTCTTCGTGGACGACAACCTGGTTGGGAATATCCGGTATGCCCGGGAGTTGCTGGCCATGCTCTCCCATCACCGGTTGCGATGGGTGAGCCAGGGGCCCATGAGCATCGCTCGGAATCCCGAGCTCGTCCGCTTAATGGCCAAGGCTGGGTGTCACGGGATGTTCATCGGCTTCGAGAGCCTCACCCAGGACAACCTGGAGGTAATGGGCAAGGGGATGAACCAAATCGACCAGTACGAGATCGGGATCCGAAGGCTCCATGAAAACGGTATCGGGGTTTATGCCTCCTTTGTCTTCGGTTACGACTTCGACGAGCCCCATGTCTTCGACCAGTTTCTCGACTTTTCGGAGCGGAATCACATCGAGGGCGCCTTCTTGCCGATTCTCACGCCGTTTCCGGGGACACGGGTATATCGGAGGTTGAAGGAGGAGGGAAGAATACTGACCGAGGATTGGAGCCGATACGATATGGCTACCGTGGTTTTCAGGCCTCAACGGATGACGGTCAATCAGCTCCAAGAGGGGTTTTGGAAGGTGAACCGGGAGTTCTATTCCATACCATCCATGGTGAAACGGATCTTCAATCCCTTTGCCCTGAGAAGGAGCCTCATCATATTCGGCCCCATGAACATAGGGCTCTGGCCGGCTGTGAGAAAGGCCCAACGCCATTTTAAAAGCCGGAAGCATGACGTTCGTGACGCGTAACGTCCGAGAGTGACTGCAGAATGGTGATCTCAACCACAGTCTTTCTCCAAGTGCAATCATAGGGTAGCCTCGAAGTGAAAAGGAACATTTTACAGCAGATTGCCCAGATCGCCTCATCGAAATATCGGGCTGTCCTGACGATATTCCTGATATCCCTCATCGCCTCTTTCTTGATGACGGGCGGGTTGGAGTTTAAGACGGACATCTTCGGCCTCATCGAGAGACCGGTTGGTCCCCTCAAGCTTTTCATGGACAAATTGAGGGATTTCGGCGCCCTGGATCACCTCTTTTTCATGGTCACCAGGCGGGAAGGGGCATCCACCCAAGACCTTGTTCAGACCGCCGAGTCCTTCGTAGCGGAATTGAAGGAGGTTCGCCTGGACGGGGAGAGGGCCCTGGGATCAGTTCAATTCCGAACCCTCGATGTCAACGATTACGAGGGTTTGAAGCCGATTCTCCGACTATTCCTCGAGAATCCCGAACTCTTTTTGGACCGGGAGGATATCCCTGCTCTTTCTCAAAAACTGACCGATGAAGCCATTGGGAAGCAGGTTCGCCAAAACAAGGCCATATTACTCAGCCAAGCCTCCTTCCCCTTGAAGGAATTCATCGCCCTTGACCCTCTTGGGCTCAGGGAGATCCTCATGGACCATCTCCAACAGGGGACGAGGGGGTTTACCATCGATTATCAAAGCGGATACTTCCTCTCCCAAGATCATCGGTCCCTGTTGATCATCGCCGATCCCATCCGACCGGCCACTGACCTTACCTTCTCCCGGAAGCTGATCGAGGCCATAGAGCCCCTCCTCGATTTGGGGCCAGGTGTATCCATCCACTATACCGGAGCTTATCCCATTGTCCTCGAGAAGGCCACAGGCCTCCGCCTGGACATGCAATCCTCCATGATTACGGCCTTTGCCCTGGTCCTGGCCTTATTCTTTTTCGCCTATCGCCGGCCCATCACATTGCTCTTCGTAGGATTTCCCCTTCTGGTAGGGGTGCAAATTACCCTGGCCATGGCGGCCCTCTTCATTGGGCGATTGAACATCTTAACCAGCGCCTTCGCGGCCATCTTAATCGGGCTGGGAATCGATTTTGCCATACACCTCTATGACCGGTATCATTCGGAAAGGGCAATAGGCCTGGATGTCAGGCAAGCCATGGGAAAGACGCTGACGGAAACGGGCTCGGGAGTTTTAACAGGGGGGGCCACAACCATTCTAGCCTTCTGTACCCTTCTGTTGGCACGGGTTCAGGGTATCATGGAACTCGGGGGGCTGGTGGCAGCTGGCCTCTTTTTCTGCCTCGTCAGCATCTATTTCGTCCTCCCCTCCTTTCTCGCCTGGAGGGACTCGAGGGGGAAGGATCATTATACGTATCGGCCGCTCAGGGATTTCGGGCTGAAACCTCTCTCCCGTTTTCTGCAAAGACATCCCCATCCCTTCATTGTCGCCTTCTCCTTCATAACGGTCTCTTTTTTCGTGCTCGCCCTGGGGATCGAATTCGAGGCGGACTTACAGAGCCTGGGGCCGAAAAAAATGGAGGCCATGGAGGTCTATGCCCATCTGGAGCGGATGTTTCCCAGGGGGAACCGGGAAGCATTTGTGGTCTTAGAGGACAGCACGCTGGACAACCTCATCAGGAGGGAGGAATCGTTGGTCGATCGGATACGGGAATACCGCAACAGGGGAGAAATCCTCTCCATTTCCTCCCCCAGCCGTCTCATCCCCTCAGCCGAGCGGCAAATGAGGAGGAGACAGCTGCTTCGACAATCCATCGATTTTACCAGGGTCCGGCAAAGTCTCCTGGGCGAGCTGGTGAGCGAAGGGTTCAAGCTGGAGCCCTTCGAGCGGACCCTCCGATGGATGGAACGTCTATCTAGCCCAAATGACAGTGCTACTCCCCTGATGCCCGAAACCATTATTCACCGGGTTCGATCCTCCCCCCTGGGAAAATGGATCGACAGTTCCCTTGTGCAAAAACAGGGCATCTATAAAAGCGTCGTGACGGTTCTCTACGACGGGGATCGGTTGGATCTGGTCCAGTTGGAAAGGGATCTGAGGGGAATTGACCGGTTTGTAGGGATCACGGGCCTCGATCTGATCAATATCGACCTCTTCGCAATGGTGAGGAGGGATCTACTCGTCATCGCGCCCCTCGCCATCCTTTCGGTGATCTTACTCCTCTACCTCCATTTCCGGAGGTGGAAGGTGGTCCTTCTGGCCCTCGTTCCCTTATCGGTGGGCATCACCTGGATGCTGGGGTTGACATCCCTTCTGGGATGGAAGCTCAATTACATCAACGGAGTGGTTATCCCCATTGTCATCGGAATCGGGATCGACGATGGCATTCACATCATTCATCGATACCTGGAGGACGCTCGGCACGATATCCGTGGGGCAGTCCAATACACGGGAAGGGCGGTGGCCATGACCTCGTTGACCACTATGGTTGGGTTTGGTTCCCTGGTTATAGCCCAGTACAGGGTACTCTCCTCCATGGGATGGATCATCATTTTGGGAATCGGGTCTTGCTTATTGACCTCCCTTTTCCTCCTCCCGCCGCTGCTGGTTATCTTTCTGAGACCGGAGCGGAGGGAAAAGTGAAACCATGGGTCATGATGTCGTAATAATAGGGACGGGAATAGGAGGGCTTACGGCCGGGGCCCTGTTGGCCAAAACAGGGCTGAAGGTACTGCTCCTGGAGAAGGGGGGCCAACCGGGGGGATATGTAGTCTCCTTTCGAAAACAGGGATTTACCTTCGACGCAACCGGGGTTTTTGTTGGAGGATGTGAGCCGGGTGGGGAAT
>JAQYWG010000203.1 GCA_030145085.1 Thermodesulfobacteriota bacterium
ATCGCGGTGAAGATAACCGGCATCATATCGTGACCGAGAGGGTAGATGGGCTGACACGATCCGAAGATAGAAAGGGAGATGTCCTTTTGAACACTGCCCACTTTACCCATTTGATCGAAAAAAGGGTGAGGGAATTTCCATCACAATGGGTCTGGATTCACGACAGGTGGGGGAAACATTGAAGCAGGAAAATCACCCGGTGGAGCGAGAATTGTGATCGCCCATATCTCCCCCCTCTATGTGTGCTCCCTTCGAGGATTACGTTAGCTCAGGGATGGGTAACCTTTCCCTCCCATCCACAACAAATATTCAAGGAAATGGAGTGGATTTTTTAAAGGAAGGAAATCTCAATGTGGCCAAGGGTGAAATGGTTGATAAAATACCTTTCGTGCCAAGATTAGATCTCTAGCACAATGCCAACTCACCGGCTGGCACCCTTCCTTAGAGACATAAAAACCGCACCTCGGATGAAATTTCTCGTGCAGAGGGAAGGGTACTGGTCAAAATCGTACCCGAATATCTTCTTCGAGATCGGGAAGGGTCCTTTTCAGTCCTTCTTTGGTCTTTCGGCAAACCGCCGATAAACCGAATTCTGTAGAGCTTTCAATGATGATAAAAGCTGTGGTTAAATAGAGCGCTGCGGATGTATCCTCATTTTTTCGAGGAAGTCATCAACAATCCGCTCTCGATTGCATTCGGGCCTTCAGTTCTATTTTTTTCGGGCAATAGTGTCGTCAACGGGGGAAGCAATGAGAACAAACTTAACCTAGGGAGGATAAAGAAATGCCAAAAGCCATTATTACTGCGGCGATCACCGGGAGTATTCATACCCCTACCATGTCACCCTATCTACCAATTACACCACAGCAGATAATAGATGAAATTCTTGCGGTTCATGAAGCAGGGGGGACGGTGTGCCATGTTCATACCAGAGATCCAAAGACAGGCCAGCCGGTTACTGACTTAGATAGCTTCCGAGAGATCGCCGGCACCGTAAAAAGCAAGTGTGATATCGTTCTTTGCCTGACCACTGGCGGCGGTTTGGGGATGTCTGCCGAGGAACGTGTGCAGACCGTTGCCACATTTAGTCCCGAACTGGCATCGTTCAACGCTGGTTCCGTAAACTTTGCCCTGTTTCCTGCAATGGATAAATGGAAGGACTGGAAGTATGAATGGGAGCCGAAGTATCTGGCAATGACCGAGGATTTTGTTTTTACTAACACGTTCAAAACATTACGTGAGTTCTGTGAGTTCTTCAACAAAAATAATACAAAACCGGAGTTGGAGGTTTATGATGCCGGAATGATCAACAATATAGCTCATCTGATTCAGAGAGGGTATCTCAAAAAACCGGTATATGTCCAGTTTGTCATGGGTGTTCTGGGCGGAATTACCCCAAGCCCGGAGAACCTGATGTTTTTAGTCGACTACGCAAAGAGATTAATTGGCGATTTTGAGTTCTCTGTCTGTGTTGCCGGTCGAGCTCAATTTCCTATCTGTACCCAATCATTGCTTCTTGGTGGGCATGTCCGCGTGGGTTTAGAAGATAATCTTTATTTGGAAAAGGGAGTGATGGCCAAGAGCAATGCCGAGCACGTAGCAAAGATTATCAAGATTGCCAGGGAGCTGGGCATCGAAGCAGCAACACCCGATGAAGCAAGACAGCTTCTGGGATTGAAAGGATTGGATGAGGTTAATTATTAGTTGTGGTCTATTGCTATTGGCTTAAGAGTTATCCTTCTTCCACAGTGGTAAGTTTTCGGGTGAGTTGACATTAAAGAGAGAGGACTAGCAATGATTGAGGTGTTAGGTTATCGACTTCTGGTAATTCTGGGCAAGGCATGGAGCTCATCGATCACAAACTTCAGCTCGGTTTCTGAGTCATAGCTGCCATTTGCCATGACGGCCTGGATCTCGAAATTGAAATGGTCAAGGAGCTTCTTGAACAAGTGAAAAAAGAGAGTTATATCGTGGATGGTGGCAGGTTTAGGTCAGTTTCCATGGAGGGAGCTCAGAGTTACAATTCATGATGGAATACAATAGCCCCAGAAGTACTGAGGTTCTCTTCGGAAAGGATTTTTGAAATGAGCCATGACATCAACTCTTGTCCCGGGGTTCCTCTTTAGTGGTCTGTTCTTATCGAATCGATATTTCATCGAGGTCTTCAGGTTGTTTCCTTTGACAGCAACGGGAACAGGGAAGAAAAGTCCCTACGAGCCCAGAGCTGTAAGAGCTCGTATTTCCGCTTGACCTTCCGATCGTCTTGGAATACGTTGGTTCGTTTCAACGGCGGCTAAACTTTTCCCCCCATTTGTAACTAGTATTCAAGGAAATGCCCAAAAACATCTTCGGGGGGTGTTTTTGAAAGGAGGAGTTTCCGATGGCCTTGATATCCGGTGAAGAGTACAAGAAAAGACAGTGCAAGATCAAGCACAATGTCTATATCCACGGGAAGAAGGTGGAAAACCCGGAGGATAACCCTGTCACCAAATCCGTTCTGGAAGCTACCGCATTGATGTTCGACCTGGCTCTGGATTCCCGCTATGAATATCCCATGGTAACCACCTCCCACCTGACTGGAGATAGAATCAATCGAAACCTCCACGTCAACCGTAATAACGATGACCTGATGGGCCGCGCTGACATGGCCTTGCTTGCCGGTCAGAAATTGGGCACCTGTAACTACAGGTGTGTGGGCTGTGATGTTATCAATGCCCTGGCCAGCGTCACGTGGGAGATGGATAGAACGGAAGGAACGGATTACCACCAACGTTTCAGCGAATTCTTAAAGAAGGCCCAGGCCAACGATTGGGCGTGTAGCGGGGCCTTGACCGATGCCAAAGGGGATAGGAGTTTAAAGGTAGGACAAGGCGATCCAGACATGTACCTCCATATGGTGGAGAAGAAATCCGACGGCATCGTGGTGAAAGGTGCTAAATTCCACCAAAGCGGCGCCATAGCCGCCGATTGGACCATGGTAATGCCGGGACAAGGATTGAGGGAAGGAAACGAAGATTATGCCCTTGCCTTCGCCGTCCCCAACAGCGAAGAGGGCCTGATCTACATCACTCAGTATAACCCCATGTCGGTTGAGAGGGAATACACCAAGGACATCTATGAACTGGGTAATCCCATATATGGGCAGAGGGAAACCTGCATTATAGTCTTCGACGACGTTTTCATACCCTGGGAGAACGTCTTCATGTGCGGGGAGGTCAAGTATGCCGGCCTTGCCGTCACACGATTCGCCAAAACTCACAGGATGAATTGTGGCGGGGCATGCAAGGTCGGGTTCGCCGATGTCATTATCGGGGCGGCCACATTGGCTGCTGAATATCAAGGCACTGATAGGGCACCCCACATCATGACCATGATCACCGACATGATAAGGGATTCCAAACAGGCCCATGCCTGTGCCATCGCCGCTGCGGTGAAGGGCTTCGAGGAACCACCCGGTTCGGGAGTCTGGATGCCGGACGATCTATTCGGGAATGTGGCTAAGTTGACCATTGCCCCGGGATTTTGGGAGATCATGTCCTTTGCCGGAGATATAGCCGGGGGATTCGTCACCACCATGCCATCCTTTGAGGATTTGAGGAATCCGGCCACCAAGGATTACCTGGAGAAGTATCTCAAGGTGAAGGTCCCTGCGGAGAAGAGAATGCGGATCACAAAGGTTCTCCAAAACTGGGCCGCCGGCCTGCATGGAGCGGGGACCTGGCACGGGGCGGGTTCCGTCCAAACCCAGATGATCTCCCTCATGAGGGTGGCCGACATAGACGAGAAGAAGAAGATTGCCATGGAAGTAGCCGGAATCGAGGAAGAGGAATAATACTGATAGTGTGACGTCATCCTTTAAGGCAACTCTCAAGTTAAAAGGGTGCCCAATTAAATTGGGCACCCTTTTAACAACCATTGAGATCAACGGGTAATGATTTCCCTTACTTCCCCTTCCTCTTTGCCGGCTTCTTTTTTACCATCAGGTCCTGGACTTCCACGAAGTAGTTGCCGGGCATCGCGGCCTCATCCAACTGTGTGGGGATGGGATATCGGATGCCCCCCATATGCGTCCCTTCCAGTCCCTCGATAATCTCCTCGGCCTTGCTGCGGTGCCAGGAAAAGAAGAGCTCGTGATCTTGAACGGCCGCAAACCTCCGATCTCCCAAACAGGGAATCTCCCTGGCTATCCCTTTGGTCTTCATCACATAGGCGACCCCGATGCCACACATTCCCGCATCCCCCACGGACGGGGTCTGGAGGCTGCCGCCCCTATGCCACAAAGCTGCCTGGGTTAACCTCATGGCCTGGGCAGAGTCGACGTAGACCATGATCACATCCGGATCAATACCATCTACCGTGCCCAAGGCATAACAGGCCACCGCCTTATAGACCGGATCGAGCTTCGGTAGGGCCTTCTGCATCGCCGCCGCCGCTCTCAAATCCTTTTGATATACCTTTTCTCCCAGAACGCCCTTCGTCACCCGATCAGGCGTGGGAATTAACCCACAGGTGCAGGCCCCCAGAAGACAGTCCATATCCTGGGCCTCCCCATAAAGGTTCCATCCGTAGCGCCGGGCATATGCGCTCAGCTGGCAAACGTTGATCTTAAACCGCCTCTTTCTGGCCCCTGGGGGAAGATCTTTCAGCCGCTTAACCAGGTTGATGCCCACAGGGAAGCTATTGGGGCGGATATAGGTATTCAGATCCTGGACATATTTTTTCCAATCCATATCTCACTCCCTTCTCGGGGCTCCTCTCCTTGCTTATTGGAATAAAGGTTGACGGCTTCGTAAAAAGTCCATCTGCCATTCGACAGGCTCATGGCCCTGAGCAAAGCCGAAGGGCTGCGTTGCGCTACATCCTTCGTCATTGCAGCGTACCTCTATGTACGCCTCATTCCTCA
>JAQYWG010000204.1 GCA_030145085.1 Thermodesulfobacteriota bacterium
TTCATAATTTGGTCGTTATTATAGTATAACATCCCCTTTTTACAAGAGTTTCCAAAAATCAACCCTTATAATCAGGTATCCATACGTACTGCATAATCGATCAGTTCTCTTCATGGAGCTTGCCGGAGGGAGGGGTTAGATCGTGCGTCTTGGAGAGAATTGGAAGTTGCAAAAAGAGAACAAAAAGAGAAGGAGTTAGCGTTTTTTCGTGAGGGATATAAGGGGTTATCGGAGGATTTCAATAGATTGTTTTATCTATTTTTCATAGTTTTTTGTATCTCATGGGCTCTTCCCTCCGTAAATTGAACGAGTCATTATACCTCCATGTGTGGGTTTTGAAAATAAAAGGGGATACCGGCATTACCGATACCCCCTTGGCAACCCGAAGTGAGCTCTATCCCAAAATCCGGTCCACGTGCCTGATAAAGGTAGCTACATTAGCGGGTTGGAGGCATTATCCGTTGATGATTTTTTCGGCCTCCTCCCGGTAGGCATCCATCACGTAAGGAATGCCGGAAACCTTGGCTGCCTCCTCGGTGAGGGCCATTATGTCGTTGCGATTGATGGTCGAGATGCGGAAGTTACGGGTTCCAGCCATGAGCTGTTGCAAACCGGTCCTGAGCTTGTCCGCGAAAGTGTAGACGCCAATGGCCCCCAGGGGGAGTTCCTTGACCCCTTCGCCGTACTTGTTATGCAGCGTCTCGTAGGTGACAAAAATCTCCTCGACCGTGTTGCCATACTGAGAGACGGTTGCCGGGAGATTGACGCCGCCCCCTTCGAGCCAGATGCCGATGTTCTTACCTACCATACCGGGAATCATGAGTGCCCGGCCGATGCAGATGGCTTTCACGAAAGGGGCTCCCATGGCCATGGCTTTGAAAATGTGGTCTTCGGTCGAGAAACCCCCAGCAATGGCGATATCGGGGACATAGGCTTGCTTGGCAGCTAACATGCTACAGAGTTCGTAGGTCATGGCCTCCAGGTAGAAGGTCGGCACTCCCCATTCGACCATCATGCGCCAGGGGCTCATGCCGGTCCCGCCCCCGGCCCCGTCAACGGTGAGCAGGTCAATCTTGGCGTCTGAGGACCACTTAATGGCCATGGCCAGCTCGCGCATGGGATACGCCCCGGTCTTTAGCGTCACGCGTTTGGCCCCTAGATTACGCAGCCTCTCGACCTCTTTCATGAACGCTTCTTGGTCAATGAAGCCCAGACGCGAGTGACGTTCGAACTCCTTCAGGGCGCCGGCCCGAAAGGCAGCCTGGTTGGCCGGCAGTGCAGGATCGGGGGTGACCAGGTAACCCCGCCGTTGGAGGTCGAGGGCTCGTTCCAGTTTGTCCACCTTGATTTCACCACCGATGCACTTGGCCCCCTGTCCCCACTTCAGTTCGATAGTCTCGACGTCGAGTTTCTCGATGACGTACTCGGCCACCCCGAACCGGGTATCTTCCACATTCATCTGAACGTAAATGTCGCCGTAGCCTTCGTGCAAGCGGCGATACTGCTCTACCCGGCGCCGCATATCCGGAGACTCTTTGATCTTATTGTTTCTGTTAAATTCCGCCTTGGGGTCTATGCCGCACACGTTCTCGCCGCAGACGAGCGAGATACCCGAGATGGCCGCACCCACGGCGAAATGTTCCCAATTGCGGCGAGCTACTTCAGTGGAACCCAATGCACCGGTGAAAATCGGTACCCTCATCCTCACCTTGTGCTCACAGCCGATCTCCGTTTCCGTATCTACCATGGGGAAGAGCGTGGTATCCGGGTCGGCCTCCACTCCTTCCGGTAAGCCTTCGGCCCCCAAGGCGTAGCCCTGGATGTTCAGGTGGGAGTAGTCAAGCGGATACTCTTTGTCAGCGCCTGCGGTGATAAACCCAAACGGGTTGGGATAGATGAGTTCGCGGCCACGGAAGGAACTCTTAAAAACCTCGCAATTCCCTGTGCAGCCATCAATGCAGCGGGTGCAAAGACCGGAGGAGGGCACTACGCTCCGGGAGCGATTGGCCGTTTGTGAGATGTCATCGGAATTTGGTCGCGACAGATTCATTGGGAGTTCTCCTTTCTATAGATTGCCAGACTGTTTCTTGGGTATTGTTAAGTTACGGACGCTGCCTGGCACATTGAAAGCCTTCGCCCAACCGGCACCACACACACGAGTCAGGTGAGTACTCGACCATGGTGAGCTGAGAGACACACTTTCCACAGAGGTATTCCTCACCCTCCTTCATTGGCCCGTCACAGGGCAGAATGGTCATAGGGCAGACCTCCCGGCAGGACCAACATCTCTTGCAGTCCTCGGGCCGTTCGTTAAAAGGCAGGGCAACATGCCTCTCTTTTCCGCGTCCTGTCATGCCAAGGGATCTGGATTGCCAAACCTCACTGCACACACGGATGCAACGGCCACATAGCACGCACGATGCGTGGTGGAAGGGGTAACGCACCTCAGTCACGCCACACCGTACCGCCAGGTCCTGGATGGCCCGCGAGTTGGGAGCTTCCGCTACCAGTAGCTCGGCGACGTTACGCCGTAGCTTAAGGATCTTCTCCGTATGGGCCCGGATGACCATCCCTTCCCTAGCCTGGAGGGTGCAGGAGGCGGTAATCCTCACCCTTCCGTCGTCCTCCACCTCCACCAGGCACAGGCGGCAGACCCCAATGTCCAGGACACCCCGCATGTGACAGAGATGGGGGATACAAATGCCATGGTCGAGGGCGGCATCGAGGACACTCGTTCCTCCCGGAACCCGGATTCGGGCCCCGTCCATGGTCAGGCTAACATATTCTGGCATATTTTCTCCTATCTGACGGTGACCGCGTCGAAATTGCACTCTTCTTTGCAAATGCCGCACCTGGTACAGATTTCCTCATTGATGACATGCGTTTCTTTCTTCTCACCTGTGATGGCATCTTGAGGACAGGCGCCCAGGCAAGTCCCACAGCCCGTGCAATTCTCAGGGTCAATGGCGTAGTGGATGAGGGCACGGCAAACCCCGGCCGGGCAGCGACGCTTCCGGACGTGGACTTCGTATTCCGGTCGGAAGTAACGCAGGGTGGTCAGCACCGGATTGGGCGCGGTCTTGCCCAGTGCGCACAACGAAGACAGGGCGATCGTCTTCCCCAATTCCTCCAGTAAGACCAGTTGTTCCTCCGTGCCTCGTCCCGCAACAATGTCCGTGACGATTTCCAGCATGCGGCCAATCCCCAGACGGCAGGGAACGCATTTTCCGCAGGACTCATCCTGCAGGAATTCCAGAAAATACCTGGCCACGTCCACCATACACGTGCTATCGTCCATTACGACCATGCCGCCCGAGCCTATCATGGCTCCGGCCTCGGTCAGGGCCTCGAAATCCACCGGCAGGTCGAACAGTTTCGCGGGGATACAGCCGCCAGATGGTCCTCCGACTTGCACGGCCTTGATTTCTTTGCCGTCCACGGCCCCGCCTCCAATGTCGTAGAGGATAGTCCTCAGCGACGTATCCAATGCCACCTCAACGAGGCCCGTGTTCTTGACCTGTCCCGTCAAGGCGAAGATCTTGGTGCCCGTGCTCTTCGCGGTTCCCCTGGCCGCAAACCTAGCGCTGCCATTGTTGATGATGATCGGCACATCGGACCATGTCTCCACGTTATTGAGGTTGGAAGGCAGGTTCTTATATCCCTTCTCGACGGTATGAACGTCTTTGGGCTTGGGCTCGCTTACTTTGCCCTCAAGGGCGGCAATGAGCGCCGTTGATTCGCCGGACACGAACGCACCGGCACCACGGGCCACTCTAACGTCAAAGGAGAACCCGGTGCTGAGGATGTTTTCTCCAAGGAGTCCACACTCCCGGGCCTGCTCTATAGCAATCCTGGAGTGTTCCACCGCCAGCGGATATTCGGTGCGAACGTAGATGAAGCCGTGTTCTGCACCGATGGCGTAGGCGCCAATGATCATCCCTTCGAGCACGGAATGGGGATTGCCTTCCAATACACTGCGGTTCATGAAGGCGCCGGGGTCGCCCTCATCGGCGTTGCAGATGATGAATTTCGGCGTTCCAGGAGCCCGGCGACATGTTTCCCACTTGCGAGCGGTGGGGAACCCTCCACCCCCCCGGCCCCGCAGGCCCGAGGCCTTTATCTCAGCAATGACTTCCTCCGGTTTCATCGAGGCCAGGACCTTGGCCAGCGCTGCATATCCGCCGATGGCAATGTAATCCTCGATTTTACAAGGATCAACCAGCTTGTTCTGACCAAGCAGTACACGATCCTGAGCACGGTAGAAGGGTATTTCGCCTTCACGGATAACCTTTTCCCCTGAAACAGGGTCGGTATAGACCAACTTATCCAAGACCTTGCCCTTGATAAGGGTTTCGGAAACGATTTCAGGAACATCGTCAGGTTTAATTCGGCGATAGAAAATATTTTTCGGCTGTACAATTGCTAAAGGCTCCTGCTCACAAAAGCCGTGACAGCCGGTAACACGCAGGGCCACTTTTCCCGCCAACCCTTGTCGGTCCAGTTCACGGTGGAAAGCGTGCACCACCCCCAGAGATCCTCGTGCCTGACCACATGTACCGGAGGAGACAACTACCGTGATCGGTTGCTCCTGGCGCTTTCTCCGCAATTCTCCTCTCAGGGATGTAAGCTGATCCGGACGCTCTATTTTAGGCATGGTTTTTCATTCTCTCCTTATCCCGGCTACGAACGGCGTTGATCAGCTTATGGAGCTTACCCGGAGTCATGTGGTCATGGTAGACGTCGTCCAACATTGCCACCGGGCCTATGGCACAGCAACCGAGACAGTTTACTCTTTCCAGCGTAAAGGCTCTATCTGCGGTCGTCTCCCCCGGCGATACATTCAACTGTCCCGCGACTGTATCCAGAAGCCTCGACGCTCCACGCACATGGCAGGCCGTTC
>JAQYWG010000205.1 GCA_030145085.1 Thermodesulfobacteriota bacterium
CTCTTTTCGCGCTGCTCTTCGATATAGTCAGGGAAGTAGCCCCATATCTTGATGCTGCAGCCCTTGGAATGAAGCAAAAGAGCCAGTGCCGTTCCCCAGGCACCGTCGCCGATAATGGTTATTCTATTCATTGGTTTCCTCCCGAGCGAGGTGATATTCTGCCAACGTGGGTCTTCGCCCCCAAGGGCAGCCCCTCTATGTTAAACGTGGGATTGAACATGACAAGGTCGGAAACAGCCACGCAGAATTATAACCCTATTACAGAAAGAGTTTACGATTCCCTCTCAGGATGAGATTGGTTGGATTATAACGCCAACATATAGGGTAAGTCAATTTCAGTACCGTTTTTTCCCAATAAGCACTTACCCATCACTGCCAGTGTTGACATGCGCGAGAAAGCATGCTAAAAAACAATTGATTCTTACTGGGTCTGACGGGTCGTCCAATGGCAGGACACGGGACTTTGGCTCCCGGTATCTAGGTTCGAATCCTAGCCCGTCAGCCAATTTTCTTTACGATGATCCAATGGCTTGAAATTTGCTAAGAATTGATTACCTTCATGATATTTGGGGAGTAGTCCATGACTTTACACTGTCCTTATTGCCATAAGAGAGTTCCTATTCCGGCATCAAAAACAGAGATTACCCTCTTCCCATGCCCCAACTGCGGGGGCAGCATCGACCTGGCTCGCATTGAGCATGATGATTCGAAGGTGGTGTATCTTTCGGAGGGGGATTTAATCGAGCCCCATGAGGCAGGCGAGGAGATACGCACGAGGACGTGGGCCGATCAAGGCACGCTTCCCCATCAGAAGTCCCGGCATCTCCACCTTCTTCGGTGGCTGGCAGTGATGTTGGGCTTGATCATGCTGATTCCCTTACTATTTGGATATTTCTTCCTGAAGACGAAAACGAATAGAGATCAGGTAATCTCCTGCTTGAACTCTTATTTTTCCGAGATCGATCACCGAAACTATCGTGATGCCTTCCGGAACTATATGGCATCCGATCTCCAGAGAAAGATGTCCCTGGAAGGATATCTGCGGGAGATGGAGGAGATTCGGCAAAAATTGGGAAACGTGGAACGTCGCGATCTCATGAGATGGAGTTATCGGTCGACGGATAGGGAGAAGAGTTGCACCCTTAACTACAACTCCTCATACGAACGCGGGAATGCCAAGGAACGCTATAGGTTAGTCAAGGCGAAAGACGGCTGGAAAATCTTCGAGTTCCGGATTTATCCCCATCCCATCAAACCCGAAAAAGGGATGTTTGAGATCTAACGCGAGTGCTTAACCCCCAGCCTCCACGAGACGCTTGCTCACCTCGTGCACCATGATCCAGATCATATCGAGGGTAAAATGGGATCCTATGGAGGCATCGAATAGGACCCCTGCCTTTGTGGAAAATTCTTCATCCCCCATCCATAAGATATAGATGATTGGAATCCGGGGAAAGACGTCCATGGCGATGGATTTGTCGCCGAAACGAACCGAGGTACCACCGAGGACCTTCCCGGCGTCGATAAAGCCATCGGGATTATCGCCGTATTTTTTCTCGATGAGATCGACACTGAGGGCGTGGGGACCTCGGAAAAAGGTTTCCCCACCGAGCAAATCCTTTTCGCTGATCCATTTGCGGTCCAGGGGTATATCTTTGGTCCTTAGAAGGTAGAAAAGGACCATCAGGGTGAAACTCTTGGTCAAATTTTCCTCCTTGGGCACATCCCCTTCGATAAGACTCTTTATCTCCCTCTGGTAGGGAAGGACTAAATAGTCGTGGTTGAGAATGGGAAGAGTATAGCCTTGGTGCTTCACCTGATAGTCGGCCATTGTCCTGATGCACACCGTTTCGGGGTTTAATCGAGCAAGTTCATCCCAATAATCGAATTCGGTTTGATCCATGGTTTCCCTTTCCGAAGAGTTTGTTTTTCCTCCAGACCTTCTCGGAAAAAAGCAACACGAGGAGAGAGGACGCAAATGCCAAAGGATAGGAGAGACCAACGATAGGGTAGTTTTATCCCTCGATATAATTGAGGAGTTGTTTGAGCTTCAGGAGATTTCCATTATCCATTTCGATGAATTCCAAGCCATGTTGAAGATACTCATTCCACTCTTCCCTTTGGCGTGTCGGGGCCCAGACGATTTGAGTCACGGCCTTGATGGGTTTTAATCCGAAGTAGTCCGGGGGGAAAATCTCGACTTTCACTTTCATTCCTTCCAATAAGGCCTCCTTCAAATGTACCAAGAGGCCACCCTCACTGATATTTCCTGTTTCTCCTCCATAGGTCTTTATATTCTCGATGAAGGCGTACAAAATAGGGAGTTCGATATGGCGACGACGAAATTTCCTGCCCTCCAAATCAGGGCCTCCCGATTGTTTCCCGGCTTTTTTCCCCGTCATCACATCCCCCTTTGCTTTCGCAGGTGGTGCAGTTATTTTCATATCAAAAATGGAGGGGGAAATGCAATCTTTTTGTGAAATTTTTTTTGAAGACTTCGCACGGAACATTTGGCCCCCTTCCACAAAATGCTCATAGGTCGATTACCATCGTCGTCAGGGTAGGTGAGCGTTGCTTTCGGCGTGGTGATTTGAAATATTTACATAGGAAAGGGGAAAACGTTTCGCATTTTCTCCCCCGGATTCGTACACGTTGTCTTAAATCAGCTATTAGGAAGGGGTTGTTTCGGGGCCGAATTTGGTATGGAATATGCGAAACATCGGGCAAGCCCTAATCGTTCAAAAGGAGTTTCACCATGAAACAGAATAATAGGCCGACGAGGCCCATTCCAATTTTCACATCGGGAAAAAAGGAAAAAGCCTCCCTTCGGGAAGGGCCCCCTGGTAAGCTCATTGTCATTTATGGAGACCATTTGGGAAAGCAATATCATCTGGGCGCGAAGAAAATGCTGATCGGAAGGATGGGCCGAAGCGACATATCAATCGACGATTCATCGGTTTCCCGGGAACATGCCTTTATCGAAAGGAAAGATGGCAGATTTATTCTGGAGGATCTAAAGAGCACCAATGGAACCTCCATCAACGGCGAATTCGTTGATGTGCGCGTCTTGAATCACGGAGATAAGATCCGAATCGGAAATACCGTCTTGCAGTTCATCGTTGAAGGATAATGGCTAATGGGCTGGCCTTCCCCTTCCATCCGGCTGAGGGCGAGCCTGAAGCCTATGGCCTATTTTCCTCCCCTTATCAGTTCTTCCCGTTCTCTGTTCCCCTCATTCTTTTTCGGTTCAAATGGCTGTCCCGTCCAGGAAATTATTCAGCGAGTGAGCATGGTCGAACCACTTAACCCAAAAGGAATCGTCTTCATCCAAGAAATAGCCAACTCCAACAAGCTTGACAGCTTCGTAAAAAGTCCATCTGCCATTCGACAGGCCGTTCGACAAGCTCACGGTCCTGAGCAAGGTCGAAGGACTCATGGCCCTGAGCAAAGCCGAAGGGCTGTGTTCCGGTTCATCCTTCGTCACTGCACCATATTTCTCTGTACGCCTCATGCCACAGGATTTGCCATTGCTTCCTGAGAGGGAGCGTATCAAGAGAAAGTGCCAATAGCTTGCCATGCGGTATAAGGTTGGTGTAAGATAACCCCATAAAATTATGCCAGTGGGCAGGAAAGGAATCAACAAATGAAAATGGCGTTCATTGGTTTTGGTGAGGCGGCTTATGGTTTAACCAAGGGCTTGAGACAGGCCGGACTGCGAGAAGAAGTGTACTTCTTTGACAAGCTCTGGGATACTCCCCCCTATGGTGATGTAATAATGAAACGCTCAGCTGAAACCGGTGCCGTTTTGCTGAAAAGTATAGAAGAATTGATGACTGTTTCAGATATTGTTATTTCTGCCGTTACTGCGTCCGTTGCTATAATTGTGGCAGAAAATTTAGCACCTTTCCTTTCTAAGAAACATCTTTACGTAGATGTTAATGCTGCTTCACCTATGGTAAAGGAACAGGTTTCGGATATCGTAGAGAAGACAGGAGCAGCATTCGTCGATGTTGCAATGATGGGGGCAATTCCTGTTTTTCTCCATCGTGTTCCAATTTTAGCTTCTGGAAGTGGAGCGCTGCTTTTCAGAGAGCGGATGGGGCCTTTCGAAATGCGAATTACGTGTATTGGCGATAAGCCTGGGCAGGCTTCGGCAATCAAAATGTTTCGGAGTATTTTCATGAAAGGTTTGGTCGCCTTGCTTTTGGAGACCTTAAACGCCACTCACAGATATAATGTGGATGATACTGTTCTTGAATCCATAGCTGAGACGATGGAAAAGAACTCATTTTTGGAAACAGTGCGGTTGCTCGTAACAAGGGGAGTTGTCCACGCTGAAAGAAGGGCTCATGAAATGGAAGAGGTCATCAAAACGTTGGAAGGGATTGATGTTCTTTCCACCATGTCCCAAGCGACCAAGGAAAAACTGTACTGGTGCAGTGGTCTTGGCTTGAAGGAATATTTCGGTGGCGAAACACCTAAGACGTTAGCTGAGGTAATGAGTGCTATAGAGGAAATGCTATCTATTTAGAGGTATGAAAGCTATCCAGGCATTGGAGAGAAAAGTATCGGCCTTTACCAAGTCATCGGCGGACGAGAAGCAGATGGGTCTGGAATTTCCTGAATTTTGTAGGAAGTATTTTTGTAACCTATCGATTATCAAGGAGCTCAGGAGCTTTTCCCCAACTGGAACATTGGAATAATGGGTATAAAACCAGTGAAATACAAACTCAATATTGACGGCTTCGTAAAAAGTCCATCTGCCGTTCGACATGCTCACGGCCCTGAGCAAAGCCGAAGGGCCGTTCGACAGGCTCATGGCCCTGAGCAAAGCCGAAGGGCTGCGTTG
>JAQYWG010000206.1 GCA_030145085.1 Thermodesulfobacteriota bacterium
CGATCCATCCATTGTAGAAGACCTCATCGCCGGAAGGCAATGAGTTGGGGGCGAGTTTATCTTGCGCCCTTTCTATCAACGGTAGTGTTCTCCGGGAACATCTGTCCCGTTTTATTGCAATCCCGTCGCCTTTGGCCTCGCTTTATGAAAATCCCACCCACAGTTCATCCAGCAGGCGTGGGGTTCGCTAGATTAAAATTCCCTTCTGTTGACCCATGAGTTTATTGTATAATTATTGTGAAATCTTTCTTCTGGTGATGTGTTTGACAGAATTTCCTTGCTTGCTATTAGGTTTCGCAGCAAAGCTTATTCTGGAAAAGGTATATGGTGGAATATACTAAAAAGATCCCTAACGGATCCTTAGAGAAAAAAGAGAACGAGGCATTGGCGGATTTCCTCAAGGGAATTAGCTTATTCAGAGATATATCCCATGAAGCTAGGGAAAAGGTCGCGTCGCGGCTTTTCTTAGAGGAAATTCCACACGGCCTTTTCATCACCAAAAAAGACCTGCCCGTAACCTGCCTATACATTATTAAAAAGGGTCACGTCCAGGCCATTGAGATCAACGTTGAAGGGGCGGAAATCATACTGGCCGACTATTATCCGGCAGACTACTTTGGGGAGATGTCGTTATTGACCGGAGAACCTAGCGGAGTAAGCACAAAAGCGGTCGAAGACACCGAGGTCTTGGTTCTCTATAAGATGCACTTTGATGAGGTTTTGCGGGATAATCCCGGCATCAATCGACATTTCATTACAATCCTCTCCCAGCGTATCCGTAAAGTCAATGAGCAGGTTGAAGAGGCCAAGGATAAGGAGATCGCCTTCAACCGATTTCTGCGTCAAGAACAGCAGTTTCGGTATAGTCGACCAGTGGGAAGTTCCAAGAAAATGCGTTCCGTCATGGATCTCGTCCGCAAGGCCTCGACAAATTCCCATCCGGTCCTCATTCGGGGCGAGCAGGGAACCGGCAAGGAATTGATGGCTCGGACGATCCATTATCAGGGAGAGAGGAAAGAGGAGCCATTCATCGCCATCAATTGCGAATCGCTGGAGAGGGAGGCATGGGGATCCGAGCTCGTGGGCCACGAAAAGGGGACGTTCGCCACGGCGACCGCTCGGAGATTGGGTTATTTGGAATTGGCTGACAAGGGAACCCTCCTTCTGAAGAATGTTGACAGGCTTCCTTACGATACCCAGAGGCTGTTGGCAGACTTTATGGAGAGGAAACAGTTCCAACGGCTTGGCGGTGGAGAGACGCTTTCAGCGAATGTTCGGGTGATCGCGACCACAGAGTTGGATCTCGCGGAAATGGCAAAACGGGGAACATTCTTCACGGGACTCTTGGATCAGCTTGCGGGCAACGATATCGAAATCCCCCCCTTGCGGGAACGGAAAAGGGATATCCCCGAATTGGTGGAGCATTTCACCCAAAAATCGGCCCGGCAAATGAAAAAAGCCGTTCCATGCCTTTCAACAGATGCCATGAACCTCTTCCTCACGTATCATTACCCGGGCAACGTTGGGGAACTGGAAGAAATGGTGCAACGAGCCGTCGTCCTGACCGATGGGGATACCATTTCGCCTGATCAGGTCTATCTGGGACTTCCCTCCGTTGAGGGAAGGGGAAAGTACAACCTGCTCAGAAGCAAATTGGTCTGGGGATACTTTCAAAGCAGGGTATACCCGCATCTGGTCCGTGCTTTCACCATCGTTGTATTTGGGTTCATTTATTATTCGCTCTTTTTCGGACCAAGGGGAAGCGGCGAAAATATCGGTAACATTCTGGTCTTATCCGTTTGGTGGCCGAGTCTCTTTCTCCTTTCCTTCTTCTCCGCCAGAAGCTGGTGCGCCATATGTCCCATCGGGGCTGTCTCGGGTTTCGTCCAGAGGTTTTTCAGCCTACAACGGAAATTACCCCAAATCTTGAAGCGGACGGAACTTTGGATACCCGCCTTTTTCTTCGTACTTATCCTATGGGTGGAGAAGGTTGCCAGGGCTCGTGAATTCCCCTTGCCCACTGGGTTCGTTTTACTATCCATTACATTAGGGGCTATTATTTTCAGCTTCATCTTCGAAAGGAAAGTCTGGTGTCGGTACATCTGCGCCCTCGGCAATATGTGTGGAATCTATGCGATGGCGTCCATTCTGGAGGTGCGGGCCAATACGAACGTTTGTATCAATGAGTGTACAACCCACGAATGTTTTAAAGGGGGGAAAACCTATGGATGTCCTATGTTTCGTCATCCCCTTTTTCTAGAGGATAATCAGAGCTGCCGGGTCTGTACCTATTGTTTCCAAAACTGTCCCTACAGGTCGGTCCAGCTGAATTTACGGCCACCGGGACAAGAAATATGGACGCAGATGAAACCGGTGAAAGGAGGAGCATTCTTTTCCCTCCTCCTGGCGAGCCTCTTGATCGTGGAGATCTTGCCGGATTTGCCCCAATTCGGATTTTCTCTCGAATCTTCGATTCCCTTCCCGCCGTTGAACACTGATCTGGGCTACACAGTCGTCCTCATCGCTATCGTTTGCTTGTCCTTGTTCCTCGTGGAATTTCCACGGCTGGTCTTCTTTCGGGGTGGGGAAAAAACGGAGATGAGTTCGAACCCTATACGCTATAGCTTTGCCTTTATCCCCCTGGCCTTATGTGGTCATTTTGCCAATCACCTCCGCTATGTGCCGGGCGGCAGCGGTTTGACATTAGAATTGACCAGGTTCTCATTTGCAACGTCGGCGGAGAGTTCATCAAACATACTCATCACCATCAACCTTATATGGACGGCGCAGATTATTTTGGCCATCCTTGGGATCGGATGGGCCTTCTACGTCCTGTATAAAATTTATGCAACGGAAGAGCCAACTGGATCCCAAAGGAGCTCACGCATATTCTCGTATCACGTAATCCTCCTGGGTATCTATGGAGCAATTTATCTTTGGCTCTTCATATCCTTGAAGAATCTCACGTGAAATAATTTTTTCTTTACAGAACTGGAAATTAATACTAAATTATACCTAACGCTTTACGTTAGGGCTCGAATGGAGGGATCTTGTTATCTTTTCTGCTATAAATCAATGCAGGATAAACAAAATCCAGAATACTCGGGAAAGGAATATGACCAAGTGTCTTTCCGAGAAGCCGAGAAGCTGCGTAACTTCCTTTTTGTAAAAATTTCCATCACACCACTTTTGATTTCAGCGTCCTATCCTATGCTACAGGTTTCACGTACGGTGATTCCCAACTGCAGATTAAGCTGAGCGATATTCTTGAACGTCTCAAATACCTTGGGTACATACGCACGTATAATACCAATAGAACGACCTGTTGGTTTACAAATAATCCGATGAAGACCTTCAAGTTACAGCTTTGGTACGAATGTGGTGAAGACGTTGCATTGAAGAAACGCATAACCAAAGAAGAGATTTCAGAAAAATAGAGGTCTTCTTAGATCTCCCAATGCTTGATCATGAGAGGGAGATAGCCATGGATCTTGATGTTTCATATCTCAAGAACTACGACATACACCTCATCAAAGTGAAGGGCAGATTAGATTCCTATTACGCCTCACAGTTTGAGAACTCCCTTGATCCCGTATTAAAAAGGACTAAAAAGCTCATACTGGAATGCTCAGATGTAACTTTTTTGAGCAGTGCTGGAATTAAGGTCCTCCTTTCATTGGCGAATGTACTCAAGAGTAAGGGCGGCGATCTAATATTGCTCAATTTGCAGGAAACAGCAAAAAACGTGCTCAGAACCTCTAAGACCCTTGATCTGTTTTCTCAGACAAATGATCCAAAGGAAGCGATTAGACTATTAGAAGGCAACAAAGGCCACCCATCAAGATAATCAGAGGATATTTGTTTTCTTGCTTCTTGGTTATTCTTCTGAATACCAAACCATCAAAGAATGGCTACTAAAATTAAACCAGGCCTTCTTAGGAGGCGGTCCCAGCAGTTTAGCAGTTATACGCGTAACAATTCTGCCCAGCCAAAACCCAAAAGGACTCCCGCATCTTCCTCTGTCACGTAGTCCACATGGGTATTTGTGGGCCAGTGTATCTCTGGTTTTTCGTCCCCTTGAGGACCATTAAATGAGATCAGGGTATCGTTAAGTAATTCTTACCAATTTGGTTGACATTTCATTCCATACATGGTAAAAATTTCACAAAGTCATAAGGGAGGGACGGTGAATGGGGAGGAAAAATGGAAGGCCTTGGGTCCTGGCGTCGCTGCTCGTGGTAGTTGGAATCGTCGTCCTCGTCCCAGTGAAGCTCTGGGCAGCCGAGGATAGCCTCTGTTTCGAATGCCATAGCGATAAGGGATTAGCCAAAGTCGATGGATCGGGGAGGGAGGTCTCCTTGTATGTGGATAAGGCAAACTGGGAGAACTCCGTGCATGCGGACATCTCATGCGTGGGTTGCCATACAGATTTGGAAGGTATGGAAGCGGAACATGTCGCAAAACTCAAACCGGTCAACTGCGGCCAATGTCACGAGGACGTGGATTCGGTCTACCAGGGGAGCCTACATGGAGAGGCCATCAAACGCGGGGTGAAGGATTCGGCGCGCTGCTCGGACTGCCACGGTAATCATTATATCTATCCCAAAGACCATATCATGTCCAAAGTGAACCCCCTGAATTTGGAGGAGACCTGTGATCGATGCCACGCCAATGTGGCCTTCGTCAAGGAACATCGGGGCATTCCCGATCGGGTCTTGCCCGGGATTATTTACAAGGAAAGCGTCCATGGTCGTGCCGTAAAAAGGGGTATTGAGGAGGCGGCCACCTGTAGCGACTGTCACAGTTCCCACAATCTCAAGCACCTCC
>JAQYWG010000207.1 GCA_030145085.1 Thermodesulfobacteriota bacterium
CTGTCGAATAATGGAACAACGGACTTTTACATCCGCACCGGTAATCGCCAAGGCAAAACAATTCTTAGCATTGCGGGTTGATCTCACCCACTCGACCTTACCCAAGAGCCGATCTTTCATGGAGAGGTACCGTATCAGGGGTGTTCCAACGGTAATTTTCCTTGACCGAAACGGCAAGGAGATTGAAAAACTCCGTTTTTATGAGGTGCTTAAGCCTGAGGAATTCCTACAAAAGATGGAGGAAGCCCTCGAGGTACATTAAGCTTGTGCCGAGGACTCAGGATCCAGATTCCTGGAATATAATAAGGAAGGAGATGAGGTATGTCTGGAAGATTAGGCCCAAAGCTTTCTACCGCTTTTCTTCTCCTTATGGCGGCATCCCTTTCGGGCGTATTGGTTTATCCTCAGGAGAAATCCGCTCAGCAGAACATCCAGCGTATCAAGGAGTTCAGGGAGAGGAGGGACCGATTTTTCAAGGAACATCCCCGGTCACCCTTGGATGATTCGCAGCGTGGTAACTTTAAAGAGTTAGCGTATTATCCCATTGACCTGAGGTATCGTTTCGAGGGAAAGATCGAACGATACAAGTACCACATTATGAATCCGGAATACTACGCCAATTTCCTGACCAATAAGGGTGTAAAGAAGAGATACATCCGATATGGAAAGTTTCGATTTCAGACCAATGGCAAGGAATTCAAGGCTCAGCTCTATAAATCTCCCGGCAGTGACCACCTTTTTATCCCGTTCAGGGATAGGACCAATGAAGATGGGACCTATGAGGGAGGACGCTACTTGGATACGGAGATTATCATGCCGGGGTATAAGACGGTCATCGACTTCAATATGGCCTACAACCCCTCCTGTGTCTATAATGAGAAGTACATCTGTATCATCCCCCCGGAGGAGAACAATTTTGATGTGGAGATCAAAGCCGGGGAGAAGGCCTTCAAAAAGTAAGGGCGAATCTACTACAGGAATAACGGAATCCTCCAGAAAGCAAGGAAATTCCGGCGGGATTTCCCCTTGACAAAGGGGATGATATTTGTTAAACGTCTTCGAGTTTAATTTGTGAATTTTTTTTCAAATGACGGGGTATCACCGATGGAATCAAGACTGAAGATTCCCTTTTTGTCATCGCTCCTCTTCTTCCTATCCCTTTTTTCCCTCCTCGTGGTCTGTTCCGCCCAGGAATTGAAATTCCACGAGTCACTGGAGCTTGCCAAGAAAAAGTTCGAGATCCGGGGGAGGGAGTACTGTCTGGAGTGTATCGATAATTCAACGTGCCTGGAGTGCCATGAGAATATCGATGTGCCCAAGTTCGCCAAATCGGTCCATGGCGCCAATTCCTGCAATAGCTGCCACTGGGATATTACCGAAATCGAGGAGCATACTGCAAAGGGTGGAAAAATCCAAGCCGAGCCGGTTACTTGTCATCGATGTCACAAGGTTGCAGGTGCCGAACACTACGCCAGTGCCCATTTCATCAACGACGTGATGTGTCAGGACTGCCATGTGGACATTCACGAGGTTACCCCGTGGGGCGGTAATAAGGTGCGGGTAATCGAAAAGTGCACGATGTGTCACGAGGACGACGGGTATTCGGAAAGCATCCACGGGGAGGCGGTCTATGCCGGTAACAGGGACTCGGCGGATTGCTCGGATTGTCACGGGCTGCATAAGATCCCCATCCTGTCGGGGGAAGAACCCGATACCATTGAATTCCGCCGCACCTTCCATACAAAGATCTGCCAGAAATGCCATGCCGATGAGGAGATGATGGAGCGAAATAAGGTCATGTTTATCGCCAACGAGACCTACGAGGAGAGCTATCACGGCAAGGTAGAATACCTAGGATATCCTACCTTCGTGGCAGGGTGTGCCGACTGCCATGGGTACCACAGCGTTCTGAAAGCGGATAATGCCAGCTCAACCATTTCAAAAAATCGTCTTGTTGAGACATGCGGGAAGTGTCATACCAAGGCTAACGCCAACTTCGCGCAGTGGTATGCCCATGCCAATCATTACGACAGGGAGAACTATCCCGTGCTCTATTACGCCTTCATCTTCATGACGGCCCTCCTTCTCTGCATTTTTGCCTTATGGTGGTTTCACTCAATCATGTGGTGGCAGCGCGCCTATCGGGAGAAGAAGAAGATGTGGGCATCGGGGGAGTATCTGCCTCCATACGTTGAAAAATCCGGGGAGATCTATCAGAGATTCGACAATTTCGACATTACCATCCACTTCATCATGATGGTAACCTTTATCCTCTTGGTCTTGACGGGCCTCCCCCTGAAATTCGCCCACTCCCTGTGGGCCAAGGAGTTGGTGAGTCTGTTTGGCGGAGCCCATCGGGCTGGCTTGATCCACCGGATCTGTGCGACCATCACCTTCGGCTATTTCGGAGCAGTTCTGGTAAATATCGTCTACTTCGCCTTTTATCGGAAGGACGTCAAGGGAAATCCATTACAGAGGCTCTTCGGCCCGGACTCCCTGGCACCGAGATGGCAGGACGTAAGGGATATTAAGGGAATGTTCAAGTGGTTTTTCGGAAAGGGCCCCAAACCACGGTTCGACCGGTGGACCTACTGGGAGAAGTTCGACTTCCTGGCGGTTTTCTGGGGAATGCTGGCTATCGGACTGACGGGCTTAATGTTATGGTTCCCCGACTTCTTTTCCATCTTCCTCCCTGGATGGATCTTCAATATCGCCTATATCGTCCATTCCGACGAGGCCCTCCTCGCTGCCGGGTATGTCTTTACCGCTCATTTCTTCAACGTCCATTTCAGGCCCGAGAAATTCCCCATGGACGTGGGCATCTTCACCGGAAGGTTTCCAAAGGTGGAATTTATCGACGACCGCCCGGGCCACTACGATAGGCTGATCGCCGAGGGAAAGCTCGATACCTTTAAGGCCAAGCACCCCAGCATTTTCACCTACCTCTGGGGACAACTCTTCGGTTTTGGAGCGATATTTGTGGGGTTGATCGCCCTGCTGCTAATCATATGGGCATTCCTTCGCTGAACAGTGGGGATTATTTCCGAATGGTGCAACCAATTCGCAGCAGATAGCTCTTGTAATGAAAGGCGGGGGATTGATCTTTGGTGTGACAATTACGGCAGATACCTAAGGTAACCCTTCTGAATTTGGCACCAAACCCCGGATGTCCCTTCCCAGGTCCATGGCAAGCTTCGCACTGTACCCCTCGGAGATAAAGAGGAACCTCTTGCACAAACCGATATTCCTCGATATCCCCATAACCGGTAGTGTGACAGATGAGACAGTCCTCTAATGGGGGCCTCTGTTTAAAGGCCTCGGATATCGTTCGGGTTGCTTTGCCATGTTTGGTGGCGGACCAGGCATTGAAATTTCGTCGATGGCACTTCTTGCATGAGATTGCCCCCCGATAAGAACTGTCCTCCGGGATGCTGGCCAAAATCTGAGCATCTAAGAGGGGCTTCTCCGGGGCTTTTCTACCGGCTTGGTCAACTCCATATAATTTCGCCAACTCAATCCCATAACCCTCAATCATTTCGCCGATAACTGGATCATCTCGGATTGCTAACTTGATGGGGATCACCTCATTTTTATAGAGGTTCCTTTGGTCGAATTCCGCTACCCGTTTTTTGAGTTCCCTCACCCTTCTTTCCAGGATTGCCAGCTCCTTCATCCTCACGTCCCTCTTGGAGGGAGATTTTCCCGTGTCCAGTTCTATTTCCCTTTCTATTTTCACCCATCGCTTCTGGATGGTCTCCACTTTTTTAACAATACGGTCCCTCTGTTTATAATCGGTCAGGTGTAAGGGCTTGCCTTTTCGGACCAGAAATAAATCTAGTTTTCCCAAATATCCCCCACGAGGTTCTAGGCGGTACATGAGGGTCTCTCTGATCTTCGAATACCTAATCCTCTCACCTCGGCTCCCCCCGACGATAATATCGATACCCGGGACCTTCAGCGCTAATTCCCGATCGCCCCGCTCCCCCAGTTGCGATAGCACGATGATGAGATCACACGACTTCCGTAACTCCTCTACGTAGGGTTTAACCGCAACGACGGGATCCAGGACCTCTAAATATGGCTCTCTTTCCTTAAGGACCTCATTGGCCCAATGGCTCATTAACCCCACGATGCCAACCTTTATCCCCGTGATTTCCTCCCTTATAGAGGGCCTGAAAACGGTCTTTCTCGTCTGCCTGTCAATCAGGTTTGCTGAAATGAAGGGAAACTTAGTCCTCTTCGCTACCTCATCCAAAAATCCGAGGCCCAGCGTCAAATCCTTCTCCCCTATGTTAACGGCCACATAGCCCATCTCTTCATATGCCCTGAGGAGGACGTCAACCTTCAAGAGGGCTTCTTTCTTCCGCGTTTGAGAAGTAAATGGCTTTCGAAAGAGAACATTTCCCGCGTCAACCACCAGGAAGTTCCTCCCCTTTCCCTTCATCCCCTTGATTATCGTTGCCTTCTTGGCGACACCGCCAAGGGGGTTTTTAAATCACCCACAGGGCTCAATTTCACCGAGGACATCGTTAGTGTAGATGATGGTGAGATCATGCCTCTGCTGAGCCTGTTTTGAGGCGGTGGGATGGACAGTGAAGAGGATTAATGAGACAGCCAACGACCCCAGAATAAATTTCAGCTTCATACCCCCTATCTCCACACGAGTTCCGCTGAGCAGTATAAAGAGATCTCTGAAAAAGTTGCTCTTCGCCGCTCAAAATATTTTTTCGGCCATTCTAGAGTTCGCTTCACTGCAACCTCAAAACTCGCCCTCCGGGCT
>JAQYWG010000208.1 GCA_030145085.1 Thermodesulfobacteriota bacterium
GTTAGGATCCAAGGGAATGAGATAGACGGGAGCAACGGCCACATCCCTCCCCACAACCCCACGGGCCCTCCGCTGGGCATAGGTGTAGCCGGGCTTCTCAATGGTGAAAATGTACTCCCAACTCTCCGTGATGGGAAAGAAAAACCTCCCCTCCCCATCGGATTGAACTCCACCCGATACCCCCCTGGCCGTAACCCGTGCCCCCTCAAGGGGCGTATCATCGGAGGCATCGTAGACTACCCCATCGATGTACCCAGCCCCGGAGTTGCCCACAGGACCAGTAGGGGAGGAAATTCCGCCCCCGCCCCCACCACACCACAAAAACAAAAGCAGCGCCAAAACCGAAAAGACCGAACCGAAAAAAAGGAAGATGCCCTTGCCTCTCATTACCCTCACCCCTTAGAAAAAAAAGCCGGACTGCCCTCCCTGATCGGCAACCCGGCTGTCTTCAAAATTTACAGGACGTTTCGCTAAGGTGGTTCTGCCAGCGTCCCAGTTAAAATGCTAGCCAACTTGGATGATAGCCACTCTCAGATTCCGGTAGAACTTTTAGACCCGTGGCTTTCCGTCCCACCCTTACGGATGGTTTGGCCTTTCGGTTACTGTTTTTAATACCACAAGTCGATAAGAAATAGAAACCTTGTTTAAATCGGTTTTGACAGATTCAGTTCAATCTTAACCTTTTGATTTGCAACTCTAACATATTCAAATAGTTGCAATTCTTTAAATATGTTACAAATCTAAGAATTCGAAAATCTCCTCAAATCTTAGATTTCCTTCAAATTCCTCTTATTTTCTCAAAATTTCACAGGTCCTAGCTGGGATGGGTTTGATGGTGGGATTATTTGGACATGAAAGGAGTAAGGTAAAGAATCCTCCTAAGAAACTGCCGGGCTAAGCCCGTGTTTTTGATTAAGCTCACATCCCAGAAGTGGAGCTCTACTCCGCCCCTATGCAACGCGAAAGGCAGTTTCTTCCGCGTGTAACGCACACCGCACCTGGTGTGCAACCTCTGCTAACTGAAGTATGGAGATGCTACGATCCTCGATCTATGTTACGTATAGAATCGAAAATAGATGGAATTGTTTGCGGTACTTAGGGAAATACTTCCCATTAAGGTGGGAAAAATCGGGAAGTGGTGTCCTATCTCGGGCTTCCCAGGGAAACCCTCCTCGGGACAGTGGCAAGGGGAAAGCAGCTAGAGCCCTGTCACATCCCCAGTGATTTCGATCTTTGATCTCCCCCTGAGGGCAACCAACCATCTCCGAAAACCATCCTCACCTTTCATGTAACGAAGCCTCTGTTCCCAAGACTGCCTCTCCGATTCGAACTGTTTCATATCGGGCCTTTCCATCTCCTTAAATCGTATGACAACCCAATCCTTTCCAACCTCTAAGGTGCGATCCGGATAGGGATGTTCGGCATCCAAGGGGGAGATGGCCTCCACCAAACCTTCAGAGAAGCCAACCTTGGGGATGTAGTTCGTCCGCCTCGTGAAGAGGCCCGTCTCCTCTACCTTCAACCCCTTGCTGGTGGCCGCCTCTTCCATCGGCTTGCCTCCCTTCACCTCGGCCAATAACTCCTCCGCTGCCGATTCGGCCTTCTCCCCCGCCTTTTTCTCCTCCAATTCCTTCTCGACCTTATCTCTCACTTCCTCCAATTCGGGCAGACGGGGCTCCTGTTTGTCGGTCAACCTAAGAATGTAGAAATTCTTGGCAATCTCTACAGGCGGAGAAACCTCCCCCTCCTTGAGGGAGAAGCCAACGGATTTCATCTCATCGCTTGGGGGAATCCCCTTGATACTTTCCTCACGGCTGAAAGAACCGGTCTCCTTTACCGAAAGATGATACTCCTCGGCAACCCGCTTCATCTCGCCACCCTTGTAAACGCCATAAAAGGCCTCCTCCGCGTTTCTCTCCGCCAGATCCCGGGATTTTTGATCCCGCAATGTGGACTCGATGGACTTTCGCACCTCATCCAGGCCTTGGGTCCTCTCTTGCCTGATATCCTCAGCCTTGATGATATGGAAACCAAATTGAGTCCTCACAACGAGGCTAATTTCTCCCGGTTTGAGGGAGAAAGCCGCATCCTCGAATTCCTTAACCATTCTCCCTCGAGGGAAATAACCCAAATCCCCACCTTTCTCGGCCGTAGGTCCTTCGGAATAGTGCTCGGCCAAAGAAGCAAAATCCTCCCCCTTCTTGGCCCGGGCCAGAATCTCCTCTGTCCTCTTGCGGGCTTCCCCGACTTTTTCGGGGTCCGCATCGGGGGTTACCTTGATGAGGATATGTCTCGCCTTCACCTGTTCTTCAATAACGAAATCATCGATATTCACTTCATAATAGGCCTTGATCTCCTCCTCGGGGATATCTACCTTATCCCCGTACTCCTTCGGCCGAAACACCATGTATTGGAGGTTCACCTTTTCGGGGATCCGAAAACTCTCCCGGTGGCTGGAGAAGTACTCCTTGACCTCAGTGGGAGTGGGCCCCGATTTCTCCAAGAAAACCGCCGGCCCTACCTTTATGTACTCGAGGTTTACCTTCTCATTCTCCATGAAGTACGCCTCCCGGGCTTCCTCCTCGGAGACGGTACCGGCATTTTGCAGGATGAGATTACTCAGCTTGTCGATGAGGAAATGCTGTTCTTGCATCTGCTCGAAATCCTCGGGGTCCATCCGATGGAACCCAAGTATCCTCAGATACCTCTCCCTGTTAAACTTTCCATTGACTTGAAAGAGGGGGAAAGATCGAATGCTTCTTCCGAGTTCCTCGGGGCTGACCCGCAGGTTCATTCGAAGGGCCTCCTGGTAGAGGAGGATTTTGTTGATGAGCCCATCCAGGGTCTGCTGTTTTAACCCAAGGGACCTAATCATCTCGTCGGAAAGCCTTTCCTTAAATCTATCCCTGTATGATGCCAACAGTTTTTGATATTCTTCATTGAAGTCCTTCCGGCTGATAAACTGCCCATTTACCTCCGCTACCATGCCCTCATGCCTTCCCTTCATTCGTCCAAAGCCAAAGTAGAAGGCGAAAACGATGATAATGAAAAAGAGGCCCACCTTGATGATCCACGAGGTGGCATGGGTGCGTATGTATTTGAGCATTGAGGGTTCCTCCCTTCACTTCCGGAAAAGAAATTCTAAAATCGACATTTATTTACTTGACCACAGGCCTTTATCCGGTAATAATTAATTATTTGAACCCTTAAGTAGAAAAGCACATCGAACGCGGATTGTCAACCGATACAGATATGGATTGAGGCCGAATTAAGTGGGGAGGCGTTATGGTATTCGATAGTCTGTGGGGAGTTTTCTCCAGCGATCTCGCTATCGACCTGGGAACGGCTAATACCCTGGTCTACTTCAGGGGAAGGGGGATCGTATCCTGCGAACCCTCGGTCGTTGCCGTGCAAAAAGACAATAAAGGGGAAATGAAGGTGCTCGCCGTGGGTAAGGTGGCAAAAGAGATGGTGGGAAGAACCCCCGGGAGCATCATTGCCATCCGCCCGATGAAAGACGGGGTGATCGCCGATTTCGAAATCACGGAGGAGATGCTGAGGTATTTCATTACCAAGGTCCATAACCGAAAAACCCTGGTGCGACCAAGGGTTATCGTCTGCATTCCCTCCGGGATTACCCCCGTCGAAAGAAGGGCGGTGAGGGAGTCTGCCGAGTCGGCAGGGGCACGGGAGATCTACCTCATGGAAGAACCGATGGCTGCTGCCATCGGTGCTGGACTCCCCATCACCGATGCATCGGGAAATATGATCGTGGATATCGGTGGGGGCACAACGGAAGTAGCCGTTATATCGCTTTCGGGCATTGTCGTGAGTCAATCCATCCGGGTGGCCGGCGATAAAATGGACGAAGCCATCCTCCAATTTGTTAAGAGAAAATACAACCTCTTAATCGGCGAAAGGACTGCGGAGTTGATCAAAATGGAGGTCGGCACCGCATATCCCGAGGAGACTCCCAAGACGATGGAGGTGAAGGGGAGGGATCTCGTAACCGGCATCCCGAAAACGTTGGAGATCAATGGGGAAGAGGTTCGGGAGGCCTTAACCGAATCCATCAATACCATCGTGGAAACCGTGAGGATTACCCTCGAGAGCACTCCTCCGGAGCTGGCTGCGGACATCGTAGATAGGGGGATCGTGCTGGTAGGAGGTGGGGCTCTCTTGAGAAATATGGATGTTTTGTTGCGGGAGATAACCAACCTTCCCATCACCATTGTCGACGATCCCCTTTCGGCTGTGGTTTTAGGCGCCGGCAAGGCACTGGATGACCTTGAGTTGCTCAAATTGACAACGGCCCACTTTTGATGATTTCGTAAAAAGTCTAAATCAGACGGCAAAGAAAAAAGATCCAGATGCAAGGCGCGCAAATCCTGAGGAATGAGCCGTACATGGAGCCACACAGGCAAGCCTGTAGTACCTCTTGTTACGCTCAGACGGGCGACATCCTGAGCAAAGAGCATTTACCCACGGTTAAAGCCGTGGTGCTCTGCGTCGAAGGATAGAAATACGGTGCAGTGATTTACCCTGTTAAATATTTTCTTTGTTTGATGTTACTGTTTTCAAGCAGCTTCTATATCCCATATCTCTTGATATGGCTGCCTTCCATTTAACAGGGCAGGGGATGAAGCGCAACACAGTCCTTCGGCTCTGCTCAGGACCGTGAGCATGTCGAACGGCCCTTCGACTTTACTCAGGGCCATGAGTCCTTCGACCTTGCTCAGAACCGTGAGCTTGTCGAACGGCCTGTCGAATGGCAGATGG
>JAQYWG010000209.1 GCA_030145085.1 Thermodesulfobacteriota bacterium
TACGCCTCATTCCTCAGGATTTGCGCGCCTTGCATCTGAATCTTTTTTCTTTGCCGTCTTATTTCGACTTTTTACAATGACGTCACATTTGGCTCATGAAGAATTTTTCGTAGGTCTCTTCAAGTCGAGCGAGGTGTTTTGTCTCATCCTTTTGCAATCTGGAGAAAACTTCCTCCATGGGCGCACCACTGCATTGGGTTGCCATTTGATGGTAGAAATCGACGGAGCGTTTTTCATCGTGCATGGCAAAGGCCAGGGCGTCCTGGGGAGACGCACTCTCATCTAATGGCTTCTCCTCAACGAATATGGTAAGGTTCATGCTGGGCCCCGCCTTTTCTTCCTCCCCGTGGAGAGCTACCGCCTCTCCGATCAAGGCCTTTTCCAGGGCATGTTGATGTTCCAATTCCTCAAGGGCCAGCTCCTTGAGGAGCTTCCTTGCCGATGGGTTCTTCACGATCTTTATTATCTGACGGTAGATTTCAAAACTTTTCTGTTCCTGACCGATGGCTTTCTCCAAGGCCCCTTCTCGTGTATAACAGACTCCTTCCATGAGTAACCTCCCGATAATTTCTATGAAATATATGTTTCAATTGTGTCTAATTCTACCGTTAAACCCCTAATTCCGTACGAAGCTGGAGAAATTGCAAGACATCGCTGCGGCAGAGAATCCCCGTAACCTTTTCCCCTTTGACCACGGGGACCTGATTCACATTTTTTCCCGCCAGCTTTGCGAGCACGCTTTCCCCGTCATCCTCAGGAAATACGATCTCCAACTTCTCCCGTGGGGTCATGATCTCGCCAACCCGGGTGGTTGTCCACTTTTCCTTCGGCACGACCTTGACATCATCCAGGCAGATGATGCCATCGAGTTGCCCCTGATCGAATACCAAAAAAGCCCGTTGGCGCTTTTTGAGGATATGTTCTTCGATGAGTTCTTGAAGGGGAAGATCGCGGGAGATGGTCTCAAACTCGCGGTTCATGAGGTCCTTTGCGCTTATATCCTTCAACATATCCTTCATGACAACCTGTTTATATCCCCTGGCCGCAGCGCTGTGGATGAACCACCCTATGAAAACCATCCAGAGGCCGCTAAAGAGTTCCCTGCTAAAAATCAGGAAGATTCCAAACACGATGAACAGGAAGGCAACTGCCTGACCCGTTGCCGAGGCAATACGGGTAGACCTCTTCAGATTTCCCGTTGTCTTCCAGATAATGGCCCGAAGGACACGACCTCCATCCATGGGAAAACCCGGAATGAGGTTAAATATCCCAATGATGAGGTTCATGAGGGCCAAGTATCGGGTAAGCGCCCACAGGGGCTGGCTGAAATCACGAACCAGGAGTGATATGATCCAGAAGAATAAGGCGATGATTATGCTCGAAAGCGGTCCAACGAAGGCCATGCTAAACTCCTTGGAGGGGCTTTCCGGCTCCCCCTTAAGCTCCGCTACCCCTCCCAGGATGAAGAGAGTGATGCTCCGAACTCCCTCCCCTTGCCTCATAGCCACCAGGGAATGGGTGAGTTCATGTCCGAGAACCGAGGCAAAGAAGAGCAGGCTGGTCACCACTCCGATTGCCCAATACTGCCACTGAGGCCAACCCGCAAAACGAGTGGGGAAGTAAAATGAAGCCAGGGTCCAGCTAACAAAGGTGAATATAATAATCCAACTGGAATCGATTTTGATATCGATCCCGAACAGACTGCCGATACGCCATGAAGTACGCATTTTCTCATCTCCATTCAATCCAAAGATTTACATTTTTCCTCAGTTACCCTAGGTTCTAAAAACCGATTTGGGTAGAGTGACCAAAGGGGATAAAACTTTTTCCGTAAGCCAGTTTATTATCGTTAATTCATTTAATTAGATTCTTAACGTATCGCTTTGGATAACGAATATAAAAATAGAACCCCCAAAAGCAGAAATCCTGCATTTTCAAATCCTTTTTCCTCATGGGTTTCCGGAATTAGATCGGATGCACCAATATAGAGAAAAGATCCCCCAGCCATTGCTAACAGTAATCCTACAATCGCTTCCGATAGACCCCCGATGAAAGTTAGGGAAATCAAAGCTCCTAATGGAGTAGCCAGAGCTACGGCAATGGATAACTTCAGAGCAGTTTTCTTTTTTATCGAGGTAATCAGGAGAGAAAAGGTAGTAACACCTTCGGGAAGCTCGTGTAAAATAACTCCCAGTGAGGTTAATAACCCTACTTTTGGATCTATTTCAAAACCAACCCCAATAATGATACCATCAAGCAAAGAGTGGAGAAAAAGGCCGGAGAACATGACTTTGCCTTTAGCATGGTGGGGATTATTCTTCTCTTTAAAGTGTATCTCTGATCCTGAATGGAGTACCATTACACTTTCCAGCAAATAAAAGAGGAGAAAACCTATAAAAATAAAGAGCACGGCATTTTCAGAAAGTTCCAGTGATTCGGGAAATAGATGGAAGAAGGCAATCCCCAAGATTAACCCGGCCGCAAAGGAATTTACATAATGGGAGTGCTTAAGAATCAACCTCTCTTTCAGGATAACCATGATAACTCCCAAGATGGTTGATAAACCAGCAACGGTGCTATAGAAGATAATGCTAAATTCAATACCCATCGTCCTTACCTTTCAATAAATCATCTCCGCAAGATATACATTCAAGCCGATACCATCAGCCACCTAATGTATTTCTCCAGATCCTCCCTTTCTTCAACAAGATCCTCAAGACACGGTCGCTTATTGATATTGTGAACATCGATATGGCGAATGATCCCCTTTTTATCAATTATGAAAAGGGTCCTTTCTGAGACCCCGTCGGAATGCACCACACCGTACTTATCCGCTCCTGCTCCGTGGGCCCAAAAGTCGAAAAATACCGGAAACCAAACCTCTCCCATCTGTTTGGTCCATGCGTAGAGAGTCGGGATGTTGCCCCCTGTAATTCCGATCAATATAGCATCATATTTGTTAAAGATATGTCTTACTTTATCTCTGGTATTTCGAAAAAACCTTCATCTGAAAGCCCCAGATAGCTCCTGGCATCAGGGCTTTGGGGCGCTGGAAGTTTTATTGTTGAGAGAACACTGCCCTTTACCGGCGGTGAATCGGCCAAGATTGGACAATCGAGCACATAAAAACAGATGGCAACAGCCACCACGGGTATCAACACTTTTTTTCATCATCTCTTCTTTCTTATGCTGGTGTTAAACCTCAACCTAACCCAGCGCCACATCGAGGACCATCATGAGGGTAAACCCGATCATCGCGCCCATGGTAGCCAAGTCCGCATTGCCGCCATGCTGGGCCTCCGGGACCACCTCCTCCACGACCACGAAGATCATGGCCCCTGCAGCGAAGCCCATTGCATACGGGAGAATGGGCTGAGCAATGAGAACGAGCGCTGCCCCAATCACACCGGCGATCGGTTCAACCATCCCCGATAGCTGGCCGTACCAGAAACTCCTTCTCCGAGACATCCCCTCACGGCGGAGAGGCATGGAGACCGCGAGGCCTTCGGGGAAATTTTGAATCCCAATACCGAAAGCCAGGGCCATCGCTCCGCCGAACGTCGCGCTGGATAGACCGGCGGCAACACCCCCAAAAGCCACGCCAACCGCAAGCCCCTCGGGGATGTTGTGCAGCGTTATGGCAAGGACGAGGAGGGTACTCCGTCGCCATGGCGTCTTGATCCCTTCAGCCTCCTCGATGGGGAGGCCGATATGGAGATGGGGGAGGATCTTATCAACACCTCGCAGGAAAATGCCTCCAATGAGAAATCCTGCCGCCGCCGGTAGCCAAACAGGGGTATTCTTGCCTTGCGACATCTCAATGGCCGGCGCAAGGAGCGACCAGAAACTGGCAGCGATCATGACCCCGGCGGCAAAGCCGAGCACTGCGTCGAGCGCCTTCCGGCTCATATCCTTGGTCATGAAAACGGCAGCAGCACCGAGGGCGGTCACCGCCCATGTAAAACAGGTTGCCAAAAGGGCCTGCACCACAGGGTGAATGTTCTGCAAAAGATCTATCATCTCTCTTTTCTCATACGCGGGGTCAAGCGGTGCATGACCCTCTACAGATACTCTCCCTCCGCCGCAGTATTGGCCAACAGTTCAATCAGGTGGTCAACGTCGATCCCGTCTTTTCTCCCTTCATGAATGTATTGTTTTTCATGGGGAGCCTCGGGGGTATTTTCGGGCCCTCACCCGCCAAGGAGTTCTCATCCATATCCTTCCATGATTTTTGTAATTGCTGTTCTATCGACATCCTGCTCCACCAATGGCCCTCGACCCAAACGTTCCTCAAATGACGGCCTATCGTTGCGGTAAACGATTCCAATAGGGATCCGATCCCCCCATTCAAAGGCCACTTTCATGGCGGTCTGCCATTCAGTCGGGTCGTATTCCTTTGGCAACGGGTAACATCGCTTCTCGTACCAGGCAAAGGTATTGACCTTGTTGAACGAGACACAGGGCTGCAACACATCAATGAGAGAAAAACCCCGATGGGCGATTGCCTGCTGAATTAGATCCGATAGATCATCGATCATCCCGGAGAAGGCCCTGGCGACAAAACCGGCCTGCATGGCCACGGCCACAGCGATCGGGTTGAAAGGAGCTGAGGTCGCACCCTCTGGCTGGGCCTTGGTAATGAAACCCTCAGCTGTTGTTGGGCTGGCCTGTCCTTTGGTGAGACCGTATACCTGGTTATTGTGAACCAGCAGCGTCACATCGATGTTGCGGCGTATGGCAGCCAGAAAATGGTTCCCCCCTTCTCCGTAGTTACAACC
>JAQYWG010000020.1 GCA_030145085.1 Thermodesulfobacteriota bacterium
CATTCAGGGCAAGCTCACCTCGGCTTTCCTGGCCCCTTAGCAATGAGTTCCAGTTTTTTCTCTCGCCTCCATCCTTTGATTTGTTTCTCTCGGGCGACCGCTTGTTCCCGTGCCAATGGTCCTTCCTTGTAGAGTAGTTCGGGGTTTCCATGCTGTTTCAGCCGATTTGCCAGATCTGTTGTAATTCCAACATACAGTTTGCCCTTTTTGTCGCATATATAGAGCCACCAGGAAGACATAGGATTTTCGATTTCGTAAGTGCGAATACGGGCCAGGAAAGCCAAAGGCTCTCGCCTGGACAGGAAATCAAAATTTCAAAGGGGGCCCATTAAGACCCCCTTGAAATTTTGGCTCCCCGGGCAGGACTCGAACCTGCAACCTGATGGTTAACAGCCATCCGCTACTACCAATTGAGCTACCGGGGAACTCTTTTCATACTTGTTCCAACAAGAATTAGTATAATTCAATTGGTGGAAATATCAAGGGTAAAAAGTCTTTTGAATGTCTCACGCGAACTGTCGGCAAGAGTTCTTGGAATGTGTATGTGCGCTCATCAAAGTTTTCTGATAGGGTCAAATCCCCTTCCGATCACCTCCATGGTTTCGTTGATGACAATGAAGGCCTTCGGATCGATGGAGGAGATCAGGTCCTTCAAACGGGCCAGCTCAAAAAGGGGTACTACGCAGTACATCACCCTCAGTGGGGTATGAGTGTAGGCACCCTCGCCTTTGAAGAACGTTGCCCCTCTATGGAGCTTATCCAGAACATCCTTGGCAATTTTTGATGATTTTTCGGAGATGATGAAGACGCCTCTCCTTTCATTAAATCCCGTAAGGATCCGATCCGTAACCGAGCCGGACACATACACGTAGATGATGGAATAAAGGGCAGCCTCCAGGTTGATCAAGAGAGCACCCAAGATAAGGGGAATGGCATTCAAAGCATAGGAAACCATCCCCACCCTTACGGAGAAATACCTGTTGAGAACCATGGCGATGATGCCCGTTCCGCCGCCCGACCCTCCAACCCGAAAGACCAGGCCCGAGCCAACCCCTGAAATGACGCCGGCAAATAGCGTTGCGAGGAGTGGATTATCGATGGGGATATGGAGCCATGTGGTCACGGTGAGAAAAAAGGAGAGGGAGAGCATTCCCATGAGGCTCAGGACGAAGAACTTACCGGAAATCAAGGTCCACCCTACGGCGAATATAGGGATGTTTAGCAGAAAGACCATGGCCCCCACGGGAAGGAATCGAAAGAGATAATGGATCACCAGGGCGATTCCCGAAACCCCACCGCTCATAAACTGATGGTGAATGAGTATGCCGTTGATGGCCAAGGACCATATGAACCCACCGGCCACGATGGAAGGGTAGATTACCAATAACTCCTTTTTGCCCAGGGCCCGTTTCGCCCCCTCCATCAGCTTAAGTCTTCTCTTCATGAATTGCTCCTTCCGATATGATCGTTATCCATTGGCTACATCCTCTGTAAAAAAGCCCAGCCTGTTATGCTGGGTCATTTAATTTTAACCGCTCCTCCCACTCCATTCAACCCCTTTAACGGAAACCGTGCGGCGGTACCCTCGGGTTCAATTTTCCAATGGACGATGATCCCATGACGGTTTATCAGAGGATGGAGGATAAAGCTCGTAAGACCGCTGTAGAACTGCGGAAACGAATTATTTTCACGAATTCACTTGACAAGGAAAAGGTACTTGTAATAAAATGCACAAGATTTTATCAGCGGGCTTAACTACCGGTAAATATTTAAAAATAACTTTTATTAAAGGAGAGGCTCTATGGATTTTTCTTTCAGCGAGGAGCAGGAACTTTCACGGAAGGCGGCCAAGGATTTCGCCGAGAAGAAGATCGCGCCGACCATGGAGGAGGACGAAAAGGAGCACCGGTTCCGTCCCGAAATCGTCAAGGAGATGGGCAAGCTGGGCTTCTTCGGATGTATTGCGCCGGAGAAGTATGGGGGGCTTGAGCTCGGGACACTGAGCGCCACGGTGATGACCGAGGAGATTGCCAAGGTTTCCCCCTCATATGGTCTGCCTTTCAACCTTCAGATGTTTGCCCCCCAGACGGTGCTTTTGAATTGGGGGACCGAGGAACAACGGGAGAAGTATCTACCGGGGTTTATTAACGCCGATACCATGGGATGTTTCGCTATGACGGAGGCGGACACGGGTTCCGATGTGGCCAGCATGAAGACGGCCGCCGTTGAGACCGATGATGGATGGATCCTGAACGGCTCAAAGATGTGGATATCAGGCATTCCCTTTGCGGATGTGGGGATTATTTTTGCCTCCACCGAAAGGGAGTTGAAGCACAGGGGGATCTCCTGTTTCATCGTGGATATGCACACCCCTGGAATTACGCAGAATGCGATAGAGACGAAGTTGGGCCTGTATTGCGCCCCCACAGGGGAGATCATCTTCGAGGAGGTAAGGCTTCCCAAGGATGCTCTGATCGGGGAGAAGAACGGGGGATTTAAAATCTGCATGAATATGCTGGACTCCACCAGGCTCTCCTCCGCGACAAGGGCCGTGGGCGTTAGCGCTGCCTGTATCGAACACTCAACGAGATATGCCAACGAGCGGGAACAGTTCGGACGGCCCATCGCCGAATTCCAGATGATTCAGGAACAGATTGCAACGATGCTGGTTGAGCATGAAGCGGCGAAGCTCCTGGTCTATCGAGCGGCTTGGATGAGAGATCAGGGAGTGCGAAATACCCTGCAAGTTTCCCTGGCGAAGTATTACGCCGCAGAAGCAGCGGTGGCGGCAGCCAATACGGCGGTCAAGATCTTCGGTTCCTATGGATTTTCGACGGAATACCCGGTTGAACGCCTTTTGAGGGATTCTAAATCGTATCAAATCGTGGAGGGGACCAGCAACATTCAGAAGTTCATCATTGCCGGCTATGCCTTGGGCAAAAGGAAGGACAAATAATTCAACGATCGGCGAACAGGCGTTGTGGAAGGTGAGAGCGGGGATTCACTCCGAAACATTAGCGAAAGCAGGAGGATGGATATGGCTACGGAAGTAACGGTACCTATGGTAGGAAAGATTATATCCGTTCAGGTCAAAGCGGGAGATCAGGTGAACGAAAACGACCAGATTGCCACCCTTGAGGCGATGAAGATGGAGATGCCAGTAGTGGCCCCGGTAGGCGGGGTGGTTAAGGAGATCAAGGTCGAGGCCGGTCAAGAGATTGATGCTGAAACCGTCATTGCCATCATCGAATGACGAATTCGACCCCATCTTTTTAATTTACCCAAGATGGTAAGTGTCAGTGTGAGCCCTGTCGGGGGACTGTTTAGCTCGTTTCCGAAGGAAACGTATGAATAAGAATACCTTGACAGGGTTTTTTTTGTTCGATAAATTTGTTATAAATTGCACAAGCTCCATAAATCCTCAAATTCAGTATCATTTAGACGTACCCATTCACCTGAAATGGCCCTCACTCTTGAGCAATTCACCGGCCAAGGAGGAAGAGGATAATGATCGAGATGTCCCAGGAGTGGTACGATAACCGGCATGAGTATGCGAAGAATTGGAATGAAAAGACAGGGGGAAAGGTGGTTGGGTTCATCCTGGGAGATGCCAGCGGAGGGGAATATGGCGTCCCGAATACGGTGGGTTGGATTGATACCATAGGGGTGCATCCGGGCTACCAGAAGAAGGGGATTGCCAGGGCCCTGTTGATGGAAATGGTCGACAATCTGAAAAAGGTGGGTGTGGACACTATTTACACCTTTGTCAATTGGCGAGACTGGGGCCTCCTGCAATTCTTCCGTGCTATGGGATTTCAGCGGGGGGATATGATCAACTTGGAGCTGAAGATTTGAACCGGGAAGAGGAGTGAAGCCGAAAATGCGGTTGGAGGGAAAGAAGGCCGTTGTCACCGGAGGAGGGAGGGGCGTTGGCAGGGCCGTCGGTCTGGCCTTTGGAAGAGAAGGTGCGGATCTGGTCATCAACTACGTGAGGAACGATGAGGCGGCAAAGGAGGTGGTTTCGGAGCTGAAGGATATGGGCCGCGATGCCCTGGCGGTGAAGGCAGATGTGGCTTTGAAGGAGAATGCGGAACGGCTCATCGGGACGTGTTTAGACCGGTTCGGGAGGATCGATATCCTGGTGAACAACGCCGGGATTTCGAATCCGGCGATGCTCCACAAGATGACCGAGGAGCAATGGGATGAGGTGGTTGATATTCACCTGAAGGGGGCATTCCTCTGCACGCAGGCGGCGAGCCGCCATTTCATGGAGCAGAATTACGGGAAGATCATCAACGTCACTTCGGTGGCGGGGATCGTTGGAACAACGGGTCAAATCAATTATGCCGCCGCGAAGGGAGGGTTGATCTCCTTCACCAAGTCCTGTGCACGAGAATTGGCCAGGTATCATGTGACGGCAAACGTCATTTCCCTGGGAATCGTGCTCACCGATATGACCAAAAAACTCCAAGAGGATCCCAAGTTGCGGGAGATTTACATGAGGCGGATTTTATTCAACAGATATGCGGAACCGCAAGACATTGCCCCGGCCTTCGTCTTCCTTGCATCGGATGAATCCAAATACATCACGGGGCAACTCCTCTGTGTAGACGGGGGTTATGGCTTAACCTAAATGTGATCTCCTTTACCTGATGGGAGGGAAAAGGGAGAACGGTGGAGAACACGGAGAAGATGGGAGGTGAGCAATGGGCGACATACCCAGACGGATCGAGACATGGCAGATGGTCCAACCGTGGGCCAAGGACAGGGAAACGGGAGAAGTCACCGAAGGCAGGCTAGAGAGGACCAGTATTTCCGTTCCGGAACTTCAGGAGGGCGAGGTTCTGGTGGAGATAGCTGGCTGTGGCGTCTGTCACACGGACCTGGGATTTTTCTACGATGGCGTTCCCACGGTTACCAAACCACCCTTGACTCTGGGCCACGAGATCAGCGGGACGGTGGTAGCAGGGGAGGGGGGTTTGGTCGGGAAAGAGGTCATCATCCCGGCGGTGATGCCCTGCAACCGGTGCCCCATCTGTGCCCAGGGAAGGGGAAATCGGTGCCTGGCCCAAAAGATGCCCGGTAACAGCCTGGGGAACATGGGAGGTTTTTCGTCGCATATCGTCGTCCCCGCCGAGGATTTATGCATGGTGGAAAACCGGGGTGAAATGCCCCTATCTCATCTGGCCGTCATCGCCGATGCGGCGACGACCCCCTATCAGGCGGCCATGAGGGCGGACCTGAAAGAGGGGGATCTGGCCGTGATCGTCGGGGTGACGGGAGGGGTCGGTGTTTACATGGCTCAAGTGGCCAAGGCCTTGGGAGCAAAGACGGTAATAGGGATTGCCCGGAACCCGGAGAAACTGGAACGGGCCCTGAAATATGGGGCAGATTTCGCCCTCAATTCCACCGACAAGGGCCCCAAGGACGTTCAGGGAGAATTCCGCGAGATTTGCAAGGCCAACGGCTTGCCCCACAACTGCGGATGGAAGATCTTCGAGATCACCGGGGCGCCAGCGGGTCAGGAGATCGCCTTGACGCTCCTTTCGTTCATCGGCAAGCTGGTAGTCATCGGCTTTGGAATGCAGAAGAACGAATACTCCATTTCGCGACTCATGGCCTTCGACGCCGATATCATTGGAACGTGGGGGTGTCTGCCCAAATACTATCCCGTGGTTTTGGAGATGGTCCTGCGGGGCCAGATTCAAATCGAACCCTTCTTGGAGACCCGTCCCATGAGCCAGATTCAGCATGTTTTCCGGGACCAGCACGAGGGCAAATTTACGAAACGCATCGTCCTCACTCCTGATTTCTAAGGTATCCGCGAGGATGGTGTTTGTATTCGTTTCATGGGAAGGAATCAAATCCCTTCAGGGAAAAGAGGGGAAAGGAGGTCAAAAGATGGCTTTGGATTGGTTGGTGAGGGACAATGGACCCAAAGATCATAACCTTTTTGGGGAAGAATTTTTCGGCACGGAGCCCCCGTGTACCATGTATGAGAAGAAACCCCTGCTTGATCCCAAGGGCAACGAGGTAGACGGGCTCTACAACGCGTGGATCACCCTGAATAACCCCACACAGTATAATTCCTATACGACCCAGATGGTGAAGGGGGTGATTGCGGGTTTCCACAGGGCCTCCATGGACAAAACGGTTGTGGCTACCATCTTCACGGCCGTGGGGGACCGGGCCTTCTGCACGGGTGGGAATACGAAGGAATACGCGGAGTATTACACCCGAAGGCCCAAGGACTATGCTGACTACATGGATCTCTTTTCCAACATGGTGGATGGGATCATCAAATGCCGCACCCCAGTGATCTGCCGATGTAACGGGATGAGGATCGCCGGGGGGCAAGAGATCGGGCAGGCCTGCGACCTCACCGTCGCCGCAGACACGGCGGCCTTCGGCCAGGCCGGGACAAGGGTTGGGTCGACCCCCGACGGCGGATCGAGCGACTTCTTGCCATGGAATTTGAGTATGGAACAGGCCATGTGGAACTGTATCTCGAATACCTCTTGGAGCGCCTACAAGATGGAGAGGTTGGGCTTGATCACCAAGGCCGTCCCCATCAAGAAGGGCAAGGATGGAAATTGGGTGAGGGATCCTCGGGTGACCACCGACAGATACGTCGATGACGGTGAAATTATCTACGGGGAATACAAGACAGGGGAGGAGGCAAAAAAGGCCACGGAGGTGCTGAAGGGCCTGGAAACGGATTTTTCCCTTTTGGATAACACCATCAACAATATGACGTGGACCTTTGCCAACCTGATGCCCCTGTGTCTCATGAAGACCATCGAGACCATCCGGATTAAGAAGAAGTTCTGGTGGGATAATACGAAGGTCCACGCCATGTACTGGCTGGCGGCCAATATGAACATGGAGGCCTGGCTCGGTTTTAACACCTTCAACACCCAGAAGCAGACGGGCTCCGGTGTGATCGACTTCCTCGAATACCGGAGGCAGGTTGCCAAGGGACACATCTACGACGATGAGCTGGCGGAGATGGTGATGCCGAAGCCGAAGTGAATCCCATATCGAGGGATGGAGCATTTTCTCGCCTGCGGAACCATCGCAGGGGAGATGGTAACGAGAAGCCCAGGAGATATCCTGGGCTTCTTTGTCCGCTGAATCGTTGGAGCTTTTCGGGGATTATTGGTGTAAAGCCCATCGGACCTCGAGGAGGCGATGAGAGATCTATGAAAAGGTCGCTCTTCGCTGTTCAAAATATTTTTTCGACCATTCTAAGGTTCGCTTCACTGCACTCGTAGTTAACGTAAAGTGCAGACCGCAGCACTGCATGATTTTGCGCTCAGGGACAACGGACTTGCTTCCGAAAGTGGAGGAACTACAGTGACGAAAACCATTGACATGACCCGGTGGTTTCATTATAAAGGTGACAGGTCCTCGGAGAGGTGGTGAGAGATGTCTTTTCAACACATTCGAAGCGAACTGGCCGACGGCGTGGGAACGATTACGCTGAACCGCCCGCCCGTCAACATCTTGAACATCGAAATGATGGAGGAAATTAACCGGGCCCTTCGGGAATTCAAGGGGGAAGAGGGGCTGAAGGTTCTTCTGTTTCGGGCAGAGGGGAAGGCCTTCTCCGCGGGGGTGGACGTGGGGGAGCACATGGGGGATATGGTGAAGAAGATGGTCGAGACGTTCCACGGGATGTTTCGGCTCATGGACGAGGTCCAAGTTCCCTCTATCGCCGTGGTGAACGGCTCGGCCCTGGGAGGCGGCTGTGAGCTGGCCCTCTACTGTGACATGGTCCTTGCCACGGAGAAGAGCACATTCGGTCAACCCGAGATTATGGTTGGAGTTTTCCCCCCCATAGCGGCCCTCATCCTTCCCAGAATCATCGGGAGGAAGAAGGCCATGGAACTCATCCTGTCGGGAAAAACCATTGGAGCACGTGAGGCCCTAGAGATGGGCTTGATCAACAGGATCGTCGCGGAGGATTCCCTGGAGGAGGAGGTAAAGGGGTTTGTCGACGAATTCGCACGGCATAGCGCCGCTGTCCTGAGGCTAACGAAGAAGGCTGCCATAGAAGGGCTATGTGATGATGTTGAGGAAGGCCTGAGGCGGATTGAGAGGATCTACCTGGAGGAGTTGATGCAAACCGGGGACGCGACCGAAGGCCTGAAGGCGTTCCTTGGAAAACGAAAACCCCTCTGGAAGGACAGGTAGGAGAGGAGTTGAAACGATGTCAGATTTGGAAAAAAAGAGCGAAGAACTGATGGAGAGGGCACGGGAGGTGGCCACGGAATTGGTGGCCCCAAGAGCGGCTGATATCGACGCCCAGGGGGATATTCCCCCGGACCTGGTCGAGGTATTTGCCGAGGAGGGCTTTCTGTCCGTGATGCTCCCCGAGCAATATAGTGGCATGAATGGAAGCATCACCTGTTTGTGCACCGTCGTGGAGGAGATCGCCCGGGTTTGTGGCTCCTCATCCCTCCTCATCCTTTCCCACGCCGTGGGAACCATGCCCATTGTCGTTGGTGGGAACATCGGTCAAAAGAGGCGATATTACGAGTCGTTATCGCGGGAGGCCAAGCTGATGGGTATTGCCCTGACGGAGCCAGATGCGGGCTCCGATGCCGCCTCCCTAAGGACCAAGGCGACCCTCCAAGGAGATTACTACATGCTCAACGGGAGGAAGTGTTTTATCACCAATGGGGGGATTGCCGACTTTTACTCCCTCTTTGCGACCACGGATCCGCAACAACGGATGGAGGGCATAACCGCCTTCGTGGTGGAAAAGGACACGGAGGGATTTTCCATCGGCAAAAAGGAAAATAAAATGGGGATGAGGGGGTCCTCGACGACCGAGCTCATATTGGAGAATGCCAAGGTCCCCAAGGGCAACCTCCTCGGATTCGAGGGAAGGGGTTGGCGAATTGCCATGAGGACGCTCAATATGTCCCGGCCAGCTATCGGAGCCCAGGCCGTTGGTATTGCCCAGGGGGCCCTCGACTGTACACTGGATTTCGCGCGGGAAAGGATCCGCTTCGAAAGGCCCTTCACCCGACATCAGGGGATACAATTCATGATAGCGGATATGGATACCCAGATTGAGGCGGCCAGGGCATTGGTTTATAAGACGGCTTCCATGCTCGACGAGGGGGTAAAAGGGATCGGGGTGGAGAAATTCTCTTCCATGGCAAAGTACTTTGCCTCGGATGTGGCCATGAAGGTTACAATTGAAGCCGTTCAGATCATGGAGGAGCACGGTTTAACGCGGGCGTCTCCCGTAGAACGAATGATGCGGGATGCCAAGGTCACCCAGATCTATGAGGGGACGAACCAGGTGCAGAGATTGGTGCTTGCCCATACCATTTTGTGAGGGTGTGTGAACTATCCCCCGGCCAGAAGGATCATGAAGATGAGGGTATCGCCATCCCTCAGGGTTGTATCGTGTCGATCCGCGGGTATCCACTTTTCCCCATTGAGGGCGATTTGGATCATGGGGTCAAAGATCCCCTTCTCGCCATAGAGGACGTTTCGAACTTTCCCCCCGTATTTGCCAATGAGTTCTTCGATGAGGTCCTTGACGGTTTTGCCCGGGACCTCGAGCTCGAACTTCTTCTTTCCGATTACGTCCGATAACATCGGAACTCCCAAAATCTCGATTTTCACCTTCATTTCCTACCTTCTCTCCCCCGCGTAGTAAAAAGTTCACGTGCGATTACGCTGAACGGACACGGATCACGACTCTACCCGGCGTACTTTCGCATCAGTTCTGAGAAGCGGCTTCCGGCCTCGCGCTTTCGCTTGAAGCTGGCACTGCTTGCCTCCACATAGTCGATGGCCTTCATATCGCAGAAGCTCACGCAGTAAGGTTCGCCATCACACAGATCACATTTGAAGATCTTCTTCTCCTTGGGATCGTAGCCCATGGCCCCGAATGGGCATGCGGTCATGCACATGCGGCATCCGATGCAGAGATCGTAATCGACCATGACCCGGTTGAGTTCTTCATCCCGGCATATGGCATCCTTCGGACAGACGGCCATACAGGGCGCATCCTGACAGTGCTGACACACCATGGGGAGGTAAAAACCCTCCATGTCCCATTTCATCACACTGACCCTGGATTTCGATGGGTTGCTGACCCGCGTATGTTTCACGGAGCAGACCAACTCGCAGAGCCTACACCCGGTACACTTTTCGTGGTCGACGATGAGCATCTTTTCCATAGTCTTTTCTCCCCATGGTACGTGTTCGTTGCCCGTGATCCGTGTCCGTGAACCGTGTCCTCCCTGCATTGCGGAAACGGACCACGGACACGAATCACGTCTTCTACAGCTGATGGGATGGTTCCTTATTGATCCCCATCTTTTTGAGAAACTCCGGCGTAGGAACCCCGTTTTCGTCCCATTCATGGAGCCGGTAGTATTCGTCCAGCATCCCCTTGAATTTTTTCCTGTCGAGGGATTTGCCGCGGACTACGGGGAGCCCCGCCCGGGTCTTTTCATCGAAGTATCGATCCACTAACCAGTCGTCATCCCGGGTAAACCCCTCCCGGATATTGAAGAGCCGCTCCATGGTATAGGCCCGATTGGCCACATTCCATATTTCCAGCGGCGTGAACTCCAGGCCGATATTGAGGTAGATTAACTTGGCGAACTCGGGAAAGGTAAGATGATTGGGGCTCAGGAAAACCGTGTGATACTTGCATATACCGGTGCAATCAACGGCCATGTAGTTCATCTCCTGCCAGAAGACAATCCGGGGTTTTCCCTCGTATTTCGTATAGTCGTTGGTGAGGGGTCCGTCATAGCCATCCGGCTGCCGGTAGACCCGATCCAATACCTCCATGGGGAGATTATAGAGATCGATGGCCGGGCGGCTCCTGAGGTGATCCGAGCCCCTCGTCCCCGTGGCAATGCCTAAGGCGAGGCTTGGGGAGGGCCTTTCATCGGAGTGGAGGTTGCTCATTCCCTTGACGTGGATCAGGTATTTCTCCGATCCCTTGGCGATTCTCTCGGCGGCCCTGAGGGGGCCTTCGGCCAGGATATCCCCGATCCCTTCCCGCCTGGCGATGCGGTGGACCAATTCGATGACGGCCTCGTCGTTCCCCCAGGTTAATTTCAACCCATCGGTATCCTTGTCCGTTAGAATTCCCTTTTCATACAGTTCGAAGGCCCATGCCATCATGGAACCGATCTCAAGGGTATCCAGGCCGTAATCATTTACCAGGTGATTGGCCACGAGGATCGTGTTCATGTTGTTACACCCTACTTCAGCACCGAAGGCACCCTGGCTCGTATACTCCGGCCCCTGGGTGTACGTGCCCGCATACGGTCCCTCCTTGATTATATATCGGTGTCGACAGTGAACCTGGCAGCCGAAACAGCCGTCGAAACCGATGGAGACCTTATCAATATTCTCGCATTCGATATCGTCTCCCCCCACGAGCTGATTGAGCTGGAAGTTGCGGGTGCGAACGAGCCCCGTCGTATTGGTCACCCCATAGATGAACATAGTTCCCCACCGCTGCATAATCTGGGAGACCTTTGTGGATATGACCTGATCGATGACCTTCCGGTTGTACTCCAGGGCCTCTTCGGGATGTGCAATCTCGATATCCATTGTACCCCGTGCTGCAACTGCTTTGAGGTTCTTCGAGCCCAGAATCGTTCCCATCCCCGATCGCCCCCCCGAATTTTTGTGGCCCGTCATCACATTGGCGAATCGGACGAGCCTTTCGCCCCCAGGGCCGATGCACAGACATTGAACCTCCTCGTCCCTCAGCTCTTTTCGGATGATATCCTGTGTATCGTATATTCCCGCTCCCCAAACGTTCTTGGCATCGCGGATCTCAATTTCTCCATTATTGACCCAGATATAAACCGGGTCCTTCGCCTTTCCCTTTATGACCAGGTGGTCGAAGCCGGCCCATCTCAGCTCCGGGGCGAAGAAACCCCCCATATTCGCGGAACCGACACCCCCCGTCAGCGGGGACTTTCCCATGACATGGGTTCGGGCGGAAGCCGAGGCAAGGGTTCCCACCAGGAGTCCCGCGCTGATAATGGCCACATTATTCGGGCTCAAGGGATCGATACCGCCTTTGGTGTGGTTGTACAGCAGGTATGCGTCCAGCCCTCGTCCCCCGATCCAATTCTTACGGATTTCTATGGGAATGGGTTTCGTCTCGACCTCCCCCTTCGTCAAGTCGATATAGGCGATTTTGCGGTTCAAAGCCATGAAACCACTCCTCCTTTCTGCTGAATCCCTTATGGTCTGCCCTCTGTGGAAACGTAATCCATCTTAATGAAACCGTGATTTTTATCTTAATCCGGTTTGGGATATTTCTCCCAGACCGGTCCCCTCACCTTGGCCGTCCTGGGGTAGGGCCAGGAGATACGCCACTCCATGCCGCATTTTGGGCATGCTGCCCTATCCGCCCCCCTTTTGGGCCAAAAACGGGCGAAACAAGCCAGACACCTCACCTCACCGTCCCTTTTCCCGGTCATGACCTTATCAATCTTCATGATAGGTGCCTCCTCTATTCCCATCTATCCACGCTTGTTCGATATATAGAACAGAAATCTGCAACGATAGTATCATATCCGCCCTTTTTGTCAAGGGAAAAATCAATATGATGAAACAGAGATAATGTAAAAAGGGATCACTGAAACAATGGAAAAGGAGTTCTGAGCGCGAATCAAGATCTTTCGGCAACCATTCTTAGTGAAGCGGAATGCCCGCAAACACAATGTTTGAGCCCGAAGGGCGAGTTTTTAGTTTGCAGTGAAGCGAACCTTAGAATGGTCGAAAAAATATTTTTGAGCAGCGAAGAGCTCGTTTTCTAAAGATCACAGAAATTTCCTTGACAGGGAAACTGGTTACTGGTATAAAGATTTGTAATACGTTCAGTATGATGAACAAATGCCAACGAGAGACTATTCTGTCCCCTCAGTCATGAAGGCCTTCAGGATGCTCGAGATCATTTCGGAATCCGAGGCTGACATGTCCATCAGCGAGCTTTCAAGGAGGTTAAGACTGAGCAAGGGTACGGTCTATGCCATAGCCTTAACCCTGGAAGATTTGGGGGCGCTGGTGCGGGATCCCGTTACCAAGAGATTTTCATTGGGCTATACCCTCTTGGAATTAGGGCGGAGGGCATTTGTCCGGGGGGATATGAGGGAGGTTGCCCGGAAATCCATGGAGGATCTGGTGAAGGAGATTCAGGAGAACGTTTTTCTGGGCGTACTGAATGGAGACCACGTCACCATCTTGGATGTGGTGGAATCGAAAAGGGAGTTGAAGATCACCGCGCCCAGTGGGACCAGGCTACCCTTGCTCGCCGGTGCGACGGGTAAGGTATTTTTGGCCATCATGGACAGGGATAGGGCAAGGGAGGTGATAAACTCATTGGGGTTGACCGCCTATACCCCAAATTCCATCACTGATGTCCATAGATATATGGAGGAGATAGAGGAGGTAAGGGAGAAGGGATTTGCCACGGATGATGAGGAGTATATCCGGGGAGTCAGGGCAGTGGCCTGCCCGTTGGAAGCCGATCCCCTTCCCCACGTAATGTGGGTTGTGGGATTTAGCACGAGTCTCGACGATAAAAAAATGGGGTGGGTAATTGATGAGCTTCGAAAGACGTCTCATTTCATTTCCGAAGCCCTCAGGACGTACTATTGAAGGGGCAGATTATAACTATTGCGGCGAGGTCAATACAAGCGGGGGGGAGTTTTCTGAGTTTCTGAGGAACACCCCTGTCCATGAGCGTAAATTACTGGAGAAGTGGGGCACCCATCGAAGGTGAGCAGGAAGGGGTAGGTATTCCCCGCCGTTCGGCTGAGCCATTCGGTCTGATCTCATGGTCGAAGACTCACGACGAAGCCTGCGAACCCCAAAAGCATCCATGGAGATACTAGGGATGAGGACAGAACATATTCATCCGATAAGAAATGGGAGGCACGTCAGGCCTCAAGAAGAATGGAAGGAAATTATTGCCATTTACCTCTATCTGGCAGGGATGGGGGCTGGTTCCTATATTATCGGGACCCTGATTCACTGGCTGGGGGTGACCTTAAACCCTCCATCTGCCCCCTCCATCACCCTTTTTGGATATCTCCTGGACCTCACAAAGGTCCCGATTTTCTGGGGACCGATCATGGTCTCCATTGGTGCTCCCTTTCTTATCTTAGACTTGGGAATCAAACGGAGGTTCATGTATGCCTGCCTGAACCCGAGAACATCCTGGGTGGCCCGGGGATTTCTCATCCTCTCCACCTTTATAGTTTTCGGACTGGTTCTTTTGATAAAGTCTGTTTTGCCTTTTGAATGGCTCTATGCAGAATCCGCCCTCTGGCACATCCCGGAGGTTATTGCCTTTGTCTTTGCCTGTGGAACTGCTATTTACACCGGTATTCTCTTAAAGGCAACGAAATCGATCCCTTTATGGAATACCAATCTCCTTCCCCTTCTCTTTCTGGTCTCAGCACTCTCCACTGGATCAATGGCCATCATCCTTTCCACCCTGGGAACCGGCCTCTTTTCCCATGACTCGGGAGCGTTGAAAGCCTTGATGAGTGGGGAACAAACCCTGGTGGTGATTGAAGGGATTGTCCTCTATCTTTATCTTTATTGGAGTTACAGGGCCACGGAACAGGGAAAGGATTCGGTCCGCCTTCTTTTATTCGGTGAGAAGAAGCTGATCTTCTGGGGAGGGATCGTCCTGTTGGGTTTCATCTTCCCGGTTATTCTTAAAAACATCGCTTCTTTCTTTCATGGGAATGTGGTGTTGATCTTTGTTTCCGGCCTGACCCTGCTCTGTGGTGGTTTCTTCCTTAGGCTTGGGGTCCTTTCCGCTGGAATGAAGGAGCAAACCCCAATGCAGCGGTTGATAGAAATCCAGTACGATATGAGAGCCATGAAAATGAAGGGGTTAAGGGAGAGGGTGGTAGATGAGCATGGGACACGCACGACGCACAAGGATACGAGAATCAATGACAAAGCTCAAATGTCAAATGACAAATTACTGATAACCAACACTGAGTAACGCTTCACGGGCACGGACCCCGGACAGGCATTAGGGGGAGGAAAAACCATGGAAAAGATGCTCATCGTCGACTATGAAAAGTGCACCGGATGTAGGCTCTGCGAGTTGGTCTGTTCAGTGTTTCATACGGGGGCCAGCAACCCCAGCCGATCCCGAATCAGGGTGATCAAATGGGAGAATGTGGGATTCTACCTTCCCATGACCTGCCAGAATTGTGAGACGTCCTTCTGCACGGAGGTATGTCCAACAAAAGCTTGTCACAAGGATCCGGAAAACGGGAGAGTAGTGATTGATCAGGATAAATGTATTGGATGTAAGACCTGTATTATTGCATGTCCTTTTGGACATCCCTTTTTCGATATCAAAGAAAGAGTCACCAAAAAGTGTGATTATTGTGATGGCGATCCTCAGTGTGTGAGCTTCTGTGATATGAAAGCTGTCGATTATGTCGACGCCGACAAGGTTCAGATGGCCAAGAAGCGAGAAGTCGCCAACAAATTTGTTGATCTTATGAAACAGGTAAGGTAACAGGCTTTAACGTTGCAAGCGAAGAATCCCCCATCCCCCTTATGAGACTGTGTCGTAATATCATTCTGAGGCTTAAGCCGAAGAATCCCCACAATATAACAAATTTCGCGGGGGCAGCTACTTCCAATAGAAGTGAGCAAACTTTCGAAGCGGGGGTGAGCTATTGTTGAGGGATCTTGACGATATCGTTGGCCGTGAATCCCGCCCCGTTGATGGGCTTGGCAATGGAGGCATCGACGCCGAAGAGATGGGTCACCGTTACCTTTCCCTTATGTTCCCCCGTGGTCCATCCGAGGGAAAACTTGGTGATTGGGTTGATGATCTCCTCGCCCGGTTCATACACGTCCAGAATGGCGCCGATCCGCAATCCCGTCAACCTCCCGGCATGAATATATACCTTTTCGTCCTCCACCCTGGCCACCGTGCTGAACCACTCCAGGAAATCCAAATAGCGTAGCATTCCATCGACAACCCGAGCTATACCGTAATCTATGGCCTTCACTATGGACCGGTGGTCGGAGTGAGAGCCTGTTGTAACCGAGGTGAACGATGGGTTCTTTTCGACGAAGGTACGAAGCAGGTTTCCCGTTGATGCGTCGATGAGTCGGAGTTCGATGCGTGCGCTGGCCATAGAGGATTTGATGCCCTTATCTCCAACAGGGGGGGAGGATATGACTTGGAGATCGGAGAAGGAGCTCGTGATAAATGCCTGGATTCCCAGGAGCTGATGGGCTTTTTTCATGGCATAAGGTTCGGTGAGCCCTTCGATTTCGATTCCCTCCCTGGCCAATGCCTCCCAGACCACTTCTTTGTCCACGATGACAGCCTTTTGGGTTTTCTCCAACTCCTGAAAGACCCTCAGGACGGCAAGCTCCCCGTATTTCTCCCTTTGGTGGCCCGTCCTGTCCTCGGAATCCACTAGACAGATTTTCCGTTTGAGGCTTGCGAGGCTTTTTATCGGAGAAAATGTGAGATCCGCAGGAGGGGTAGGGGCGAGGGCAATCTTCTCATCTTTCCCCCTTTCCCCCTCTTTGATCTCCGGAGAGGGCTGTGTTTTCTCCTCATCGGTGGATGATTTTTGAGGTTTCTTACCCGATTGAGGGGGTGTGTTGATTCCCTTGCTGGGTTCCAGGTTTTCGATGTAGACGGTCTTTCCCTCGGGAAGGGCTTCCTTGTCTTTGGATTTGGACCATGGAAGGCGGGAACAACCGGCAAGCAACATCGTGCCAAGAAAGACCAGGACAAATCCCGTTGGGAAGAACCGTATCTTGAAAACGGCCATATCAAAAAACCCTCCAGCTATCCCCTTTTCGAGAGGACCAAAGCAAATTTTACTCCTTTTTCCCACTCTGTCAACCCCAATTTTTTGACGGCATCGTAAAAAGTCCATCTGCCATTCGACAGGCTCATGGCCCTGAGCAAAGCCGAAGGGCCATTCGACATGCTCAACGGCCCTGAGCAAAGCCGAAGGGCTGCGTTGCGTTTCATCCCCTGCCCTGTTACATTGAAGGCAGCCATATCAAGAGATATGGGATAGAGAAGCTGGTTGAAAACAGTAACATCAAACAAAGAAGATATGTAACAGGGTAAATCACTGCAGCGTACTTCTCTCCTTCGACGCAGAGCACCACGGGTTTAGCCGTGGGTGAATGCTCTTTGCTCAGGATGTCGCCCGTATGGGCGTAACAAGCAGTACCACAGGCTTGGCTGTGGGGCTCCATGTACGCCTCATTCTTATTTCGACTTTTTACAGTGACATCAATTTTGAGCCAAAAAAAAGGCCCCCTGAAAAGGGGGCCTGACATGATCTTTTCCAAAGCCAGCTATCCTTAGAATTTGTAAATCAGCTGGGTCAGGATAGCCCAGGGATCATCGGCGGTGTCATTAACAGTTCCAACCCCTGTGTATGAATCCATGGCGTCGCCGGCGAAGAGATAGCCAACACCCACGGAGTAGGTGAGTTCCTTGTAGACCTTCATGTCGGCAATGGCGCCGACCTCAATCCCGATGTAATCATCATCCTCAGGGAGACCAGCGGCTGTAACGGCATTGCCGACGGTGTTCCCGTCACTGGTGGTATCACCGATATACATGGCGTAACCGCTTACCTTCAGCCAGTCAAGGGGTTTGATGCTGGCGTATCCCTTAATCGTCCAGAGTCCTCCCCAGTAACGCGGCATCACTTGGGTACCTGATGTCCTCGCCATACCAGCTGTATTGCCCCCACGAGCGATCCATATCCCGTCGTTCGTCGCCCCTTGCCAGAAGACCTGGCTCATGTTGTTGGGATTACCCTCAGTTGCGGGTGGCACCACGTAGCCATCGTGTTCTAAATCCCCTGCCGCGGCGGTCGCATCAGTCACATCGTCCCCGGTAGCGTACATGAAGGTTCCACCGACCGTCATCATGGCAACGGGCAGATTAGCATCGGCGTAGAATACCCAGCCGGCGTATTCCCTATCCTGCAGCCCAGCGGAAGTTCTGTCAACGTCACCGCTTACATAGACGAAGTCGGCCTGGAACGATGCAGGACCCACCTTGCCGTCCGCATTGACGCCCACCCAGTAGAAATCGGCACGCTGATTTTGTGTGCCAGCCACTAGTGGATAGTCGTTTCCGTTCCAGTATGCTACGAACATTCCAGGCTTCACGGGGAAGTCGGGCAGGTTCAACACAACCCTCGCGGCATAGAGATCCGTTTCGTCATGCGACTGCCACGTGTTTCCCTCTGCGGCCTTTAACCAGTTCAAGTACACCCTCACCGGCCCCACGTCCGTCCTCAGCCTGATGCCAGGAGCATCGATACCCATGAAGACGTGGCTTCTGATAGCGAACCACTGCATACCAACCCGTAAATTGGTAGGAACCGTGTCCTTGATGCCGGGTACATTGAAGTCGATGTAGAACTGTTTCGCCTCGATACCCGGACGGTCAGACCCCCAAGAGCCAATTGCATTTCGGCCGCCTGCAACCTCACCCCACTGGCTGGAGTCGCCTTCGATGTAGATGACGCCGTACAGATCCTCGTTGGCCACCAACTGCATTTGGAGCCTGAAGCGCTCATCTACATACGCTGCGCTTTTATCAAAAGCAGCATTAGTTGCAAGGTGTGCACCATTCGTGTTCAGCGCCACGGTCGGCCTGACCCGGATAAAGCCGGATGCCTTGAAATCCACGGCGTATGTGGCCGCCGCCAGCGTGAGAATAAAAACGGCGACAGCAGCTATTGTTAGAAATTTTTTCATTCCTTAATCCTCCTTTCCAATCAACTCGATTTACACATTTCCGTTAGCATAATTTCCGTCAATGTTACGATCTCACCACCTCCTTTTCCCATAGAGTCTTTTGCCAACGGCTCAGCGTCGGCCAGTTAGGTCTTTCCACCACCTCCTTTTCCAGTTATTTTTTCACCACCAGTGGAACGGATTTCCCGATCCTTTCATTAGAAACAAGTGAAAACAGGTGCTTTATAACATCTAAAAAATAGCTTGTCAAGCATTTTTTTACCTTTTTTGTTAATTTTTTTTCCCTTTCCGAGCAAAAGGGGCTCTCTGGGAGATCAAAATAGTTCGAAAAAGAGGATATAGCTGGCCTTGGACCGCTCCAAGGCTTTAGACTGGGGGGCCATGGCCACCACCAGTTCCTTCTCGCCGTCGTTATCGAAGTCCTTAACCTGGTAATCCGCTATGTAGCCCGGGATCTCCCTGGTCCTCCAGTTTTCGGCCAGCATGAGGCCATCCCACACCAGGTCATATACCTCGCCCTTCTCGTAAAGACGGACCCTGTCGAAGAGGCGGCCCGTGGCGAAATGGTTCTTATTGACGATGATCTCCACCCTTCCGTCTCCGTCCAGGTCCAGGGCGAGGATCCTCCCCGGGAGGTACACCCTTTTGGCGACGTTGTCCGGGGGGGTGAGCGCCGGAACGCTCTCCCGGTCGAAGAAGTTGTTGCTCCCCCCGTATTTGCTTGAGGTCTTGTGGAGGAGATCCTTTCCATTCGCGGAAAGGACTTTCAGATGATCGGCATAGTCGAATCGCATGATCTCCTCCTCGCCATCGCCCGTGATATCGGCGATGGCGAGGCCGAAGAGGACGCTTTTCTTGGGGAGTTTCACCTTCTTGTCCCTGCGAAATGTTTTCCCCTTCCAGGAGAATTGGTAGATTGGGCCTGAGAAAGATTCCTCCGCACCCATCTTCTGGCCCAACAGGGTGGGTCCCCCCCGGGGGAGATCCAGCACCCTGAGATACCAGCCATTCTTGACCCTGATTTTCTTGAATTGATTTCCCCCATACTCCAGGATGAAGGAGTTGAGATTCTCCCCTATGACGCTCGTGACGAAGATCTCAGCGGTGCCGTTTCCATTGACATCGGCCACATCGAGGGCCAGAAAGTTTTGGTTCGCCCTTCCCTTCAATTTCCTCAAAAGCCGGAGCTTCTCATCGATATATTCGTAAACCCAGAGGTTATGGTTGTCCATGAGGACGATTTCGTTTTTGCCGTCCCCATCCACATCAGCGATATCCAGCCCTTTGATTTCAAAGGGAAATTTTTGGCTCTTCTGGAAGCCCACGCCCTCCTGCCTGTGGATAGCGGGGCTCTTTTTTGGCCGAACGATATACGGGGTTTTGGGTCTCACCTCGCCCTTTTCCCCGATGACCGTGGGCTTTCCCAGGATCTTACCCCCGATATCCCGGGCGAATTCGTCCACCTTTGCCATGAGCTGATCAAGCCCCTTGGTCTGGGCAAAGACGCCGGATGGGGGTTTTTGGCCCTCGATATCGATCAACCGGGCATCGAGGCTGATGAAGTCCCCGATTTTGGTAATGCTGCCCAGTACCACGTAATCCGCTTCGAGCCTCCTCCCGGCCTCCCTGGCAACCTCCTCGGTTAATCGCTGTGGACGCATTTCGGCCAGTACCCTCTCGATACCGGATTTTCCGATCGCATGGATCTCACCGGATGCCGTCAATCGGGATGATATGATGTCGTATACCCCCTCCTTGAGGTACCCCAAATTCTCAGCGCTATGAATCTGAAAGGGAAGGATGGCGACGCGAAGGGGTCCCTTTGCGGATACTGAAGCGAGGAAAAGGGAGAGGAAAAGGAAGAAGATGATGCCGATCTTCCTGTTCAGCCCGTTTTTTTCTGCTCTGGCCTTGGGATCTGAATAATGGTTCATGTTGTTCTTGACCTTTGACTAACTGAAATACCTGTGTTAGGCATAGGCATACATACATCAGTAATTCTCTTTTGTCAATGGAAAAGTTTTCTGTTTTCTTCTCCATACCAGTCCATTAGACATTAGGGAGCATCGAGGTGATGAGGAAGGGGGATAGAGGGTGAGATTATGGAGAAATTGCCTATTGTACATGAGCGTGGTCTGTTTTGCGGTCACTCATTCCCTTAGTTTGGCCTCAGATCCGATACGGGGCAGACTCATCGGCACCGAAACGGTTGATGCCCTTTTGACAGAGGATAATTCGGATGCCTTTATCGCCTGGAGACGCGAAAAGGTTAAGCACCGGACGATCGTCCACATTGATAGCCATATCGATTTAGAATGGGTTTCCGATTCCGACCTCAGGCGAATTTTCGACTCGAAAACGGCGGAACAACTAAAACAGTTACAGCTGAGTCCCCTTCATCCGGAAGAAAGCGCCTTGAAACCACTCAGGATCATGAGCTACATCTATCCCGCTATTATGGAGGGCATGGTGAGTGAACTCTATTGGGTTCCGCCGGATTCATTACTGAGTGGAGAATCGGTCTTGGATACAGTTAAGGATCATTTGATAGAGACCCTGGGGAAGCTTTCCATAGATGATCTCCGCTCATTCCGATTGGGAAAAGGGGTCGTTAAGGGGAGGGTATACGGTATTCCGTTGACCATTTGTAAATTGTCTGATTTGCCTCGTTTCGAGGAGGCCGTTGTCCTAGATATCGATGTGGATTATTTTGATCCACCTGATCTTGAAAAGAAGATCGAGGTTCCCGCGATCTGGCCTGGAGAGTTCGTCGAAACTCTAAAGAAAAAGGCGATGAGAACTGATGTGGTGTCCCTTTGCTACTCGGTAAGGGGGGGATACCTGGCATTGGAATATCGGTTCCTGGCCGACGAATTGAAAGAGATCCTGAGGGACCCTGAAGGGAACGATCAGAAGGCGGCAAGGGTGAGGAGACACCGGAAATTGGGCCTCGTTTATCGATCAAAAGGGATGTATCGAGAGGCGATCGAAGAGTTTCAGAAGGCTTTAGAACTAAGCCCGGATGATGCCTCTCTTCACTACGGGCTTGGTCTCATATACAGCCATTTGGGTAATTCGAATGAAGCAACAAGGGAGCTTGCTTGTTCTACGGCCATCGATCCCATGTATGGCGATCCGGTGATCTCCGATGCGGACTACTACTTGAACAAAAAAATGTACGGCAGGGCTTTACCCCTTTATGAGGAGATTCTCAGAAGAAAACCTACCTATGTGAAAGGCCTCTTTGGAGCGGGTCTGTGCTGCTCACAGCAGGGGAAACTTGAAAGTGCGGAGAAATACTATCAAAAATGTATCGAGATACAGCCCAATTTCTCTCTGGCCCATTTCAATCTCGGTGTTATCTATTCGGAAATGAAAATATGGAAAAGGGCGGAGGAAGAATATAGACGCGCCTTGGAATTGAATCCCCACAATGGAAAGGCCTATCAGAACCTGGGTAGGCTCTATGACATGCAAGGAGACATCCATAAGGCGATATGTGCATACGAAAAGGCCATTGAGAATAACCCGTGCTTTAAGGCGGCTCATAACAACCTTGGAGGGCTCTATGCACGGGCTGGCAGATACGATGAGGCGATCAATGAATTCAGAAAGGGCGTGAGAATCGATCCGCATTATGTTAGGGGATATAGCAATCTCGGCAAGATGCATCTCATGCAGGGGAATGCGAGCGGTGCCTTGGAAGCCTTTCAACATGCCCTGTCGATCGACCCCAAGAATCTCTGGGCTCGCTATTACCTGGGTCGTCTGTATATCATGATGAGCCGATATGGAGAGGCTATATCAGCTTATGAAGAGGTGATTGACGACCATCCGAATTTCTTTCCCGCTTACATAGATTTGGCAAGGATCCTCGGGGAAAAGGGAATCGATGTCGATAGAGCGCTGAAATTGGCGCAAAAAGCGGTTGAGTTAAGACCCACGGCCCAAACCTTTGACCTACTGGCCTGGTTATATTTCAGACGGGGCATGTATGAAGACGCTGAGAAAGCGATTGAACGTGCTGTGGGCCTTGACCCCAGTAATGAGTCAATTATTCGACATCGAGAAAAGATTAGGAGGAAAATGGGGTATCGATAACCTCCCTTTTATTCAATCGAAGGAATACCTTAACTCTCAGTTTACCTGATTTTCACTTTTTCCCTTTTTCACCGGTTCGAAGGCGTAGTAGACGCGCTCCTTCAGGACCGTTTCCCTCCCCATTTGGATGGGGACGGGATCAACGGGAAAGACATAAAGCTTGACTTCATCCCCTTCCTTGAGGTGTCCCACCTGGCAGTGGACGATCCTGGAAAAGAGCTTCAATTTTCCCCCCAGGTCGATAAGGGCGTGGATTAAGGGGCTTTCGAATCCCAGGGGCACACCGACCTCTTCCTCCGTTACCACCTCTACCCTCCCCGTAGTGGGTAGGTCGATCCATTCTAAATCCTCCGAGAGGCAGTTGGGACAGATGACCCGGGGGGGGAAGGCTTCGTGGTTGCAGCCTTTACATCGGGTCGTGGTAAACCGGCCTTGCCTCAAATGTTCGTAGAATGGATATACCCGGTTGAATTCCCTGGACTCCTGGGGATAGAGGTCCATGGTGGCGATGTACTTCCCTTCCAATATTTTCAGACCGGCCATTGGTCCCTCCCTAAGGATTAAACCCTAAATTCGAAACACTAAATACTAAACAATATCTAAATCCAAATGACCAAAAGCTCATTTTACCTTTTCTACTATAGAACCGAAGATTTTCATAAGCTCTGTAGCTTCGTTAATCAACAATTGCCTCCTCTTTTCTGAATCTTCTCTCCTTAGCTCGATAAGCCTCAGCCAATACCTGCTTTCTTTGGCTTCTTTCCGACAAATCTTGACCCTCATTGCAAAATCTTTTTTGCTTAAGGCTTCATTGGCTTCGATGTAATTCGCACCCACTGAACCAGAAGACCTGATAATTTGCTTCATTATTTCAATGTTTGCCATTGTTTTCGGGAGAATACCCACAAATTCTATTACTTCTTTGGCAAATCTTAGAGTTCGATCTTCTAAATCATACTGTTTTGAGTTTTTAACTTCGGTCATTTGAATTTGTTTAGGGTTTAGAATTTAGCATTTAGAATTTGCCGGACACGGCCCACGGCCCACGGACTACGGTTCTCTGCCGTATATTAGAACGGTGTGGGCCGCTATAAAACCACTCAGGTTATGAGTGAGCGCCGCCCTCGCCCCTTCGACCTGTCTTGTCGCATCCTCCCTCAGTTGGTGCATGATCTCGATGGCTTGACGGATTCCCGTTCCGCCGAAGGGATGGCCACAGCTCAAAAGGCCTCCATCGGTGTTGATCGGGATCTGGCCACCGAAATCGGATTTGCCCTCCTGGATGAAGAGGCCGCCCTGGCCCTTTTCGCAAAAGCCCAAATCCTCGTATTCGATAATCTCCGAAATGGTGAAACAGTCGTGGGTTTGAGCCACGTCCAGCTCACTGGGTTCGATTCCCGCGGATTCGTAGGCCTGTTTTGCGGCTATGGTGAGTGCCTCCCATGTGGTCCAACTGGGCATATTGGCGGACATGTTGTTCAGCGTGGCCTGGCCTGTTCCCTTGATATAGACCAGGGGCTTATCCGTCAAATCCTTGGCCTTCTCCTCGCAGGCCAGGATGACGGCGGCGCATCCATCGGTAATGGGGCAGCAGTCGTACAGGGTAAGGGGGGGAACGATATCTTTGGCGTTGAGGGCCGTCTCCAAGGTAATGGGCTCTCGGAACTGAGCGTTTGGATTGTTCAGCCCATTTCGTCTATTTTTGACCGAGACCATGGCCAACTGTTCTTTTGTCGTCCCATACCGTTTCATGTGCTGTTTGGCAACCATGGCAAAGGCCGGGGGCGGTAATCCCAATCCCTGAGGCCCATCCCAGTCATGGTCTACCGATGCCAATTCGCTGTAGAAGACCTCCCATTTCTCGGGCATATAGAGCTTTTCTCCCCCGATCACCATCACGATATCGGCTATGCCGCTCCTGATGAGCCCGTAGGCGAGGATGATGCCAGAGCTTCCGCTGGCGCATAATAACTCAACCCTGGCACAGATGGTTCGTGGCTTGATGCCAAGGTATTCGGCCACAACAGGAGCAAGATGTGTTTGGAAAGCACTGCGCTCCGTATAAGCGGAAGCCACCAATAATCCGTCTATAACCTTATTAGTGATGGCCTTGTTGTCATCAAAGCAAGCCTTACCGGCTTCCTGAAACATATCCCTGAGGGAGGCTTCTCGGACCCCCCACGCGCACATTCCACCGGCAATGATGCACACATTCTTCATCATCCATTACCTCCCCATTATCGAGCTATTGCCATTCTCCAAGGCCTTGCGAGAATTTTCGCACTGTTTTATTATAAACTACTAAGCTCTGATGATGTCAACTCGCTTTTTCTGGAGTTCCGTGATTTTTTGGGGGGACTCCGTTATTCCTGAGCGTATGTTCATCCTTCAAACCGCAGGACTGCAGCACCGCATAACGGGAGCACCCAAATTTGGTTCGAAGGGGCAGGACTCAAACAGCCAAATGACCTTGACAGGAGAGAAGGGTTGCTCAGGAATGGCGGATGTTGAGCATTACTGGAGATTGGTCACGAAGACGATCATTTCAGCCGCATCTGAACTCAAGCCTCAGAGGAGGGGGACATGATAACCGCTGGGACTGATATCGGCTCTTTGTCAGTGGAATCGGTGGTCTTCGAGGAGGATAGGGGGATGATTGGGTATTCCATCGTTCTTACCGGGGCAAACAGTAGAAAGTCCTCTGAGATCTCCCTTGAAAAGGCCCTCAGTTCAGGCCGTGTGAAGCGGACCGATGTCTCCTATATCGTTTCGACGGGATGCGGTAGAGAAATATCAGGTTTCGCCGATGAAAGCATTACCGAGATTACCTGTTTGGCCAAAGGGGTCCATTATCTCTTCCCGGATTGTAGAACCATTATCGACATCGGGGGGCAGGATACGAAGGTCATTAACGTCGATGAAAGGGGAAGGGTTACCGGCTTCGATATGAACGATAAATGCGCGGCCGGGACGGGGAGGTTCTTGGAGGTTATGGCAATGGCGTTGAACGTGGATTTGGAGGCGATGGGGGAGCGGTCGCTCCATTTCAAGGAGGATATCGAGATCAGCAGCCTCTGCACCGTCTTTGCCGAATCGGAGGTGGTTTCCCTAGTTTCAGAGGGAAGGGAAGTGGAGGACATCCTGCATGCCTTGAACAAGGCTGTTGCAGATAGAACCGTGAGTCTCCTGGAGCGAGGAAGACCGGGGGGTAAAATCGCGATGACAGGTGGAGTGGCAAAGAATCTGGGCGTGGTGCGAGCTATAGAAGAGAGGCTGGGAAAATCCATGATGGTATACCACGAACCCCAAATTGTAGGAGCCTTGGGAGCGGCATTGATCGCCAAGGAGAGGATGGAGGGTTAGCGTTGATCACCCATCGGATCCCTTCCTTCTGTTGATTTCCAACCCATCCCTACCGTTCCCGCCACGTAGGAAATTATATTTTTCATAAGAGAACACCCTTGTCCCTGAGCGTAATTTGCCAGTATTCCAATATTCCAGGTCAAGCCCAGCCCTGAGTTCCTACGTGATCAACAGGTTACAAAAACACTACCTATGAAATTCAGGAATCTTCAAAGGGACCTTCGCCTTGACAAGGAAATTTCGCGTAGTATATCATGAATTCCTGAAAAGGGAGTTTATCGAGCATATTACAAGCAAAATGCGGAACTTCATAT
>JAQYWG010000210.1 GCA_030145085.1 Thermodesulfobacteriota bacterium
ATTATCCATATCCGCTCCAATAGCCGCGGGATCACCAACATGTATCGGGGATCCATGATTAAGGTAAAAGCGCCCGGTCAGCTGACTGGCAATAACAGCCTGAGCGGGAGTCATGAGGCGCATCGTAACGACCATGTTCCCAAAGAATTTACCGGCTGGAACCGTTTCTATTGTGGTGTTGAGGAGCCAGGTTTGGGTTTTGGGAACTCCGGCCCGTTCCAAGGGATCATCAAAGGTCATGCCTGATCCGATCAAGAAGGCGACGCTATCTTCCGTCCAGAGATCAAGGATATCCAATCGATCTTCCTCTCGAATGCCATTGCGGTAGATGGCATATTTCGGGAGATCAGTTCTCAAATCTGCTCCCGGCGCTGACATCTTGGGTTCCGGACCACCGGGATCTGTTACTTCTATGAGGGGGCATGGTTTCGGATTTCTCTGACAGTAAACAAGAAAGTCGTAAGTATCTTCTTTGGGGAGAACCACCAAGTTGCATTTTACATAGCCGGGAACCGTATGCTTAGTTGGTCCGGTCCATTCTTTTTTGCGCATGGCCAGTCGTGCCTCTGCCGCTGGATTCATGGACTCACCTCCTAAAAAGTTTAGGCGATTATAAATCAGTTAAGAATAGAGTTAACCCTTTTTAGACCCCTTTAACATTTCTCCCGTTATTCCCCTTTTTGGTAACAAAATATCATGATGGCAATAAAAGGCAAGGTTATTCCCGAATGTGGTCGTCCATCATTTGATGAGATCGTTGAAGGGAAGGTTTTCCCCGGGATATGGTCGACTATCCCTCAAATACATCCTTGAGGGAAGTCTCTATGGAAGATACGCCCAGAATTGGCAAGAAATATGCAAAAAAGCGAATATGGAGCGAATAGAAAACATCGGTTTCTTGCCCGGGTGGTGAAGGTGAAGGTGGAGGATGTGAGGGGAAATTCCGCTGAGGCTACGTTCCCTTGATTCCCCCTTTGCTATTGATTAATGGAAGGGAAATCCGCCACTAAGGCTGCCTATGGTATCGGAGCCTATTCTTCTTCCTTTTTCGCAATCAAGATAAATGCACGAGATAATTCAATGCCCTCCTTGTCCTTTTTGTGTCCACAGGATTGTCTATGATCATGCCACCCCCCCCTTGAGTTCTTGAATCAATCCCGCTTGATGTATAAAGAGAACTTCGGTATTTTCATATAATCGACGATAGGGGCGATCTATGTCGTTTGCCACAACCAGAGTCCTGCCTTGCTTATATTGCCTTCGAAAGGCCTTGATACTTGAGGGGTTAAAATCCGAGGCTGACCACTTGCATTCAATAGCGATTGGGGGCTGGTTTCTCGATGCGATCACAAAGTCGATTTCGTGGCCTCGTTTATCACGCCAGTAGTTGATTTGCCGACTTTGTAACTGTGCCTGAAGTTCATTCAATACGAAATGCTCCCATAGTAGCCCCAGATCTTCTGGGCGAAGTTCATGCCACCCTTTGTAGTAACAAACGAATCCGGTATCGAACCCGTATACCTTGGGGGCCGATACAATTTCTGTGGCCCGGTGAGTGCTAAATGGGCGAAGGATATGCACAACAAACGTCGATTCAAGCACGGACAAATAATTACTAATCGTGGTCCGGCTTACTTCGCACGGGCGTGAAAATCGGGTGGCTTCAAAGACACCGCCACTTTGGGACATCAGCAATTCGAGAAACCGCTGAAAGGAGTGACGGCGCTCAAGGCGAAACAATTCCTGGATATCTTTGGCCCAATATGCATCCATCCATTCCTGGAATTCTCGTTCGGGGAGTTCTTGGTCCAAGAAGAAAGGTGGTAGCCCACCGCGCAAGAAACGATACGGTAAATTTGTCTGGCCGAAAGCCACAAGATCAGCCTCGATCATGGGGGTTAACAAAAGTTCTGACTTGCGGCCGGCCAGGGTATCCTTGAATCGAGCAGAAGTACCCAACGTTGAGGACCCCGTTGCGATGATCCGGACGTCGGGATAATGGTCTGCTGCAATTTTTAGAATTTCCGAAGGATTGTCCAGCCTATGAACCTCATCCAGCACAACCCGGCGACCTTTAAGGTCTTCCAGAAATGCTTCTGGAGACTCCATTTGTCGCCGTACCCTCGGAAGCTCACAGTCGAAATACTCCACATTTGGAAGACCTCTGCAAAGGCACGTTTTGCCCACCCTACGTACCCCGGATAACCAGAGCACGGAACGGCGCCATGCCTTTTCAATGCTTTGCAGCCAGAACGATCTGGTTTTCAGACTGTTGTTCTTCATTGCAAGTATTTTTGCATAAAGTGCTACTAAATGCAAGAGTATTTGCGTTTAGTTTCAAGATCCATCTTTCCCAGGGGTTTTCGGGCATGACCTCTTTGATTGAGACTTCGGCTGTTAACCCTTATTTGGCGACCAGGTTCCAAAGCATGAATTTTTCATCGCTTACCTTTCACAATGCGGCGTAGTATCCACATATAGATCCAGAGATTGAGAAATAACAGGGAGAGGCCCAGAATGATCTGCATCCGTCGCGTGAGGAAGTCACCGCCGGGATAGATGACGGGAAGGATGTAGTGGTCGATAAAGCCTGACCGATAAGCGATCACTCCTGCTCTTTCACGGAGCCAGTTCTCCAGCGGCGTGAGGGGGCACACCCAACCGGCAAAGGTGATGAGTGCGGCCCACGCAGCAGCCGGTAGGTGGATCCAGGCACAGCGCTTCCACCTGAACACCAAGAATCCGCCGACAACTGCGAACAGGATGAAGGCAAGATGCGTCACCACAGCAAGGTCCGCGAGGACACGATAGAGCATTCTTCCTTTCTCCTATCTGGCTCGGCTTCTCCTCGGTGCTTGACGCACTTCGCCTACCATTATACTACATATCTGAAAAGGCGTAATATTTTCCGCCAATGGACATAAAAAATATATGAAACTCTTCTCCCTAAAATTTCATATTTCAGTGCGGTCCCATTTACAGGTTGAATGGAAGCTTCAAAACCTTTACACTGTCCCTGACTCTCATGGGTAAATGGCACAGTCCAAGGAACCGTCTCCATGAGCCGGGAGGAAAATATTATATATCCTCAGATCCGCTTTCTGAAGACATCGGCTGGGGCTGGGAAGACCTATCAGCTCACCAATAGATTTCTCTCCCTCCTCAAGGGGATGAGGCCTTCGGCAGAGGCGCTGCGGGGGATTGTGGCAATCACCTTCACCAATCGGGCCGCGGCCGAGATGAAAGAGCGCATCATCCTCGCCCTGAAAGGGATTGCGTTGGGCGAGGGCGCGGGGAAGCGGCTCGCCGAAGAGACGGGGCTCGAACCGCAGGAGGCCTCATCTTGGCTCGATGCCATCCTCGCCCACTTCAGCGATTTTCACGTACGTACAATCGACAGCCTGGTCTATGCCCTGATGCGGGCCTTCTCGCTGGAGATGGGGTTGCGACCGGACCTCGAGGTGGTCTTTGAACAAGAGGCCGTCCTCGATCGCTGCTTCGATCGGTTGCTGTCCTCCGCTCGGTGGGAAGACGAATCAGACCGGCTCTACGGGCTCTTTTCCCAACTCCTCGAAACGTATCTGAAGATAGAGGCGGCAGGGGGAATGGTGGTGGAGAAGGGGATCAGGAGAAGGCTTCTCGAGCTTTATGAAAGAGCGGATGGCCCCTTTAAGCCCGGCCCCAAGCCGGATCTGAGGGCAGCGGAGGAGAAGGTGAGGCTGTCGGCCGAGAAACTCCATACGGGTATACGTGAATGCGGGTTTGAGGGGTTTCTCCACAAACGCATCTTCAAGCCCCAATATCTCCAGGAGCCTTTGGCCCATTTGGAGAGGGGCTTTTTCGAGAAGAACTCGATAGAGGAGGTCTTCACCAAAAGGGCCCGGGGTATTGCGGAGCCGGCCATCTCTTGGCCGGAGGGCCTCTATCAGGAGGTCAAGAGCGCACGGGAGGACTACCTTCACCTCCTGGCCGCGGCAAAGGTTCACGCCTACATGAGAGCCTTGGAGGAATTGCGACGGGAAATAAAGGGATTGTCCCAAAGGGAGGGATTGATCATAGGGGGGGAATGGCTTTACCTGGTGAAGGAATTCTTAGAAGAAGGGGAGGAAACGGCTCCCTACGCCTTTTTGAAATTAGGCTCACGGGTGAACCATTTCCTCATCGATGAATTCCAGGACACGAGCCGCCCTCAGTGGGAGGCGCTCTTTCCCCTCCTGGAGGAGACCCTGTCGAAGAGAGGCACCCTGTTCTATGCGGGTGATGTAAAGCAGGCTATATACGGTTGGCGGGGAGGGGACTCGCGGCTCTTCGGGGAAGTAGCAGAAGTTCATTTTCCTAGTGTCCCACCCGAGGAAAGGAGGGGTGAAACCCTCACGGTGAACTATCGGTCGCTGGCCCGGATCGTCGATTTTAATAATGAACTGTATCGCCTCCTCGGGGATGGGAACTGTGTCGAGGTCATCGCCGACATGATCTTGGGCCAAAAAGCGCAGGGGGAGTCAAGGGAATATCTTTCGCACTTGATATCTCGTAACTTTGCAGACGTGGAACAAGAGGCGGCCCCTCACCTGCAGGACGGAGAAAGGGGAGAGGTCGACATCTCCTCCTTTTTGGCCTCGGCAGAGCAGTTGCGCCAGGAGGTCAGGGGAAGGCTCATCGGACAGTTGAAAGGGGTCTGGGAGAGGAGAAAGGAGGGGATTGCTGTGCTCGTTCGGCGCAACCGGGACGCCGAGGATATA
>JAQYWG010000211.1 GCA_030145085.1 Thermodesulfobacteriota bacterium
CTGTGATGAGCGCAGAAGCAACGGTAAAAGGACAGCTGTAGGTAGCACTCGCGATGGTGTCAGGACGCTGATGATTCCCCCGGCTTGCCACCGCGAAGGTGCGAATGACGATCCGAGCCACCTGCTCAGGCTTGAGGTGGTGCTTTTCCCTCAGTTCGAGGATAGCGTCAACAGCACTGTGATGCTGACGGCAACACGAGTAAGGCTTAATCCCGGTATTGATGATTCCTCGGTTGACGTTGGCTGTGTCTTCAATTTTGCTTAGGTCGTAAGCGTCCGCTGCCGCTTTAGCATAACCAAAGTCTCCCTCGATTGCAGTGATCGGACCGAAAAGACCTTCGGCAGAAAGTTTGACGCCCCAGATGCCTATCAGGTTGCCCCAGCCCATTGCCGTATTCTTGATGGGTGCTCCCTTGGCAAAGGCTTCGAATAATGCCAACGGGGAAAGGAAAGCAGCCACTCCAAGTAGTTTTGCCGTTTCGTCTTCATTCAGTCGGTACAAATTCGCCACGGTCGCGGTCGCTCCCAAGGGAGCCAGTGTCCCAGGAGCCAAAAATACCCTGTCCACAAAGATGGAAGGGCTCACTGCCATGCCCACACGAGTTACTACGTCGTAGCCGACGACGACGGCTGTCAAGAACTCCTGAGGGGTAAGTTCTCTCTCTTCGCAGACGGCCAAAGCTGCTGGAATGACCGAAATCCCAGGATGCGTGTGAGAGGTTCGATGAACATCATCAAGTTCGAGGTGGAAAGCCATGGTCGCATTGGCAAACGAAGCAATTTCAGCCCTTACCGTGTCATCGCTCCCCCAGAGGCGAGCTTTACCTGCGGGTGAAACCTCACGGGCAAAAGCTCGCATGGCCCTTCCAGAGGTCGTCGTTGAGCCCGAAAGCCCGATAGACAGGACATCTGCAGTTCGCCGCTTGGCTTCCCAAAGGAGCTCCTTTGAGAGGTTCTCATATCGAGTGTTGGCAACGTACCTGGCAAGTGTTTGAGTCGCTGCTAACTCTTCTCCCATCTTTTCATCCCTTCCACGCTACCCGAGTGCTTCCATTGTTGAACTCAACATCGATTCCGATCCCTCGGCACAACGTTAGATCACCATGGAAAGTCAGGATAGATTCGCTATTGTTTTCTCTGTAGCGAATGATAGTCAAACTTCTTACGGGCTTCGCTCAGGGTGAGACCGCCTCGTACAGCTTTCAGGATCTTCTGCTCAGCCTCCTCTATGGCAACGACTGCTTCCAGGACTTTTTCTGCCAGCTCCTGAGGCACAACCACCACACCGCTGTCATCACCTACGAGGATATCCCCGGGCTTCACTTGTACGGCACCAATCGAGACGATCACCTGTGTGGCCTCCACCATAACACGGTCCTTCCCGGTCATCATGAAACGGCCCCGGGAAAAGATTGGGTATCCTTCTTCAAGAATGGTTGTCATATCGCGAAAAACACCGTCGATGACGGTTCCGGAGATGCCTTTGATCTTTGCGGTGACTGTCAGGATATCTCCCCAAACAGTGCAATCGGTTCGGCCGTTGTTATCCAGGACCACGACGTCTCCTGGCTGCACCTCGTCAATATAATCGCCCACCGTACCTTTTACCTCGCCAACGGGAACGTAGCGCACGGTATAGGCTGTACCCACCATTTTTATCCTTGGAAAAGCGGGGGTTATGCCTTTGCAGCCCCCTCCGAAACCAAACTTATCCAAGGCGTCGGATATTGTGGAAGTGGAAAAACGGGCGAAACCTGCTGACAGTCTTGAGCCCGGTCTCTTGGACTCCATAACGTAACCTCCTACCGTTTTAGCATGTGCTCGTAACGATATTTCTTACTGACCTCAAGGACATCGAGTCCAGCTAAAAGGTCCTTCTTCATACGTTCCTCTTTGTCCATCAACTGTTCGGCCTCGTTGAGAACCTCATCTATCCTTTCGATCGGGATTACCACAACCCCATTAACATCACCCACCAGGATATCAGCGGGCCTCACGTGAACATCGCCGATACGGATGGGGCAGTTAAACGCCTCTTGCGCTATTCTTCCCCTCGCAGTAATTGGAACGACTCCACGGGCAAAAACCGGAAATTCAAGCTCCTCACAGGCATCCACGTCCCTTGCAGCTCCATCGATGATGACACCTGAGACCCCTTTCATTTTGGCAGCACACGACAGGATTTCGCCCCAACAATTGTTGTGGGTGTCACCACGGTTGTCAATAACGATCACGTCCCCTTTGTGAGCAGAGGCAATAGCCTCAATACCCAAATGGCTTTTTGACTTCTCAACGCCCGCAGCAGTGATCTTTATTGTCACTGCTCGACCAACAACCTTTGGTTTGCCAAAGAGAGGAAGGATTCCGATGACGCCACCCCTCAGCCCGACCTTGTCGAGCGCATCCGACAGGTTGGTAGTGGAGATCTTCGTCAGCCCATTGCGGTATTTCTCATCGAATATCTCTCTTTCCATCTTTTCTCAACCTCCTCCTTTTGATCTGCTGACTTTTGGCCGATGAGAAGAAAACCAGAGACACAGACCCCATGAGTCAGTCGACAACCTGGATACCCAACTTCGCTGCTACTTCGAGAGCAGCTTCTCTCGATGGTTCGGCGGCAACAATCGCTACCCGTCCCCCACCTCGATTTCTGGCATCGATCCAGGAGCCCGTTTCGGTCGCTTCAATACGAATCTGCTGGACTTCTGGCACATCGACCTTATTCACTTTCACTTCGACGCTTTTGATCTCAGGAAGGGTGAGGACTTTCCGGTACATCTCCATATCATCAGTCTTGGCCCCCGTGAGTGCAGCCATGAGGATGGCCGGCATGTTTATGGCGCGTCGCACAAAGAGGTCGGTTGTCAAATCAACGGTGATTTTTGTAATTGTGCCAGAAGTCAGAAAGTGACCAATACGAGCCATGTTCGTCGGTGACCCAACGGCAATGCTGCTCCCGCCAACTACTACATCGCCTAACACCTGACTCAACGGATGGGAACCAGCAAGCAACGCCCTGACCTCCTCGCGCGCTTGCTGCCTAATTCTCGATGCCTCCTCCGTCTCCATCTTGCGGATATCCTCATGAACAAAGCTTTCAACATCAGGATTCTTGCGAAAAAATGGCTCCAGATATGCGAGATTGATCGCGGTAATGACCGGTGCTGCTTGAGTATGGACTTTGGCCGCCATGGCGATCATGACATCGACGTCCACATCTAGTGGTAAGGAGGTCCGAAGGATTAGATTGGAAGCGAGATTACCTATCAGAATGGCGCCACCAATATGGGTGGCACACAGCCCGGATACCATCACCCGTGGGGTGCAGGGAACGCCAATGGTCGGTGATAGGGCCAGTACGATAGCCCTTGCCACCTGCTGAGGTGTGCCTCCCCTCAAATCGGTCAAAACTGCTGCGGTGCCCGCCGCACCTGCACCGAAACCTTCCATATTGCAGCCGGTCGTTCGCTTCCCCGCCCTAAAGATGGAGCCCACCTTGAGGATGAGTGCAGCTGCGAGCCCGACTTGCTCTTCACTAAACCCCTCTTGTTGGAGAGCCTTGATGAGACCGGTATACGGACATGAATCTCCCGTCCCAGCACAGGGGCGAAGGCCAATTTCATGATTTCCAACCTCCGTAGCCAGGGTACTGACCACAGCCCGGTTGATAAGGGAGTCATCGATCACCGCCCGGTCACCAAGGGAAGCCAGGTCAGAACCGACTGTGCCGAGAAGAAAACTCCTCCCCCAGGTCATACCGACCTCAAGGGCAGCTAGGTTATGCTTGAACTCTGCCATTACCGCTGAAAGGATTTCTTCATAAGTCTTGCCCTCTTTTGCCATTGCTTCGGCCACAACCAAGCGGCTTAAAGAAAGACCCTCTCGCTCAGCAAAAGTGACCAACTCTCCTAGCGTATATGTGTTATTGGCCAGATCACTACCTATTCTTTGAACAACTTCAGAAATATTCACTGTCATGGAATTATCTCACATGATGTCAATTGCTGTAGTACTCTTCCACGAGATCCAACAGGCAACAGGATGGGAGAAAAACCGCGCCGAACTGAGGTTGACCAGTCTTCTTTTGCATCTCGCCAAACGTCTTTCCTTTAATCAAGATAGCGTAAAATTGGCTATCGTCAAGAAATATTTTACTGCTTTCCGTAGAGCATCGAGATGCTTGGTTCTCCTACAGAACTCTTGAAATCCTTCTAACCCCAATCAGTCCTACAAGTTAAACGCAAATCAACGGAATCGGTAACGTGCCATAACTCCATAAGCAGGACCTCAGTTTCCCGGGCTTGATGTGGCTCGAATGAGGAGAGGTAAGAGAAGGTTGGAATTTAGTTCTCCGGTGTATTCCAGAAACTCCGGAAACTCCCATACTTATTGAGGAGTTTCCGGAGTTTTGGGCTCTTCCCAACGCCCAATCGCCCAAATTCCTTTGAGCCACCCCAATAGCAATTCCAAATGTCAAAATTCAAATGTCAAATAAAATCCCAATGCTTACATGTCAAAACTCTTCATTTCCCTCAATAGTTAAGTAGTTAGCTTGTCAAACCAGTCGATAACTCAACGACTCGAACAATCAAGTTTCCCCATTTGACATTCATTTGAACTTTGAGCTTTGGCATTTGTTCATTCTAATTTTTGTAACTTTTTTAGCACGTTAGAGT
>JAQYWG010000212.1 GCA_030145085.1 Thermodesulfobacteriota bacterium
CCGTGCTTATCTCCCTCAAATCTCTCACCCTTTCGGAAACCGCTAATTTGGCCCTCTCGTTCCTCTCCCCATGTTCGAAATATGCGACATTGAGCTCCTCAAAAGTCACCACGTGATGACTGCGCCTTCGGGCTACTTCGCTGAGGTATTTGACCATGGAGAGGGTTCCGTTCTCCCCTACCCTAATCCCTTGAAGGAGGCTATTCACATCCCTCTTTCCGACTAGACAATCGATGGAGATGGCGGCACGCTTCCCAAAACCAATGGCGTGGGCTACGGTCCGATGGACGTGGGCCATATCCCCTCCGGCAAAGACGCCCTCCCTGCTCGTCCGAGCGCCGTCATCCGTGGAAACCATTTTGTGCTCGACTCGGATATCCTCTGGGAGAACCGTCAGATCGGGTTCCTCGCCGATGGCTACGATGACAGTATCCACCTCTATGGTGAAATTGGAATGTGGAATGGGAACGGGCCTCTTCCTCCCCGTCTCATCCTCCCCTCCCAACTCCATCTTGATGCATTCCAATTGGGTTACCCGCCCCTTGTGTCCGATGACCGCGATTGGTCCGGTAAGGTACCGTATCTCTATCCCTTCCTCCAGGGTTCCGGAAACCTCTTCATCAAAGGCGGGCATCTCATCTCTCGACCTCCGATAGAGGATGAGGGGACTCCCCCCCAGCCGCAGCACCGCCCTCGCCGCATCCACGGCCGTATTTCCTCCTCCAATGACAGCCACCCTGCCCCTAATCCGGACCTTCTTCCCCAGATTGATATCCCTGAGGAGATCCAGGCCCGAGACAACTCCTTTTAAATCCTCCCCCGGGATATTCAGTTTTCGGCTGACGTGTGCCCCCGTTGCGAGAAAAATGGCCGCGTATTCCCCCAAGTCCTCAAAAGAGAAATCGCCTCCCAATCGTGAATTGGTCTTTATCTCCACCCCATATGCCTGGATATATGCTATCTCTTTATCCAAGATATCCTTGGGCAAGCGGTATGGGGGGATGCCCGTCCTGAGGATTCCCCCTGGCCGGGGGAGGGCCTCAAAGACGGTCGCCTGATATCCCATTCTGGCCAGATGGTACGCACAACTGAGCCCCGAGGGCCCCGACCCCACAACGGCTATCCTATCCTTCTTCGTCCCTCTTATGGGAAGTCTTGGCTTTGAATCCAGGGCCCGATCCGCCACAAACCGTTCCAAGGCGTTGATGGCTAGGGACTCATCGTAATCCGCTCTATTACAATGAGACTCACAGGGATGATAACAAACCCGTCCGCACACCCCCGGAAATGGGTTCTCCTCCCTGATGAGATTCCAAGCCTCCTCATATTTTCCCTCGCCCAACAACCCGATGAACCCCACAATATCGACTCCGGCAGGGCAGGCGGCGTCACAGGGCGGCGTCTTATCCTCGTATTGGGGCCTGATATACCGCCACGTTCCCGTCCTGTTCCAGCGCATATCGCCCGAAGAGATAGGGGATAAAGGCAAATCCGATGCCCCCTTGAAGATGATCTTGCCCGGCATGGTGTGCTCCATACTATGGAACGGTTGATTTTCTACAGTTTATCACAACTCGTGCCATTTTGCCCCTGTCCTTTTTCCCCATTGAATCCCGAATCGATAGTCGATCCTCTCTCCAGGGCCTTGATCAAAAATACCTCAATGAATCCGGCAATGACCAACAGGGGAAGCACGAAGAAGACATATCCCATGAGCTCTCGCCCAAAGAGGGAAAGCACGTTGGCGTATTTGCTCAGGTACAATTCCCTCCCCAAACTCATGCCAAGGGAAAGACTAATCCATGCTGCGGGAAGCTCGAAAAGGGAAACCGGGTTCAGGATAAGGAAGGCAAGCCGCACCTTTCCCAGCTCTTTCAGGGAAATGATGGCGATGTGAATCCCGAGAAGAAAGGAAAACAGTGGGGGCAGGATGATGAACAATCCCGATACCAGGTTACAGAAAAGGGAGACGGAGTTGAGGGAGAAGATGAGTGCCCACAGCTTCAGAAAGGGGGCTCCGAGGTCGATATGCCGTTTTATGAGCCCCCACATCCAAAGGGGATACCAGAGCAGTGGTTTGATCTCCTTCTTGACCACAATGGGGGCGGAAAGGACCCCTAGGAAGAAGAGGACCGCCGCCAGCAGAAAGAAAAATCCATCGATGAGTCTCCATACGTTGCCGTAGATTGAAAAGACATCCATATTCGATCTTTTATCCCAAAATGGACCTATCAGCAAGAAGACCTTTCGATTGTACTCGATTCAATAGGCTTTTTGCCACTATCCCGCCCCCAACTCTTTCTTGACAGTTGACACCGTGGGCTATATAAACACTGATCAGGCTGATCAATTTTGTAATCGATTTGCTATGGAAAGAGATTTTCACTTGAGGGGAAAGGGTTGAAAAAAGCCATTGGATTCCCCGTCTTATCAGTCCTGATTTTCATCGCTGCCTGTGCTCACGCTCCTCCGCCCCGGACCGCCGAGGATCACCTTCTCCGTGGAGAGGTTTTGGCACGCAAGGGAAAGACCGATGAGGCCATCGTTGAATTCCAAAAGGCGATAGAAATGCGCTCGGAGTATGTCGCCGCCTACATAAATCTCGGGGCAGCTTACGGACAGAAGGGAATAATCGATCAATCCATATCGGCCTCCGAGAAGGCCATCGCTCTGGATCCCCAAAATGCCACTGCCCACTATAACCTCGGCAACGCCTATGGCATAGGGGGAAACTACGAGGAAGGTTTCGCCTCGTTTTTTAAGGCCATTGAGCTGGATTCCGGCTATGCCGAGCCACACTATGGTCTGGCCGTCTGCTACTTTGCAACGGGCCACTACGAGTTGGCTGCGGAGCACGCTAATAAGGCGGAGGCACTGGGTTTCAAGGTCCCTTGGCGGTTTCGGCGTGCCTTGAAAAAGGCTTTGCGGAAGTCCGGATAGGAGATTGTTAGCGGGGAAGCGGATGGTAAGCCATGGTCGTCACCGGCGGCGAGAACGTCTATTCACCGAAGTGGAGAATATCCTCTTCTTGCATCCGGCGATCCTCGAGGCGGCGGTGATCGGGGTGCCCGATGAAAAATGGGCGAAACCGTGACGGCGGTCGTGGTCTTAAAGGAGGACCACAAGGCCACCGAGGAGGAGATAATCACCTTCTGTAGGGGAAATGTCGCCCGCCACAAGGCCCCCAAATCAGTGAACTTCATCTCTGAGCTGCCCAAGACGGGCTCTGGCAAGATTTATAAAAAGGACCTGAGGGATCAATACTGGGGAGATAAGGGAAAAAGGGTCTCCTGATAGAGTGACACATCACGAGGCTCACATCCGACATATTCACCCCAAAACCCTCCCTTAAAAACTTTTCATTTCACGAAGCCTGTCGAGCTCATCTTTAAACTTACCTGGAATAAAAGGACTTAGGAATGTGCGAAAAGTGAGTTGAAGATTGAATCCAGTTCAAAAGCTGATGATCTGATCGGCCCACTCGTCGTAATAGTCATGGCAGGATAAAAGGATGACCTGATGTTTCTTCGATACTTCTTTCAGAAGGTTTCGCGTATTTTCCCGCCGAAATGCGTCAAAATGTACGAACGGATCATCCATAATAAGGGGAAGTGAATTTCCTCCAGTGACCACATCTACCAAGGCCAAGCGTGCCGCGAGATAAAGCTGATCGCGACCACCAGCAGAGAGCTCTTCGGTGTCCGGATTTATCCAATCACCCTTCTCCGGACTAAAAACCTGAAGCGAAAAATCTTCCCTCGAAAGACGGACTCGCTCATACTTCTTGTCCGTGATCTGGCCAAAATAGGCGCCAATCCTTTCGTCTACCTCACGGGAGATCTTCTCCAGGCTGTTCTGCCGAGCTTCAACAAGGACTTCGCCAATGATCTCATAGGCCCTGAGTTTCTTCCTCAGCCTTTCGGTTTTTCGTTCAAGAGACTCGATGCGTTCTTCAAGTTCAGCCACGTCTTCCTGGCCGAAACGGTCTTCCTGGAGAATGTGTTCTAGAGTCTGCTGCTCAACCTTGAAGTCGGACATTTTCTGTTCTAGCCTTTTAACCTCATCTTCCTGCTTGAGGACTTCTTCACCCGACGCCTCGAACGCCTTGAGATCGTTCAGGCCTGTTTCTGCTATGAGCATCTGCCGAGCCAGATCTTTTTTCTCCTTTTCGAGCTGCTCTTTGCTGAACGATTTCAGGATGCCCTGGTTTTCACGGATATTTCCTTCGAGTTCCTGAACGTGTTTATGCAGTGCCTGGATCTCCCGCTCTCGATCTGCGAGTTCCCCTTCTGAAATGGCGAACTCCTTAACTTCTTCAAAAGCCGTGCTCAGCTCCTTTAACCGGGTTTCTATCTGACCACCCTGCGTTGCCAGGGACTCCACGGTCTCCCTTCCCAGGGTGACCTTGAGTTCTGTCTCCTTAGCATCGAAATCTCGCCCTATCTTTTCCCGCCGAGCTTCTACCGCCTCCATTTCTTCGACCGACTCGCATTTGTATTGTTTGAGCTGACTCTTTAAAAAGGTCTTCTTTTCTCCCAGTTCCTTCTGGATGTCTTCTAATGCTTGGTCCCGGGTGGCTACCTGTACTTCGGCAATATCCTTAAGGTCTATGTGGATCTCCTTTTTAGCGGTGCC
>JAQYWG010000213.1 GCA_030145085.1 Thermodesulfobacteriota bacterium
AGGCGTACAGAGAAGTACGCTGCAGTGACGAAGGATGAAGCGGAACGTAGCAGATGGACTTTTTACGAAGCCGTCAAAGTTGACTCATCAGGGAGACCAAAGGCTATGAAGGAAATTATCGAAAGGGTGGTTGGAATCGGGAGAGCTAAGGATAATTTCGGTGGGAACATCTGGAAGAGAACAAAGATCAACGGTCCCACCAACACAGGCTCTAAACGAAAGCCGTTGAAGGTCGGTACGCTCCTGAGGGACAGGTACAAGGTAGAGGATTTTTTATTTTGGGATGGGAGGCATAATCATTACGTTATCACGGATATCGTGGACAAGGGGATCTACGAGCTGAGGGAATTTTCAAAGGATCAAGAAATTGAAGTGGAAAGGGAGATCGTCACAAAACGGTTGAACCACTGGGGAATAGTGCGAAGACATGACCTGTTTAGCGAGGATAACAGGACCTATATAGTCTCGGATTACTATAAAGTCCCCAGCCTCGAGGATATCCGAAGAGTTCTTTCGGCCCGTGATATCCTCGGGATCGCCTTTACCTTGGTGGATACATTGCATTACCTTCACAGCCATGGGATAGCTCAGATCGATCTCTCAGCCAGGAACATCAAGGATGTGAAGGAGGTCCAGAAGATCATTGATTTCAGCGGTTGTCGACTGTTCAGTGGACCTTTGACCGAGGGGTTCAGGGATGCAAGGGGGAGGGATTTTCTGGGACTGATCGATCTACTTGAAAGATTAATCCTGAGGATAATGGAAGAATCGGAGGGTTCCACCATCCTCCATCTCATCAAGAGCCTGGAGGAAATGGTCGCCAGCCCCCCCCATTCGGCAGCGGATTTTAAGGAGAGGCTATCTCAGTGCAATCCCATGGAGACCAACAGGGGAAAAGACAGAGCCAAGGTCTGGAGGGATACCGCAGCGTGAGAAGAGATGAGGGGCCCTCCCCCATAGCCTAACCTTTAGAAGACATACCGGCGCATGCTGATATTCAGCAGGAAGCCCACCCCGGCCATCATGGATATGATGGCCGATCCCCCATAACTCATGAAGGGAAGCGGCATTCCCACAACGGGCATTATACCCAAGGCCATGCCGATGTTAATCATTACATGCCAGAAGACCATGGAGACAAAACCGAAGGCGACAATGGCCCCGAATCGATCTTTGGATCTGAAGCTAATATTTGCCCCCCAGGCTATGAGGAAGAGATAGAGGGCTAAGAGGATGAGTCCCCCCGCAAGTCCCCACTCTTCGGCCCAAACCGAGAAGACGAAATCGGTGTGTTGGGCGGGAATGAAGTGGAGTTTGCATTGGGTGCCCTTGAGAAATCCCTTTCCCAAGATCCCCCCTGAGCCAATGGCGATCTTCGACTGGATAATGTGATACCCGGCACCCAGTGGGTCGAGCTCAGGCCTGAAGAAGGTGAGGACCCTTTTTTTCTGATAAGGCATCAGGAAATTCCAGAGAAAGGGGAGGATCAAGATTACTCCGATGATCATGATCGCCAGGGATTTCCATTTGATCTTGACAAAGAGGACGATGGAAAAACCGATGAGCAAGAGGCTGATCGCAGTACCCAAATCGGGTTGTTTCGCAACCATCAAGGACGGAACCAATAAGATGATAAAGGGGAGGATGAGTTCCCTTAATCGATACCCGTCCTTTTTGGGGAAGCGATCGAAATATTTTGCCAAGGCGAGGATGATGGCGATCTTGGCCAGCTCAGCGGGTTGGAGGAAAAACGGTCCTATCTTTATCCATCGAAAGACTTCCGGATGTATAGCATGGTAAATGAATACTCCCATAAGCAGGATTAAGGAGATTCCATAGAAAATATAGGCGAAATCCCGATAAAATCGATAGTCGAAGACGGTGATAAAGATGGCGAGAGCCAGACCGATTCCTATCCAGAGGATTTGTTTGACGTATAAATGGGATTCCACTTCCCCAAAGGTAGCGCTGTAGAGGTTGAAAACCCCGATAAAGGAGATGATAATGACGAGGATGAGCAAAGGCCAGTCGAAGTGGGTGAGCAATCTTCGGTCTATCATGTTTCAAGACCTCCGGGGTCGATCATCGAATGAAATCCCTCGAATTGGGGGAATCCATTCCTCTTCCCCGCGCAATGAGAGGGGGAAACTTCCCCTCCTCCTTGAGGATATTGAGATATTTTTGAATAACCTTCCTGGCGAGAGGAGCAGAGGCGGAGGCGCCGTGCCCTCCATGTTCCACCAGAACCGCCACCGAAATGATGGGGTTCTCCATGGGAGCATAAGCCACGAACCAGGCGTGGTCACGGTGTTCATAGGGGACGTCCTCTTCCGCCACACCTTCTTTCAAACTGATGACTTGGGCCGTTCCCGTCTTACCCGATACGGTCACACCCTTGATTCGGGCAACACGTCCGGTTCCATGGGCCTCGTTCACTACGCCAGAGAGAGCTTCTCGGATGATCATCAAGTTCTCCGGGGAGATGGGAATTTTGCCTATTGAAATAGGCTTGTATGATTTCAACAACTTTCCATTTGCCCTTTCGATTCGCTCCACGAGTTGGGGAAGGTAGAGGATTCCCTCGGTTGCGATGGCGGAGATAGAGTTCAGCAGTTGGAGTGGGGTGACCAGGACAAATCCCTGGCCGATAGCGCAGGAAAGGGTTTCCCCCTCATACCAGACTTCACCATAGACCTTCTTCTTCCATTCCGAGGATGGGATGAGCCCGGGCTTTTCATCGTTGAGGGAGACTCCCGTCGGTTTACCGAAGCCAAAACCCCGTGCATACTTGGCCAATCTGTCAATTCCCAGGCGTTGGCCGACTTGATAAAAGAAGACATCGCAGGATTCCACAAGGGCACGGTGAAGCTGTACTTTCCCGTGCCCCCCTTTTCTCCAGCATCGGTACGTACGATTTCCAAACCGGTAGCTCCCCCCACAGGAAAGGATTTCTTGGGGAGAGATAACCCCTTCCTCCAAACCAGCAATAGCGGTTATCACCTTAAACACCGATCCCGGAGCATATTGACCCTGTATAGCCCTATTCTGCAAAGGGTAAAAGGGATTTTGGATCAGGTTTTCCCAATCGTCGTGATTGATCCCCCCCGCAAAGAGGGAGGGGTTGTAGGAGGGATGGCTGGCCATGGCCAGGATTTTGCCGTTTTGTGGGTTAATGGCCACAATAACCCCTTCTTTTTCCTGGAGCAGGGTCTCACAGGTCATCTGGAGATCGAGGTCAATGGTGAGAAGGACGTTATTTCCAGGGTAGGGATCGGCCCGTTGCAATACCTTTATCTCCCTCCCAAGGGCATCTACCTCGACCTGTCGGCCCCCATCCATCCCTTTGAGGAAGGGTTCCCATTGTTGTTCGACCCCGTATTTCCCAATGAAGTCGCCCATGTGATATCCCTTGAATCGATTCTGTTTCAGTTCATGGCCGTCGATTTCCCCAAGGTAACCCACCAGGTGAGAGGCCATATGTTCATAGTTATAGGCCCGCCTGGGGCGAACATCAACGATTAATCCGGGGAGATCCAAGTGATGAGTTTTGAAGAGGGCCAAATGTAACCTGCTGATGTCCGATTGGATTCGAATTGGTCTGAACGGGGGCCTATGTTTATTGGCTTCCAGCTTTTTTTCAACTTCTTGGGGCGTAACCTTCAATATACGGTGCAAAAACTCGGTGGTTTTCTCCATATCCACGATATCTTCCGGAACCAGGAGCACCTCGAAACTGGGCCGGTTATCTATGAGAATTCGCCCCCTTCGATCCAAGATCATTCCCCGGCTGGCTGGTATCTCGCGGATTCTGATCCGATTATGTTTTGACAACCTGGAAAACTCTCCCCCCTTAATGATTTGGAGGTGCCACATTCTCAAAACCAGGACCAGAAAACCAATAAGGCCGACGATCAAAAATACCTTATACCTGCGCTGCAGATCCTCTATGCCTTCAGAGCTCAATCGCATTGTAGTAACCCACCACCAAAATCCTGATTATTTCACAGGTTCCCCCTGTGAGAGCGGGGGAACGCATTTGATCAGAGCTATGAAGAAAGGTCCTACCAATCCCGTAATGAGGGATCGTGGGATGATGAACAGAAAAAAGGATGAGAGGAGATTTTCGATGGGGCTCACCATCCCGAGGATTGAAATGATGATAAATCCCTCGATGATGCTAAATAAAAAGATGGTCCCCGCCTGGAACAGGGGGCTTCTTACATAAAATCGGTCCCTGATGAGAATAGTTAAAAAGAAGATGGCGGTTTTAGAGAAGGTTTGGACACCGAAGATGCTTCCCGAAAAGATATCCATCATGTAGCCCGACAGGAAGGCGAGAATTGCTCCGGCAAGAGGGGTTGAATAGAGCCCAAAGTAGACGGTCAATATGAGCAGGAGATCTGGCTTGGCCAGCTGATGGGGAAGGTTCGCCACTATGGTTGTTTGGATCACCAGGCTCAAGAAGATGAGGCCAACCAAGGAGAGATTTTTCTTCATGGGTTTCCTTTATTCATT
>JAQYWG010000214.1 GCA_030145085.1 Thermodesulfobacteriota bacterium
CACCACGGCTTTAGCCGTGAGTGAACGCTCTTTGCTCAGGATGTTGTCGCCCGTCTGAGCGTAACAAGAGCTACCACAGGCTTGCCTGTGGGGCTCCCTAGAGGTACAAAAGGATTTCCAAAAGAAGAATTATATGGTTTGACATCACAGATGAGAAGAGCAGCACTGTCTATCCCTTGTACTATAGCAGAAGGATATGGAAGAAAAACGACTCCAGAATACATTAGGTTTTTATATAGAGCTTATGGCTCAACTTGTGAATGAGAGACGCAGACGTTATGAGCCGGTGATTTGGGCTCCATTAAGAATGATAGAATATTTGAGCTTCAGAGTGATAGAGGAGAGGTTGAAAGGATGCTCAAAGCACTCATGAAATCTTTAGAAAATAAACACTTGAATCCTTGAATCCTCGAATCCTTGACCCCTTTCTTCCACCTCATTGGGATAAGACCCATAACAAATAACCAATAAACCGAGATTTGAACTTTAGGAGCCAACCCATCACGGTACGGCCACCGGTATGAAAAGCGGCTGTCCGAATTCTTCCTTTCCGAATCCCCGGATGATCTTCTGCCCCTCATGAGAGGTCACCCACCCGATATAGGCCATGGCCAACACGTAATTCACGTGAGGGTGCCTGGCCGGATTAACGGCCATGATTCCATAGGGGTTGAAGAGATCCGGGTCCCCCTCACAGAGGGTTTCCAAGGACACCTTATTCTTATAGGCCAAATAGGTCCCTCGATCCGCCAGGGTATAGGCCATTTTCTCGTTGGCAATTTGGATGATCGCACCCATGCCCTGCCCGGCCTCAGAATACCACCTGCCTTTGGGCGCAACACCGGCTTTCTTCCAGAGGGATTTTTCTTTCTTGTGGGTTCCGGAATCATCCCCCCGTGAGATGAAGTGCGCCCCGGCTTTAGTGATAGCGACAAGGGCCTTCTTGGCGTCCCTGGTGCCCCGGATACCCGCGGGGTCATTCGTTGGTCCTACGATGATGAAGTCGTTGTACATGACATCCCTTCGGGTTACCCCATGGCCAGCGGCCACGAATGCATCCTCAGATAGTCTGCTATGTACGAAAACCACATCACTGTCCCCCATCTCCCCGATCTTGAGTGCCTTTCCCGTCCCCACCGCAATGACATCGACCCGACACCCAAACCTCTTTTCGAAGGGTGGGTTAAGTGCCTGGAAGAGCCCTGTATTATCGGTACTGGTGGTGCTGGAGATTTTCAGTCGTTCCTCGGCCAACCCCGATGAGGATAAGCCCCAAGTGAAGCTCAGGGCGAGGATGAGGATGATTAATAGGGATTTCTTCATGACATGTCCTCCTTTTGTCTTGAAATGGTGAAATTAATTCCTCAGACCCAACCCGCAAACGCGCGGAAAATATACCAAGAATTTGCGGTGTTGTCAAAAAATAAAGTCATTAATAGTTATTATAAGTTATTATAACTCCTTTTTGATTGACTTAATCCAAGCTTTTTGTTATCTTTAACTAAAGCAACTATCCCTTTTCCGTAAACCTCAACGCATATATTCGGGCGAACCCCTTTCCGGGGATCGGAACCGTGGGCCGCACCTCATGGAATACCTTGTTGACGCCTTTGGCGATTCGGTACAACTCATTTTTGGCCTTGATCGGGAGATCTATGGAATCGTGGGAAGATCGGTGTATTTTGCCCTGACGGCCACGTTCCTGGCGGCCCTGTGCGGGGTGCCCATCGGTTTTCTCGTTGCCACCAAAAGGTTCCGGGGAAGATCGGGATTATTGACCGTCATGAACACCCTCATGGCCCTGCCCACGGTGGTTATTGGCCTCCTCGCTTACGGCTTTTTCTCCCGCCGGGCTCCATTGGGTTTTTTGGATCTGCTTTTTAGCCCCACTGCCGTAATTATCGGCGAATTCATCCTTTCCCTTCCCATCATCGCCAATTTAACGGTCTCAGCTGTCCAGGCCGTAGATCCCCGGGCGATTCTGACGGCCAAAAGCCTCGGGGCGGGAAGGGTTCAGGTGGCTCGGACCATTTTGATGGAGGCACGGTTTTCCCTGCTAGCTGCTATCATAGCGGGTTTTGGCCGGGCCGTTTCCGAGGTCGGATCGGCTATGATGCTGGGAGGAAACATCCGGTTCTATACGCGGACCATGACCACCGCCATCGCCCTGGAAACGAGCAAGGGGGAGTTTGGGTTCGGTCTGGCCCTCGGATTTTTCCTCCTCTTGGTGGTCTTTTCAATCAACATCCTTTTCCACTTTTTTCAGGTGAAGGGTCGTCAATGATGAACGAGATTGGGGAAATGGTTCAATTGGAACTGAGAGATGTTACCCACTGCTACAATGGAAAGATGGTTTTGGATATTCCCCATCTCTCCATCGAGAGGGGAAAGATCTACGGTGTGGTCGGACCCAACGGGTCCGGGAAGACAACGCTTCTCTCCATCATGAACCTTCTCATCCGGCCAACCACAGGGCAACTCTTTTTCGATGGGAAATCCATCCATGAGGAGGACAACAGTCGGATGGAGATACAGAGATCCATGGCCATGACCCTCCAAACTCCTTATCTCTTTGACACCACGGTGGAAGGAAATATCGCCTACGGCCTGAGGGCTCGGGGGATTCCCAAGAATAATCGGACGGCCATAATCGAAGATGCCCTTCAGCAGGTAGGTCTGCGGGGTTTGGCAAAGAGGAGAGCCAGGGAGCTTTCGGGAGGCGAGGTCCAGCTGGTCGCCATTGCAAGGGCGTTGGTTATCGATCCGAAGATCCTGTTCCTCGATGAGCCCACGACAAACGTGGACGTGAGGCATATCCAGCGGCTTGAGGAGATCATTTCGGCCCTCAATGGAGATCGTGGAACAACGATTGTTCTGACCACGCATGACCTTTCCCAGGCATATCGGTTCGCACATTATGTCTTCCCCTTCTTTGAGGGGCGACTGGTTCCCTCCACCATGCATAATCTGTTTGGTGGTGCTATAAAGTCCTCTCCGGATGGCCCCTATTTCGACACGGGCAAGATCCGGATTTGGATCTTACAAGAGTTCTCCTCCTCTACCTCGAATCACATTTCCATAAACCCAGAGGATATCATCGTTTCCAAGGAGCCCTTCGCCTCCAGCGCCAGGAATCGATACGAGGGGATCATCACCCAGGTGGTTGATCAGAAGGGAAGGGTAGACTTGGTGGTCGATGCGGGGGAAACCTTCAGGGTTCAAATCACCGAGCATTCCTTTCGCAGGCTGGGATTGAATGTGGGCTCCCGGATATATGTGACCTTCAAGGCGAGCTCCGTCCATCTCCTCTGATAGGAGCCAGTGGGGGAACTCCATGGAAAAAGAGATGTTGACGGCAAGAGAAGCGGCTGCATACCTTAACCTTAACGAAAAGATCATCTATCGACTGGTGAGGGAAGGGAGGCTCCCCGGTGCGCGAATTACCGGCAAGTGGACCTTTTCCCGATCTCAGCTCCGGGAGTGGATCGAATCCCACTCCCTTGAGGTGATAGGATCATTTCCCCTTTTACCCACATCGAAGGCCAAAAACGCACTGTTCATTGCTGGGAGCGACGACCTTTTGTTGGGCCGAGTCCTCGCGCGGATTCTCCATGCGGAATGCCCGGAACTCCTCGCCTTCTATGCAACTTTGGGAAGTCAGGCGGGGATAAGGGCAATCAGAGAGGGGAGGGCCCACCTGGCGGGAGTCCATCTCTACCATCCCCAAAGTGATGAATATAACCTGCCGTTCCTGGGTGATTTTCCGCCCAAAGAGCGACCCTTGGTGTTCAATCTGGCCTATCGAACCCAGGGATGGATGGTGAGGCTGAAAGGGGGACCGGATTTTAAGGATCCAACAACGGACCTCCTTCAACCCGGAATACAGCTGATCAACAGGGAAAAGGGATCGGGGACGAGGCTTCTTCTCGATCACCTCCTGGCTCGAGATGGGGTCGATCCGAAGGAGGTGGCGGGTTATACGAACGAGGTCTATACCCACCTCGAAGTCGGACTGGCCATTTTAAGGGGGGAGGCCGATGTGGGACTGGGGATTCAACCGGTGGCTGAATTTTTGGGACTCCGTTTCCTCCCCATTACCACCGAACGGTACGACCTGCTCGTTCCACAGGGAAATCTCTCCATGGAACCCGTTCGGATATTCTTCAACCTCCTCCATTCGAGGAGGTTCTTGAAGGAAGCAAGGGCACTGCCTGGATATGACCTGAAGGATTCGGGGAAGATACTCCGATGAAGGTAAAGGTAACTCGGAAGAGAAGCGGCCCATTCTTCACTAGTGACCACTGATGGAATGGGCTCCTGGAGTTTTTACGATCATTAGAAAGTCCGAACGTTTCTCATTATTTTAAACACAAATCAATGGAATTGGTAGAGGTAGCCGATATCAGATTTCATCTTGAAATAAGCAAAAAGCCAGAGCCATTTCTGGCCCTGCCCCTAAGAACCGATTTTGATTATTTTTCTAGTCCACAGATAGAATATCCTTTGGGATTGGATATT
>JAQYWG010000215.1 GCA_030145085.1 Thermodesulfobacteriota bacterium
TACAAGTATCTCCGTCATGACAAGAAGTTTCCTCATGTCTGGTGCCCCGGTTGTGGAACGGGAATTATACTGGGCGCATTGATTCGGGCCATTGATCGGACCGGCTACGAAAAGGACGATATCGTCTTGGTCTCCGGCATCGGGTGTTCCGGAAGAATGCCCGTTTATGTGGATTTCAACACCCTCCATACCACCCACGGACGGGCCCTTACCTTTGCCACGGGAATCAAACTGGCCAACCCCAACCTCAACGTCATCGTCATTATGGGCGATGGTGATGCCATGGCCATTGGCGGGAATCATTTCATTCATGCGGCCAGGCGAAATATCGAGTTGACAGCCATCATCGTCAACAACAGCATCTACGGAATGACCGGGGGGCAATACTCGCCCACTACCCCCTATGGTATGAAGGCGACGACGGCCATCTATAGCAATGTCGAGCAGGAGTTCAAGATCTCGGAATTGGCGGTAACGGCCGGAGCAGTATTTGTGGGAAGGGGAACAGTTTACCACGCCAAACTCTTGGATGGCTTGATCGAGAAGGCGATCCTGAAAAAGGGGTTCGGCGTCGTTGAGGTCATCAGCCACTGTCACGTCCAATATGGTAAACAAAATCGTCTGGGCTCTGCTGTGGATATGATGAAGTGGCAGAGGGATAATGCCGTGACGGTACAACGGGCAAAGCGTATGAAACCCGAGGAGCTTGAGGGGAGGATTATCATCGGAGTCTTGGCGGATAAGGAACTCCCCATTTATCAGGACGAGTACGATAAGGTTAAGGAAAGGGCGAAGGAGGGGTTATCCTCCCTTGAAGGATAAGGGGAGGCCCGTTTCGCCGACCTGTCTTACAAGCCATGGGTAAACGATACGAGATACGCCTCAGCGGTTCGGGGGGGCAAGGAATCATACTCAGCGGCATAATCCTCGCCGAGGCACTAGGCCTCTACGGGGGAAAATTCGTGGCCCAAACCCAGAGCTATGGGCCGGAGGCAAGGGGGGGAGCGAGCAAGGCCGAGGTGATCGTAAGCGACGAGGAGATCGATTACCCCAAGGCCATCAAGCTCGACCTCCTTGTGGCAATGAACCAAAAGTCTTGTGACGAGTACTACCGTGATCTCAAGGAAGAAGGAATGCTCATCGTCGATTCCACCTTCGTAAACCAGGTTCCCACCAGCAAAGCCATCCAGATTCCCTTTACCAAGATAGCCAGGGAGAAATTTCACAGGGAGATCGTCGCCAACATCATCTCCTTGGGCGCAATAACGGAATTGATGGACATCATCTCCCCTAAGGACATGGAGGAAGCGGTCCTTGCGAGGGTTCCCAAGGGGACGGAGAACCTAAATAGAGATGCCTTAAAGGCAGGGCTGATGACGGCCAGGAGATTCAAGGAATCGTTGAAGAAGAAGGATCGAGAGCCCCAGGAGTATCAGCGGGAGGATTGAGCGAACCCCCTTCGGAGAAGATCGTAAAACCCCCTGCCCCAACCGTCTCTGACTCAAGGTCACTCTTTCCTCCATAATGGGCTTTGCAGTTAGAGGGGACGTAATCCCTTTGGTATCCCACTGTCAGTGACGCCGCTTGACAGAGAGGAATAGATATATTATAAGGGGTATGACACCACCTCAAGAGTGTAGAAACGCGCAAAACTCACAGAGGTAGGTATGACCGAAAGGAGGTGATGAGCTAGAGATGGAGTTTGAGGGTATGCTTTAAGGGTATGTCGGAAAGGAGGTGATAAGTCAGAGATGGAGATTTGAGGGTGGACTTTGCCCAGCAGGTTTTATTAGTTCAAATAGGGGGGACAATGATGAAAAAGATAAAAGCGATGTTTGCAACAGTTCTCGTGGTTGGCGTACTCTTTTGTCTTGGAGCACCCAAGGCTTTAGGGGCGGGGGGAGAGGTTCTACGAATTGCACTTGATGCGGCGGATATTACGGATCTCCATCCGCACTTTGCCCATACTACCCAGGACAGAGGAGTAGTACATTTGATGTTCACTGGCCTTGTCCGTTACAAGACAGGCGATATTGGGAAGTTTGAGCCGGACTTGGCCGAGAGTTGGGATGTTTCCGAGGATGGACGAACCTGGACCTTCCATCTCCGCCGGGGGGTGATGGTCCATCCCTGGAAGGACAATCCCGGGTATGAGTTGACCTCAGAGGATGTGGTCTACTCGTTCAAATCTGCCGCCGACTCGAAACGGTCAGCATGGGCTGCCGAGTACGCCGGGATGACTTTCGAAGCGGTCGATCCGTACACGGTGCGGATCACTTTAGAGAAACCGTTGTCGGAGCTATTGTTCCTTCCCAAAGTGGCTGATTATGCTGGTGGCCTCATCATACCGAAGAAACCGGCAGAGGAGCTAGGAGAAGGCTTCAGGACACATCCTGTGGGAACAGGCCCCTTCATCTTCAAGAAATATTTCCCAAAGGAGAAGATCGTCACTGTGCTAAACGAAAAATTCTACCGAGGCGTGCCGAAGCTGGCAGGAGTAGAGGTTTTCTTCATGTCGGATCTGAGCAGCCGGAAGTTTGGGCTGCAGAGCAAGGAACTCGACGTGATCGAAGGTCCGCCCTCGCAGCCCTGGGTGGAGGAAATGAAGGCCCTGCCAGGGGTTGAAGTGGACATCTTTGGCCCTGGCGAGTCCGGAGTACTCCACTTTAATTTAACTAAGAAACCATTTGACGACATCAGGGTACGACGCGCCGTAGGTTACTGCCTCTCACGTGATGAGGTAGCAACTGCCATCGGCAAAGCAATTGCTGCTCCGGTATATTCTGAGATCCCTCAACCTCAACCAGGATGGATAACTCGCGAACTAGCCGAACTACGTGGCCGACAGGACGGGAAGGACTACCTCTATAAATTCGATCGCGAGAAGGCGAGAAAGCTCCTAGCAGAGGCCGGTTTTCCGAAAGGTCTCACGACCGAAATTTACTTGACGGAGCGGGGAGAATATCAGATGCCAATGCAGAACGTCGTGGCCCAGCTCAGGGAGGGCGGGATCAATGTCAAGCTGAATGTGGTCGATCATGCCACCTATCACCACAACATCCGGGCAGATATGAACCCGATCGTACTCTATAACTGCTGGAGGCCAACCGCCGATGTGCGTCTTACCTACTTCACCCATTCAGATTCAATCGTAGTAACCGGCAAGAAGCCCAATACAAACTTCTCACATATAGGGGCAGTAGACGCTGACGGGGATGGAAAGGTCGACAGTGTAGATTACCTTATCGAGGCGGCACGTGAGCTACTGGACGCTCAAGGACAGAAAGCGCTTTGGCATGAAGCACAGTTCAAACTCCTTGACTGGTGCGTCGCTTATCCGCTTTTTATCAAAAAATTCACCTTTGCGAGACAGAAGTATGTGGAGTGGGGGTATGACTTGCAGTCGACTCTGATCCTGTCCCCGCAGATCAACGAGCTGACTTCGATAACTAAATAGAACCAGTGTGCTTTAAGAGGGAGGCACGGGCTTTAGCAAAACCCGTGCCTCCTATGTTCACTGAACCAGAAGGAATGGTCGATGATAGCTTACACAATTAGGCGAATCCTGATCGCAGTACCAACCCTTTTCATAGTGCTGACGATTACCTTTGTACTTGTGCGGATTGCGCCGGGAGACCCGGCCGAGGTGAGGCTCGGCGACTACGCTTCCAAGGAAGCGGTAGAGGCTCTCCGCAAGGAAATGGGCCTCGATACGTCGATGTGGGCCCAATATCTTGGAGCCTTGAAAGGATTGCTCTGGGGGGATTTTGGTAGGTCTATGGTCAATGGGAGGCCGATCTCCGCGGACCTAAAGCGCAGTCTTCCATACACGATAGAGCTCACCCTCGTGGGGATTATCTTCGGCGCAGTATTCGGGATACCTACGGGGGTATATAGTGCCTTAAAGCGTAACACCTTTGCTGACTACATAGGGAGAACTTTGTCGCTTGGCGGGCTGTCTTTTCCAACCTTCTACTTGGGGATACTGTTGATGCTTGCATTTTCAATCAAAATACCTCTCTTCCCAGTCGTAGGTGGTGGAGACATCCATAATCTTGCAGATAATCTCTACCATCTCGTTCTCCCAGGGCTTACGTTAGGATTAATTATGACCGCTTATGTTACACGAATGGCGCGTTCGTGTGTGTTAAACACCCTGAATGAAGACTACGTGAGGACGGCTAGGGCAAAGGGGCTCACAGAGCGAAAAGTGATCTACAAACATTTGTTGAGAAACGCGCTGCTTGCGATTACCGCACTTATCGGGATCTATGCGATTGTGCTTATCGGTGGTTCGGTCATGGTGGAGATCGTCTTCTCCCGTCCCGGTTTAGGGAAGATGATGATTGGGGCATTGAAACAGCGCGATTACACAACGTTGCAGGCTGTGATGATAATCTTCGCTAGCCTTGTAGTTCTTATAAATCTTATAACTGACTTAACATATGGGCTGATCGACCCAAGGGTAAGATATAAATAAGTTCTTAAAAAGGCCGGAACAGTTGCGAT
>JAQYWG010000216.1 GCA_030145085.1 Thermodesulfobacteriota bacterium
TATTTAGACTTCGGCTGAGACATGTCGACGAGCCCCTCGGCCTGAGCTCGGGTCGAAGGCTCATGTCGAGTCGCTCACTGCCGAAAGGCTCGGGCCGAATGGAGTGAGCATTTGCTCAGATCTTGCTCCAGAAAATACGTCCTTAGTATTTGCGAATCGAAGCACTAAGGTTTATCTGGATTAGATCGTTTAGATGGTTAGGACCGTTAATCTGGTTTGTTCGGCTTATTTGGTTTATTCAGTTGACCTTTGTCTTTTTTTGAAATACGATATGCTATCGATCGGCTTTTGCCTCCAGAGATGAGCGGTAAGCCTTCATGGGGTGAGGAATGCTATGAACATCTTGGCCCTGCCCGCTGCTTTGGCCTTCACCATGAACGTTACCCTCTGCTTGATTGTCCCCTCCAGCAATCCCAAGAATATCGCCAACAGGCTTTTTGCCTGTTTCGTCCTCTCCTTCGCCACCTGGAATGTGGGCGAATTCATCATGAACTAATTGATCGTGGGAGTGGCTATAGCCGTCCTGGGCTTTTGGTCCGCTGCCCGGGTTCAGATTTGACCCATGGGGGATAATGGGTATTATAACCTGAAAGGAGATGATAAGGATGAACTTTGCTGAACAGATTAAGGGTTTTACTGCAAATCAGGCAGCGAAGATGATCGTTGAAATGCTCTCTAGGATTTCCGATGAACGGTTGGTTCAATTGACCTATTTGGGTGAAAAACTTACCAACGACTACGAGGTATTGGATGGAATCAGGACCGTCCGGGGCTTGTTGGAGGACTCATCCCATCCCACGGTCCACCTCTTTCGAAAGGTGTTGAATTATCTGCCACCGCGGAATAGGCAAACGACCTTTAATACCCTCTTTAACCATGCCTGGTTCCTTGGGGGGAAGAAGCGGGAGCGGTGTGAGCGGGAGCGGGGGTTCAGCCCCCCTTTTGTCATGATCCTGAGCCCCACCTGGCGGTGCAACCTCAGGTGTGCTGGGTGCTACACGCTGGGGTATCAAAGACATCCCGGGTTATCCAGGAATCTGGTTATGCGTATATTGGACGAGTGTGAGGAATTGGGAATCTACTTCATCACCGTCTTAGGAGGGGAACCCTTCGCATATCCTCACCTCTTCGATATGGTAGAGGGCCATCCCAATATTTTCTGGCAGATCTACACCAATGGAACCCTGATGGACAGGGAGAAGGCCCAGAGACTCGCCGAACTGGGCAATGTTTCCGTGGTCGTCAGCATTGAGGGCTATGAGGAAGAGACGGATAGATGGCGGGGAGAGGGTGTTTATCGGAAGATTATGGATGCCATGGATTACCTCAGGGACGCGCGGGTATTATTCGGTGCCTCCGCCACGGTGACTCGGCACAATGTGGAGACGGTTGCATCTGATGAGTTCATCGATATGCTGATTGACAAGGGTATTGTTGCCCAGATGTACTTCCTCTATCTCCCCGTCAACGGGAAGGCGGATTTTTCCCTGATGGTTACGCCTGAACAGCGAAACCATTTGCGAAAGAGGGTAATTGAGATCAGGCGAACGAGGCCCCTCTTCGTTCTGGACTTCTGGAATGATGGTCCCCATGTGAGTGGGTGTATCGCCGGAGGGAGACGGTATTTCCATGTCAATGCGAACGGAGATGTGGAGCCGTGCGTGTACACGCACATTGCCGTGGACAACATAAAGAATGTGAGTTTAGCCCAGGCCTTGGACAGCGAGCTGTTTCGGGCCATTCGAAGGAGACAACCCCATAACGAGAATCACCTGAGGCCCTGCATGATCATCGACAACCCCCACGTCATGAGGGAAGTGATCCAGGAAACCCATCCCTATTTTACTCACAATGGAGCCGATGAGATCTATACTGAGCGGAAAGATGAAATGGACCACTATGCCGAAATCTTCGGAAAATTGGCCGATAAGGTTTGGGAAAGGGAATACGTGCAAGGGAAAGACGTACCTACGCCCCCATGTCCAGATCGTATCGAAGACGGATTTCAGGATCGATGGCGAGAAAACCGCCCGTGAGATAGAATCATTAATCTGGAAAAAACGGAAAATCTATAGATTGGTTCCTCCCGAAGTTATCTTTCAAAGGTTTTCAAGAGTCCTACGGCAAAAAATCCAGGGCTAATTGGCCGAAGAGATGGGGAAATTCCCAAATTTCAACGGTCTTCTGGGATTATCACACCTGAGATTGTGCAAAGGGATCACCTCGTTAAGGACGAAGAACAGGTGGAAGATGCTTCTCTCACGTTGTCATGCCGAGCTGGCTGGCCTGATTTTCTGAGGGCGGACCGATAAACTAAGGCAGTGGGATATGGTGCAGATGTCGAAACTATCCGTTGTGGAGACAAAGCGATTGATCGATGTTGCTTCCGGGCGAAGGGCGGCCGATTACTACATCGCCAATGGGAGGATCGCCAACGTCTATTCAGGGGAGGTGATCCAGGGAAATGTGGCCACGTCGGGGGAAAGGATTGCCTACGTGGGTCCTTCGGATACCATGGTGGACTCAGGTACAATAGTGGTGGACGTGGGGGGGGATTACCTTATTCCCGGGTTTTTCGATCCCCATGCGCACGCCGATCTCCTCTTTAACCCGGCCTCTTTTTCGGATCAGGTCGTAGTAACCGGCACCACCGCCGTTTTTGCGGACAACCACGACTTGGCCAATTCCCTCGGCCTTAAGGGATTGATGAGGATCCTCCGGGACTCCAAATCCTATCCCCTCAAATTCTTCACCGGTGTCCCCGCTGTTTCACCCCCATTTCCGGGTCTTGAGGGGGAGGATTTTTACCCATTGAGGGATTTATGCGGCCTCCTCGAGGACGAAAGGGCGCTGGCCATCAGTGAGATTACCCCCTTTGTGAGGCTTGTTAGGGGAGATCGAAGGTTGCTCTCCAAGATCACCTTGGCAAGAAATGTGGGAAAAAAGGTTGAGGGACACACGATTGGGGCATCCTATAATAAACTGAACGCCCTCATCGATGGTGGCATCACCTCATGCCATGAATCCATCAAGCCGGAGGATGCCCTCACCAGGGTGAGGTTGGGTTTATACGTGATGTTGAGGCACGGGTCAATCCGTAGCGACCTTCAGTCCCTATCAAAAGCCCTGAGGGAATGTCGGGGAATGAGTTCGAGTCGGGTCATGCTCGCAACCGATGGTGTCTTCGCAGAGGATCTCATCAGCCGTGGATATATGGATTACCTGGTCTCGGAGGCCATCAAATACGGGATCGAGCCCATAGAGGCCATCAGAATGGCCACCCTCAATCCGGCAGTTTATTTCGGGCTGGATTGGGATTTAGGGGGGATTGCGCCATCCCGCTTCGCGGATATATCTATCGTCAAGGATTTACGGAGGCCCACCCCGAGGCTGGTTATGGAAAGGGGGAGGATCGTGGCCAGAGAGGGGGAACTGACTGTCGATCCATCGCCCCTCCCTGCCATCGGCTTAGGTGATCGACCATTCACCTTTGGAAAGATCGATGAAAGCCTCTTTCGAGTGCCATCCCGGAGGAAGGGCAAGCTCAGGGTTCCCATGATCCACATCGTGGACAAGACGGTAACCGAGAGGAGGGATGTCCGGCTGACGGTGAGGGAAGGGGCCATTCAGGCTGACCCATCGAGGGACGTCCTGAAGATCGTCTTGATCCAGAGGGATGGGAAGCGGAGGGGTTGTGGTTTCCTATCGGGTTTTGGGGCCAGGATCGGGGGAATTGCCTCGAGTATCGCCCATGATACCCATAACCTCATGATAATCGGGGGGGATGACCGGGATATGGCCGCTGCCTTGGATCGTGTCATCCGAATCAAAGGGGGTATCGTCTTGGTCCAGGGGGGAAAAATATTACATGAGTTACCCCTTCCCATCGGGGGGACAATGTCCCCTTTGCCCATGAGGGAGTTGGCACGGGAGGTCGAAAAGCTAAAAAGGGTTTTTCGGGATTTTGGTTGCCTCTTGGAAGACCCCATATGGACGGTGGGGTTTCTCTCCTTCACGGGAGTCGTCGAGGTGAGGATCACCCTCTCCGGGGTTTACGACGTCAAGAAGGGAAGGGTGATATTTTGAGCCCTGAGTCCTCATCGAACCTACCTGGATGAGCCATTCGTTTTCAATACTATTCAATCAATTCCCTCTTGCATTCCGTTTAAATTTTATGTAAACGAGTTGTTTATCGTAAATGTTTCTGTAATATTCTTAAGATGCACAGAAACAAGTTTGCGGTGCTTCCAGAGCGGATATAAGAGGGGGTCGGCCCACCTATGACGAAGGAAGAGAAATATCAAGAGATTCTAGGACGTGTTCAAGAAAATCTAACCCCACTGAAGGGAAGCGAGATTGTTATAGGTATTCCGTTTTCCGATCAGGCGGAGACTCTGCCAAAAGCAATAGAGATCGCTAACGAGGGCCTGAGGAAATTTTACCCTGGTAAGAATGT
>JAQYWG010000217.1 GCA_030145085.1 Thermodesulfobacteriota bacterium
AGCAAACTGAACCGCGAATGAATTCCAATGACCGAGGATTTCAGGCCAGGCGGTTCTTTTTTCCAAGGCGAGCAATAGCGCGAATAAGATCCGTGGACGAGTGAGTCTTGGCATCTCCTACAATGGCGATACGTCCTCCGTAGGAGAGGACGGTTTCCCTCTCAGGCACTGTTTCCTCGGTGTAGTCTGTTCCCTTAGCGTGGACATGAGGCTTGAGCATCAGCAGTAGACGATCCACCCTCTCTTCGGAAAAAAGGGTGATGAAATCCACACACTCCAGGGCCTCGAGGATCTCTATGCGCTCCAACTCGGGCATAATTGGACGTCCTGCCAGTTTTAGCCTCTTCATGGATGCGTCGTCATTGACGGCAACAACCAGGACATCGCCCTGCTCCTTGGCCCCCTTGAGACAACGGATGTGCCCTACATGAAGCACATCAAAACATCCATTGGTCATGACGACGCGCTTCCCCTGAGATTTCAATTGATCGACGATACGCAACAACGCTTCTGGATCCCTGATAAATTTTCCGCTTCTGCTCATGACATCTCGGGAGCGCCCAAAGGAGGCTCGCCGCTCAACTCCTCATTTTGTGCTCCTGCTCAATCACGTGAATCAATTCTCCCGGTGAGACCGTTGCCGTGCCACTTTTCATGACCACCACTGCTCCAGCATAATTGGATAGTCGCGCCGCCTCATAAAAAGAGGCCCCTGCGGCCAGGGAGGAGGTGAAGACCGCAGTTACGGTATCGCCTGCCCCCGTCACATCGGTGATATCGTCACTGCCGCAAATGAGAATTTCGGACGCATCACCTGATCGTTCCACCAGAACCATTCCACTGTTTCCCCTGGTGATCAGCACGGCCTTCAGGTCGAGCTTCTCAACGAGGTTTTTCCCCACCCTGACAGCATCCTGGCCGTTAATGATGCTGAACTGCGAAATGGCTTCGGCCTCAGACTCATTGGGAGTAATGGCCGTGAAGCCTGAAAAGAGGTGGAGCCGGTACCTGGAATCCACTATTACGCTTTTATTCGCAGCGATAGCCTTGAGTTTCTCGATCAGGGCCGGAGTGATCAGATTATATCCATAATCGGATACGATGAACGCATCGACCTGATTTGCGATACGGTCCAAATATGCCATTATCCGGTTTTCAACCTTTTTGGGGAGAGATTCTTTTACCTCTCGATCGATCCGAATCACCTGCTGCTTAGAAGTGTGCTCATCCCCAGCCATGATGCGGGTTTTTGTAGTAGTGCTACGACCATCCACCACGATGATACCCTCCCTATCGATATTCTTCACGGAGAGCCCACTCAGGAGAGATCTCCCTGTCTCATCATCGCCAATGACACCGAGGGGAAAAACCCGGGCGCCCAACCGCGAGAGATTGTGAATGGTGTTCCCCGCACTTCCGGGGAGAACTCTTTCGCCGTCATGCCGCACAACCAAAACGGGAGCCTCTCGGGACAGCTTAAAGGGTTTTCCATAGATATAGATGTCCGCCACGATATCGCCAATGACGGCAATTTTTGCCTCCTTGAAACGGCCGATTATCTCCTTAAATCTTCTGATGGATACTTTCATTGAGACCTGCCCGTGGGAAAAATGAAATGCCTAATTCCGTGCCCTCGGCTTCACAAATTGATTGACCAGCCATTCGCTGGCTTGAACCACCTTTTCGGGCGTAATTGCCGTCATGCAACGGTGATCGTGGGGACAGACCTTCAGATGACAGGGACTGCAATCAAGATCCTCCCTCAGAACAATGGTTTTTTCAAGATTAAGATTGGTGTATCGTGGATCCGTGGGGCCCATGATAACCACCGCGGGCTTGTCAAAGGCTACCGCAAAATGACGAGGGCCCGTGTCATTGGTGATGACCAAGGAGCTGTATTGGATAATGGCCATCAGGATGTCCAGAGGAACGATTGGGTTGGCCAAAACAATGGGTCTGTTGAGCATTCTCGCCTCGATTTCCCTGGCGATCTGCATTTCTTCCGGACCCGGAACGATCACCAAATTACACGCGTAGCCCTCAATCAAATGATCTGCCACCTGGGCGAAATATTCTGGCTTCCAGCATTTTGAAGAGCCGTAGGCAGCACCCGGAATCATGACGATGGTCATGCGTTTTCCATTAACACCACAATGCTGAAGAATATCCTCGGCCTTCTGCCTTGTGGCCGCTGAGACGAAGAGCTCAGGAGCCAGGGTTAACCGGGGACATTCCAGCCAATCGGTGATCCTCAGGTAGTATTCCACCATGGGAATAGGGACGATTTTGGGACCTTCCCGCACGGGCTTTATCGGATCAGTCAGCAGCCAGCCTCTCCCTTCCCGGCTGTATCCGACACGGCGTTTGATACCCGCCAGAAAGGCAATCAACGCCGAGCGAAAGGAATTGGGGAATATGACGGCCAAATCAAATTCTTTTCGTCTGAGGCGCATCGCCCACGAAAAGAACCCTCGCATGCCCTGATCTTTATCCCTATCGTCATACTCAAGAATCTCGTCGCAGTAAGGAAAATCCTCAATTACCTTCTTGCCGTATGGCTTTACCAAAAGGACGATATAAGACCGGTGAAATCGCCTCCGGATCGCCTTAATGGCGGGAGTGGCCATTACCAGATCACCCACCCAATTGGGGCATCGGACGAGAATCTTGTGGGGATAGCCATCACTCATAGATCGAACCAATCGCTCCGGACCCCCATGAAGTCATTGTACTTAATGGCATAGTGTTCTTTGCCAGCTTTTGCCAGGGTGCTCGAAATCTCCCGATCCCTGGAACGGATCGTGCCCTTGACCTTTTCCCACGCCGCCCGATCCATGCTCTCAATCTCCCCCACCAATCCGCGGTAACGAGTCGAAGACGACGGATTGCTCCGGGCATTGACAAACCAGGGAAACGCCCTAGCCAACTTGTCTATCAGAAGATTATGGGCCTCCCCAAAATCCAAGCACGACTCCTCGGTAAAGTTGGTAAGGGACCGCATCTTTTGGAAATCGATCAGACCTTTTTGTTCGGCCATTTCGTAAGCTACTGTTCCCGGATAAGGGAAAAACACCGACCATCGAAACCGTCCAGGACGTATGGCCGCCAACAAATCTATCGTTGCAAACACGTCCTCTGTGGTCTCATCGGGAAGCCCAACCATCACAAAGGCCGAGGTGTGGAGCTGATGGTCGTGGGCTATCCTGAAGGCGTTCATAACGGCCCGGTTGGTCATGGGTCGATTGAGGACCTCCCTTCGAATCCTTTCGCTGCCGCTTTCAAGCCCAAACTTGACGATGCGACACCTGGCCCTCTTGAGGCTCCTGGCGATTGCGTGGTCAAAGACCTTAACGTGAGCGTTGCATACAAAGGGAACGGCAATCCGTTTCTCATAGGCTAGGCAGAACTCTTGAACATAATCCCTATCAAGGGTAAACAGATCGTCATCAAAGATAAACACTTTGATCCCCGTGTATTGACCAAGGAGGTACTCCAACTCACTGATCACTTCCTTGACCGAGTGATGGCGAAGGTATCGTAAGCGAGAACGGGGAAGGCCAGTGTCCTTCCGATAGATATCGACCAGCCTATGGTTGAAACAGTAAGTGCATCGGAAGGGACACCCCCGGGATACCATGGTGCCCACCCACCCGTCTTTGGCGTCAATCATTTTTTGGAAATCGAAGATCTCGTAGTCTTTGGGAGGAAGATTTTCAAGGGGAATAAAGGGGCGAACTCTGTTTTTGATAACTTTCCCATCCCTCTTCATCCAGATGTTCGGGATCTTGGCCGTGTCTCCGTGCACCTCCAGCGCATTGGCCAGTTCCACAAGGGCCTCTTCTCCTTCTCCCAAACAGGCGTAGTCGAAGATACCCGTTTCCAGAACCTCATGGGGAGCCATGGCTGCATGGACTCCTCCGCATACGAAGGGGGCATCGGTGTAACCTCGGATGGCCTTTCCTATCTCTAAGGCGTAGCGAAATTGGTTGCTCACCACGGAGAAGCCAACGAGATCCGGGGAGAATGCCTTGACATCGCTGACGATTCTTTCAAGGTCCAACGGATAGCCCAGGCTTTCATTAATGTTAAGGAGCCGCGTGACATGGCCGTGACGGCGAAGGACAGCTGAAAGGAAAGCAACGCCGTAATTGAATCCAATTTGGGCGTTCAGATTGGGGTAGATAAAGAGAACGCGCATCTATGGTCCTCTAGGCATTGACAACCAATGATATCACGACCCAATCAAACATTTCAACAAGCTGACTCACTGGAGTTTCCGGACTTTCTAGAGAACTCCCTTGTTCCTGAGCGTAATCTGCTGGAGAAGTGGGGAATCCATCGAGGGTGATTTTTTTCATGATCGACTTACGCTATCCGCATGGAATGATGGAATGTCTCATCTGGAGTATTGGAATAATGGAATGACGGGTTCATGGAT
>JAQYWG010000218.1 GCA_030145085.1 Thermodesulfobacteriota bacterium
AGATCATCAATTTTAGAAAGGAATCAACACCGGGGGGATTTACAGTACTCCCTTTGTCCGGAGTAATGGGACGGGATCGACGACGAGCTTGTCAAGGCCAAGATCCTTGAAGCCTATTCCCAAAGTGAGCCCGATCAGCTGAGTAAGGTAAAGCAAAGGTAGCTTGTATGAACGGTTATATTTTTTCTCCACATCGGGCTGGCGCATATCCAGATTTGACTGACAAAGCGGGCAGACCACCGCAATGCAGTCGGCTTTGACGCCCTTGGCAGCCTCGAGAATCTCGGTGGCCAGCCGGAGGCCGATATCGGTTCGCGTGATGGAGAGACTGGCACCGCAACACTCCGTCTTGTGGGACCAGTCCAGAGGAACCGCGCCGAGGGCAGAGATGATTTCATCCATCATGGTGGGGTTTTCCGCATCATCAATGTCTACACCCGGCAGCCTTGTCAGGCAACCATAATAACTAACCACTCTCAGCTCCTTCAGGGGTTTCCCAGCACTCTCACGTATCCTCTCCACGCCGATGTCACGGAAGACGAAATCGAGCAGGTGTTTGGAGCCTATTGATTCTTGATAGGTACTGCCGACCATCTCGGTCAGCCGATCGCCCAATTCCGGCCTCTCACCCACCGTCTTGTGGGTATGGAGGAGATGGCTGTAACAGGACGGGCACGGGGAGACAACCGTCTTCAGGCCCCCTTCCTCTGCCTTGAGCAGATTTCGATAGGGCAGGGCAAAGGCCAGCTCCTCACTGAGCTGATGGGCCGGGCTGGCTCCGCAGCAGTTCCAATCCGGAATATCCACCAGATCAATGCCATAGCTTTTGCAGATCGCCCGAAAGGAGAGATCAAATTCTTTTGCCGTGCTCTCGAGAGAACAACCTGGATAGTAGCCAACATTCATACCACATTCCTCACCGGGGCAGCCAGTCCTATTTCCGTAAAAACCTCCGACTCTTTCGGAAAATCTCCTTGAGAGTTGCCTTTTCCCGGACCCTATGGGCGAACAGGCTGAGTTTCCCCTTCCCCAGCATCAGAGGGCCCAGATGGGCATCTTTCAAAGGCTGACGAGAGGCCATGTTGTAACGCATAACCAGTCCCAATTCGTAGACTCGACCGTACCGCTTAATGGAATCGAGAAAGATCTCGTCAAAAGCCACGATCTGCTTCTGACCGGTTGCCAGGTCCTCCTCGATGGCCAACTTCCTGAGGGTGTCCATAACGGTAGCAATTTCGATCTCTTCAGGGCATCGGAAAGAACAGGTCTCACAGGATGCACAGAGCCAAATGGTTGAACACTGGAGAACCGGGTTTCTCGAATTGATCTGAATATGCCGGAGAACCTGAGTGGGTTTCATATCCATCTCCGGAGCGATGGGGCAACTGGCCGTGCACTTCCCACACTGGACGCAACGGGATGCGTCCTCACCGCTGAGGGAGAGAATTTCGTCTCTGAACTGGTGAACGTTTTCCTGCCTATTCAGAACCTTCAACCCTCTTCTCCTTTACTGCTGAAAAAGGCGCGGAAATCTGTGCGTAGATCTGATCATCGGAAAATCCCCTTACATTGGCTGCCTTAGTCCGACACGTAGAGGCACAGTTCCCGCAACCATGGCAGAGGGATTGAACAATGCTGGCCACCTCTCTTCCGTTCACCACCTCGGCTTCGATGGCATCAAAGGGGCAGACCTTGAGACAGTTCAGGCATCCGCTGCAAATATCGGTCTCCACATAGGCAATCTTTGGGTCGATGGTCAGTTCGTCTTGAGACAAGATGGAACAGGCCTTGATGGATGCCGCCCCCGCCATGGCCACAGAATCGGGCACGTCTTTGGGAAACTGGCAGGACCCGGCCAGATAGATCCCCTTGGTCACACTCTCTACGGGCTGAAGCTTGGGGTGGGCCTCTGCAAAGAAACCATAGGCATCGTGAGGGATGTTGAGCATCTTGGCCAACTCTTTAGCTCCATCCCTCGGAATGGCCGCCGCCGCCAGGACGACCAGATCCGCCTCCACCTCGATCTGCTCTCCGGTCAGGGTGTCCGCGCCGCGAACGACTAACTGGTCCCCCTTCTCATAGATCTTGGATACCCGTCCACGAATATAGATGGCCCCTGCCTCTCTCTGGGCTTTTTTGTAAAATTCTTCATAGCCTTTCCCAGCAGTTCGAATGTCGATATAAAATATGTAGGACTGGCTATCAGGAACGTGATCCTTGAGTAAAATGGCCTGCTTCGCCGTGTACATGCAGCAGAACCGGGAGCAGTAAGGCATCCCCTTGGCCTCATCCCTCGAACCGGCGCACTGAATGAAAGCCACCCGCTTGGCCTCTTTGTAGTTAGAGGGACGAATCGCGTGTCCTCCTGTCGGGCCCGAAGGTTCAAGCATTCGCTCCAGATGGAGCCCCGTGATTACATCCTTGAATCGACCTCCACCATATTCTCCATACACGCTGGTATCGAATTGGTCGAAGCCCGTAGCCACGACGATGATCCCGAATTTCTCCGTGATATACTCCTCCTTTTGATCATAGTCAATGGCATTGGCCTCACAGATTTTGGAACATACGTTGCAGAGGCCCGTGGTAAAGTATCCGCAGATCTCACGATCAATGACCGGAACATTAGGGACTGCCTGGGCAAAGGGCTTATAGACAGCCCTCCGTTTTCCAAGGCCCAATTCCCATTCATTGGGCGCGAAAGTCAAACATTTTTCAATGCACTCACCACACCCCGTGCACTTTGTTTCGTCGATATAGCGGGCCTTCTTCCGGATAGTCACGTCAAAGTTTCCGACATATCCCTTGACCTCAGCCACCTCGGAATAGGTCAAAATCTTGATTTTCTCGTCCTGGGATGACTCCGTCATCCGCGGGGTGAGGATTCAGGCAGAGCAGTCCAGGGTGGGGAAGGTCTTTTCGAGCTGCGCCATCCTCCCCCCTATGGTCGGAAGCTTTTCCACAATCGTCACCGGGTAGCCAGCCTGGCTCAGGTCCAGGGCCGCCTGTATTCCTGAAATTCCGCCCCCGATTACCAGGGCTCTTTTTTCGACCGGTGATTTCAGAGGCTCCAGGGGCTCCAGACGGGCCGCCTTGAAGACGGCCATGATGGTCAGTTGTTCCGCCTTCCTCGTCGCTTCCTCCCGGTCCATATGAACCCAGGAACACTGTTCCCGGATGTTTGCCATCTCGAACATGTACCGGTTCAGCCCCGCCGAATCGATGCACCTCTGAAAGGTCACCTCATGCATCCTGGTACTGCAGGAAGCGACAACAACCCGATCCAGATTGTCTTCTTTTATGGCTTGCTTTATCGCTCCCTGGCCCAGATCCGAACAGGAATATTGGAGGGCTTCTGCATAAACAACGCCGGGAAGCTTCTTTGCCGTTTCGACCACACGCTGAACGTCCACCATGGACGCTATGTTGGTCCCTCAGTGACAGATAAATACACCTATTCGCTCCATGCCTCTCCTCTTTCTATTCCCGACCACAGCACTCACGGGAATCCCCGGAGTGCAAAAAATGGTCCCACGTTTATCTTCGCGTCCTTCAATCCTTTTCTCGTTTCCCCTCGTTCTCTTCCGTGCTATTTGTGGCCAACTTCTCGATCCTCACCGCGCAGACCTTGAATTCAGGAATTTTGGCGATGGGATCGAGGGCAGTATTGGTAAGACGGTTGGCCGCACTTTCCACAAAGTGGAAGGGAATGAAAACAACCCCGCGATCGATCCCATCCGTCGGGGTGGCCTTGATATCGATCGCTCCCCGTCTGGAGATCACCCGGACCATCTCACCGTTATCAACCCCCAGCCCCTCGGCATCCTCCGGATTGATCTCCATATAGGCTGTTTCGCTCTCCTTATGCAGACTGGGAGAGATTCGGGTCATGGTCCCCGTATGGAAATGAAATCCCATCCGGCCCGTGGTCAAGACAAAGGGGAACTGATCATCGGGAATCTCTGCCGGTTCCCGGTAGGCAATGCGGAAAAAAGTCCCCCTGCCCTTCGCAAACTGATCCTTGTGGAGATACCTTGTCCCAGGGTCTTCAAGGGACCGGCAGGGCCACTGAAGACCATCTTTCTCGATTCTTTCAAAACGAATTCCCCCATAGATAGGGGTCACCTCCGCTAGTTCGTCAAAAATCTCTTTGGGAGAAGGGAATTCAAATCCCTTACTCCCCATTCTCCGGGCCAGATCACAGAGAATTTCCCAGTCGGGTTTGCTGTCACCCATGGGTTCAATAGCCTTCCTCACCCGCTGGACCCTTCGGTCCGTAGCCGTGAAGGTTCCGTCCTTTTCCGCGAAACTCACTCCAGGAAGCACCACATCGGCGAGCCTCGCCGTCTCCGTCATGAAAATATCTTGAACCACCAGGAAATCCAGGGATTTGAGGGATTCCTCTACATGTTGAATATCGGGATCGCTCA
>JAQYWG010000219.1 GCA_030145085.1 Thermodesulfobacteriota bacterium
ACTCAACACCGCCCGATCTCCCCTTTTCTTTGTTATGGAGGGGGAAGGAGAAGGGGGCGAAGGTGTGGTTCCAGGGCGGGTAGAGAGGTATTGGGGTGATGGTTATCTCCAGGGGGTAACGCTTCAAACCTCGAAGGGACTGCTTAACATATCCTGTGCGGGAACACTCCTGGACTTCAACTCCTATGAGTTGTGCCCTACCAGCCGGATAGAGATGGAGAATGATAAGTTGAGCTCTCCATTTATCCGAGTTGACCAGGATATGCAAACCTCCATCCCGGGTATCTTGGCCGCCGGGGATGTGACGATAGGAGGGTATAACTCCTTCTCACGGGCAGTGGCCCAGGGCATGACCGCAGGCCTGAGCGCTTACCGTTATGTCTATGGGAGAAAGTTCGGCTTTGAACCCCCCCTGTTCGCATACCGACCCAAGGATTTCCCCCTCTCTTCCCACTTCCAGGAACTCCCCCCCCTGGATGAAGGGCTCCGGCCCAAGGCCCTGGTCAAGGGGGAAGAGATCAAGGCATCTTTAGGGGAGAGCTGGACCTGGTTGATAGATCGACTCCACGGCCACTTATCCATCCGGGAAATCGCCGAGGAGATGGGGGCAGAGCCGGAGAATCTGAAAGACGCATTGAGGTGGCTAGTTGAGAAAAAGATGATAACCTTTCACATCGAGGTCGATCTATGAGCGAATTGCCGAAAGAGGCAAGAGATCTCGATAGGGGAATTCTCGCCTTCATTCAAAAGGGTGCGGACCACCATGACATCGAGGAGTTCAACAACCTGGCCCTCCGGACCTTTGAGTTCCAGTACAACCATATTCCTCTTTACCAACGGTACTGCCAACGGCGAGGGATAACCCCACAAGAGCTCTCCTCCTGGGATCAGATCCCGCCCCTTCCCACTGATGTATTCAAGTCAACGGAGCTCTTCACCCTCCCCTCACATATTGCACGCACTTTTATGACCAGCGGTACGACTATGCCGAATGAGAAAGGAAGGGTACACTACGATGAAGGGGGACTGAGGCTCATGGACGCTACTATCTTTGCGGCTGCCTCCGCCTTCCTCGTCCCCGATGGGGTCAAAACCCTGATCTTGATCATTGCCCCTCCCCCCGGTATCGCTCCCCACATGGTAATGGCCTACGGAATGGATCGATTGAAGGATTGCTTCGGGCTCCCCCAAAGCCACTTTCTGGTGGGGAGGAAGGGCTTTCAGGTCAAAGATTTGGTGAATGAGCTGCACACATCCGAGGAAAAGGGTATCCCGGTCACCATCTGTGGGGGATCGTTCGGCTTCGTCAACTTCTTCGACTACTGCCGCAAGAAGCGGTTGAAGTTTCAACTCCCCCGGGGCTCCCGCTGCCTCGACGCCGGGGGGTTTAAGGGGAAGAGCAGAGAGGTTGGAAGAGGGGAGTTTTTGGACTATTGCGAGGAATTCTTGATGATCACGCGGAATTTCTGTATCAACCTCCTCGGGATGACGGAGATCGCATCGCAGTTTTACGACAACACCCTGAGGAACTTCACCCGGGGGGTTGATGCCCCCAGCTTCAAGGTCAATCCCCCGTGGACCAGGACCCTTGTGGTGAACCCAGAAACCCTAGAACCACTCCCTCCGGGTGAAATTGGGCTGTTGCGCCATTTCGACCTGGCCAACAGGGGACACATCTGCGCCATTCAGACCGATGATCTTGGGAAGATGGTGGAGGGTGGATTTGAGATCTATGGAAGGGCCCGGGAAAGCGAGGCGAAGGGTTGCTCCCTAACCATAGACGAGATGACGAGGGCCATGGAGGAATGATGATGGAGGTCATCGAGGCGGCCGGATACTATCTCCCCCAGGGATTTGAGGAACACGTGAAAGCTTTCACCACGGAAGTCTATCAGGACCGCGAAATCGCGGTCCATTTGAAGGCTCCCTCCGTTAGCGGGGCCATGGTTGAGGTCTTGGCCGATCACCTAAAAAAAGAAAGGGAGAAATACCTGGCCCACCAACCTATCGAGCGAATCATCGATGTCCTCGATGAGGCCTCCCGGAGGTGGCTTGACAAGAGCTATCCTTATCGAGAGCTTGCCTTGAAAACCATCCCTGTCATTACCGGCTTCTCCCGCGAGGTGGTGGAAGCGAGCATTGATGCGGAAATGGAGAGTTCCTTGCGGGAGGATATCTGGCGAGCCCTGCGCTCCGAGATCAAAAATCCCCTCTACTTGGACGATTTTCAATACTCTCCCGAACTGGACGGGTACTGCCGGGCCTTCGGGCCCAAGCTCATTGTCTCCTTCTTCTCCGAGAACATCCCGGGGCTGCCACACCTGTTATTTATGAGGTCGGCGCTGGTGAAGGCAGCATGCTTGGGCAAGGTAGCCGCAGGGGAGCCCATCTTTGCCCCGCTCTACCTAAGGACCATTGAAGAGATAGACCCGGGTATGGCCAACTGTATGGCGGTGCTCTATTGGCGAGGAGGGGAACAGGAAATAGAGGAGGCGGCTTTCAATCAAGCCGATGCAGCGATCTTGTTCGGAGGGGTTGAGGCATGCAATTCCCTCACAAAGAGGATCCCCCGGGGGATCCGGGTTCTTGTTCACGGCCACAAGCTGGGCTTTGGGGTTATCGGGAGGAAGAGGTTAAGACATCAAGGGCTGGAAGATCTAGTCGCTGCCGTGGCTTATGACTGCTCCATGTTCGACCAGCAGGCATGCCTCGCTCCCCATGGCTATTACCTGGAGGAGGGAGGGGAGGTATCCCCCCAGGAGTTCGCCCAAGCCTTGTCAACGGCCATGGCTGGAATGAACGAAAAGATGCCCAGGGGGAGGATCTCCCCTGCCGAGGCGGCGGCCATCAATCAGCTTAGGGGAAAGTATGAGTTCAAGGAGTTGAGGGGTGATGATGTTCTCCTCGTTGTCTCCCCTCATGGGACAGATTGGACAGTGGTCTATGAGAGGGATCCTGGAATCTTCCGGCCCTCCCCCCTCAATCGAGCCCTCTGGATCTGGGGTGTTGATGATATTTTTCGGATCCTTCCAGCCATAAAACCCCTTTTCCCCTTTTTGCAAAACGCCGCCGTGGCCATTGGGGATGAGCGGGAGAAGGAGTTTATCAGGCGTTTGGGGGAATTGGGGGTAACCAGAATTACGTCCCCCGGAAAGATGTTGCTACCCTCCATGATGTGGCACCACGACGGAATATCACCCCTGGCCTCCCTGTTGCGCTGGTGCGATGTGGAGAAGAAGGACGAAATAGGGGGAATGGAAACGAGGGAAAGATGAGGTCTTCCATGAAACTGAGGGTATCCACCAACTGGGACAACTCTCTGTCCGTTTCCCGGGACAAGCAATACGGGGATTTGGGGGTGGAAGAGATCATCGTCGACGAGAACATTACCCGCGACTGCAACACGCGCAGTTTCTGTCAGCGTACCTTCGAGAAGGCGGGCAGCTTTAACCAGCAGGAGCCGCAGAGGCGCCCGAAGGGCTTTGATGCCTTTATCAAGGCGATGCTCAACGGCGAGGTCTTCGTGGAGAATTGGGGGCACCTATGCATTATTTGATCGCTGCCAATTGGGATCTCGGGCTATTGAAGAGGATAGAGGGAACCTCTGTGTCGGGGCTGTACGGCCAGATATGGGGGGATCCCTTGGGGGGTGGAAGAATGGCCCTCTTCATCCCCAAGGTGGGAAAGGAGGAGGCATTCTCTTTCATCGCTGAGGCCCGCAAGAGGGGTCTGGAGTTCAACTACCTCATCAATGCCTCTTGTTTTGACAATTTGGAGTTTACCAAGGAGGGATATGAGAAGATTGCGGAACACCTGAACTGGATCTCCTCCACCGGAGTCGATACGGTGACCGCCACCCTTCCCTTCCTCCTCCAGATGGCCAAGAGATACTTTCCCCACCTCAAGGTCTGCGTCTCCTCTTTTGCCCGGGTCCAAAACGTCCATCTCGCCCGATACTGGGAGGAGATGGGGGCCGATAAAATCATCCTCCCCGAATCCATTGCCCGCGACTTCGCCACCTTGGCCGCTATACGGAAAACGGTGAGCTGCGAGTTGGAGCTCATCGCCAATCATTGCTGCCTCTTTCACTGCCCATTGGACCTGCACCACCGCAATATGGTCTCTCATGGCTCACAGGAGGGACATCCCTGCGGTGGTTTCGCCGCCGACTTTTGTAAGCTCGCCTGTCAGCTCAAAAAGCTAAAGCGGCCCGCCGAACTGATCAAGGCCCGATGGATCCGCCCCGAGGATCTTCGCTGCTATGAGGAGATTGGAATAGATTGCTTCAAACTGGTAGAGAGGTTCAGAGGAACGGAGAGTCTCATCCATATCTTGGAGGCCTATGAGCGCAGGAGCTACCCTGGGAACCTAGCCGAGCTGTTAAC
>JAQYWG010000021.1 GCA_030145085.1 Thermodesulfobacteriota bacterium
TAAGCATTTCACTTGACCCCTTGAATCCTTGACCCCTGGAATCCTTCAATTCCACCAACTAAATGGGAGAAGATCCAAACATTATAAGAAAAAAGGGGGTGTTATTTGATAGTTAAGTGTTGTTGAAAATCAAATGGATCTTATTACAGATTTTAATCTAAAGGAGGGCATCAGATGAGAAAAGAAATGATAAAACCGTTTGTGTGGGGTATAGTGGTTGGTGCGATTGTGTTGCTTATTGTCATTTTCTGGGCAGGGTGGGTAGTAACAAAGGGAAAAGCTGAGCAAGTGGCCGAACAGGCTGTTGTAGACAAGCTAGCATCGATTTGTGTCGCCCAGTTTTTGCAGGATCCAAACAAAGAAGAGCGACTGAAGGAGTTGAAAGCAACAGACTCCTGGCAGAGAGACAGTTATGTGGAAAAAGGAGGTTGGGCGACAATGCCCGGCGAAGATTCGCCTGATAGCACGGTTGCCGACGAATGTGCCAAGCGGCTTTCAGAGCGCGTAGATTAGGTGAAGACTATGCCCGCAATAGGGCTAGGCGCTATCTCAACCTGAATACTTTTGCTATGTACAAAGTCAAGGGGTAAGGTGGTCACGGGGAATATAAGAAAGGATGATAGGCGAAATATCATCGGCTATCAAGGGATAGTTAAGGACATCACCGAACGCAAGCGGGCAGAGGAGTAGTTGCAAAGAGGTATTCGCATCGGAGGTGTCAAACTAACTGACGTGATCACTTTGGTTGGAATGAAGACCATGTCGTATCCTCCTTTCTCAGAGAGGGTTAAACCTTTCTTTGCTTAAGCCACCTCATGAGCCTATATTAACAAAGTAGGACAGGGTTTACGAGAAAAATGCAGGCCCATTGTAGAGGGTAGGAGAGTAGAAAGTATGTTTTCATTCAAATTTTAGCCAAAGATTTCCCTCGGTCCATCGGGTAGTGATTAAATAATCCGCCCCCTGCATTCTCAATCCTACCTGTAGATCCGGCCCTTACGGATCACCCTTGCCCTGGCCACAAGAGCCTTTCTTTTCACGCTGGGCTTCTCATCACACCGTCCAGCCTGCGGGCCATCTTGCTGTTAACAAGCAGGTATCATTCCAATATAGTAACGGTGTGACGTGAACTACTGAAGTTAGGTAATCTCAAGAAGCTGGATATTGAAGATTACATCAGTTCTCGCCAGAGGATGATTCGCATCTACTGTCACCTTCGATTCAGAAACATCAGTTACCAGCGCCTGAGTTGCTTGATCATTCGCAAGGCGAAACTTTAAACGCTTACCGACTTCAAGTTTTACGTCTGCGGGAATCCGTTGTCGATCAACCTCTAGTACCAGTTCTTCTCGGTATGGACCAAATGCTTGATCCGCTAAGACTTTTTCAGCTTTTGATTCGCCAGGACTCATACCGACAAGCGCTCGTTCGAAGCCGGGGATTATCCTTCCTTCACCTATTGTGAACTCTAAAGGCTCACGGTTTTCTGAGGAATCAAATACCGTGCCATCCTCCAATTTGCCCGTGTAGTGAACCTTCACGGTATCGCCATGTTTTGCCTGTACCATTTCTCTGCTCCTTTCGTTTCTTAGCCGTCAAGGGCCGAGAGGCATATTTCCCGGGAGGAGAAAGACGGGAGCATTACCAGTTCCATCCTAAATCCACTACAAGGTACAAGTGATGTTTCCCTATTTGGAGATGTTAGCGGCAATAGATCCTCTGCCAGCGGTGCGACGGGCTGGATGCCTCTGGCTACCCCCGGGCAGACAACCGTCCCATAGTAGCGGATGGGGAGCATTTCATCAATGTACGCCGCGTGCTCTCTCCTCAATCACACGCGCATTCAACACTTAAAGTTGACCTAACCACTCAGCAGAACAAAGACACCGCCACCGGCAGCATAGCTCAGGCTGAACAGCAATCGCTGTTTTGGCAAGTAATAGCCTGCTCGAAAGATCGCTAGAATTTCCAAAACTACGAGAGCCGCTATCAGTAAGGCGGGGACCAGGCTAAAAACCCCCCACCAGCCGGCAAAGAGGAGAACTCCCACAGCTGCCAGGAGCAGGCCCAGCCGCAGCCACCAGACAGCCCGGACCCCCAGACGAACCGCAGTCGTCCTTATGCCATGTTCGCAGTCCGACTCGTAGTCGCGGATGAGATTGGTGGTATCGCTCTTGGCCGAGATCAGGCCTATCCACGCCGCTCCCAAGGCCGCACGCAGGGGGTGGTTGGCCTGGGCGGCTGCCATCCCCATTAACAAGATAGAAAGCGGCAGCAGGCTGTGGGCCAGCAGGTCCACGCCGACCCGTTCTTTCAGCCGGACTGGCGGCAGCGAATAGAGTGCGCCGAGAATCAAGACCAGAGATGCCCAGGGAAGGATCGATAGCCAGGCTGCATACCCCAGAGCCAGCAGGCCGCAACCCAGCAGGGGAATCATCGCCTCCCTCTGCGTCAGTTGGCCCAGCGCGATCGGATTGATGCGATTCGTCTGCTTGACCGGGTCGCGAGCGTCGATCTTGGCGTCGGCCACGTTGTTCAGTCCAAAGATGGTGGCGTTGAGCAGCAGGCCGACCAGCAACAAGCTGGCGACGGTGAGCCAGGGAACAGCCTGCAAACCGTGAAGAAGGAAAAATCCTAACAGCGGTAACAAGGAGGCGGTAATGACCGTATCCCCCCCGATCAACCGCATATTGCGCAGGTGCAGACCGAATCGTTGTAAACCCGACTTGAGGCAGGTTCTCTCCTTGGTTATCAGGACATTGCACGGCAGGACGTCCTTCTTAACAGTACATGCAGCCATATGTTGTAATCCTTCCCTTTCATTACCTATTATTTTCCTTCAATCAGGTTAGGTTATCCCAGATCGGCTCATGAGGACCCTGGGTCGATTTCTCTCCCTGTTCCTTGTAGGTACCCCTCAAAGACTCTTCGAAAATGGTAGCCGTAAATGGAAAGGCACACGCACAGGGGGAAGAGTCGCGGGCGTCGGAAGAGGGTCCAAAGGAGGGTCTTCCAATAATGAAAACGCTCCTTACCCCGTATACCCAAGATCCAGAGAGAATGGAGAAACGCCTTCATGTGGCAGAATTGTATAGGACGCCCCCTTTTCTTGGGCGGACGATAATCCCTCAGGAAAGTGATAAGACGTCTATGGAAATGGCGGGGGGAATAAATGTGAGTCACGATGTACCTGTATCCTTCCACAAGTCGCCCGTAACCCATCTTGGGAATGAAGTTCATGGAAAAGTCAGTGTTGTCCCCCCTGGCCTCTCCTACAATCCTGCCTTCTTGCTGGAGCCGTTCGTAGAGCCTTGTGCCTCTGAGGGCATTCAAAAGGCCTACCATAGCGGTGACTATCCCGCTTTGCTGGATGAAATTTACCTGCTTCTGAAAGATACCCGGAGGATCGCTATCGAAACCAACGATGAACCCCCCTGAGACCTGAAGACCGAATCTCTGCATCTTCTTGACCGCTGCCATAAGGTCCCTATCTTTATTCTGAACCTTGTGACACTCAGAGAGGCTCTTCTCTTCAGGACTTTCGATCCCTACAAAAACCTCATAGAAGCCGGCCCTTACCATAAGTTCCATCAACTCCTCGTCATCCGCGAGGTTGACCGAGGCCTCGGTGAGGAAAGAGAAAGGATATCTCTTCTCCTGCATCCATTTTATAAGGTCGGGTAACAGATCTTCTTTTAATGTGCGTGGTTTCCCTATAAAGTTATCGTCTACAAAGAAGACCGTATCCTTCCACCCCCTTTGGTATAATGCCTCAAGCTCCGCCAGAACCTGAGTACTCGTCTTCGTTCGAGGCTTCTTTCCGTTCAGGCGAGCGATGTTGCAAAAATCACAATCAAAGGAACAACCGCGGCAGTACTGAAGGGACATAGCGGCATATTTCCGCATATCCAGAAGATCCCACTGAGGTACAGGAGAAGATGTCATATCTGGCCACTCAGAGGAGGTATAAATGGGCTTTCCCTTTCCTCTCTCCAAGTCCTCAATAAAAAAAGGAAGGGTTGCCTCTGCCTCCTGAAGGACCAAATGGTCAATTTCCGGAAACCCATCAGGAGAGATGGTGAAGAGGGGACCCCCGGCAACAATCTTTTTGCCATGGGCCTTAACCTTCCTCACGATTTCTCTGACCGATGCCCCCTGCACCGCCATAGCGCTTATGAAGACGTAATCAGCCCAGCCGATGTCCTCATTCCTTAGCACATCCACGTTCAGATCAACGAGTCTCCGCTTCCAAGTCCTGGGGAGAAGGGCGGCTACCGTCACAAGCCCTAATGGTGGGTAAGAAGCCTTCTTAGAGATGAACTTCAGTGCATACCGAAAACTCCAGAAAGTATCTGGATAACGGGGGTAAACAAGCAGAATTTTCAAAGTTTCTCCATTTATTTGACATTTCCATTTGAATTTAGCACGCTACCTCAATTTACACAAGTTTTATAGAGTATGAGAATTTTGCCAACCGCCTCTTAAGAAGGACTGCAAGCTTGGATTCCTGCCCTGACTCATGATTCATTCCTTTCATTGATTATTAGAGACTTTGTCATAAAAAAAGATAAATTATTCAGGAATCTTTGACCACTTACCCAGAGACTACTTTCCACTTCCAAGATCTCAGTTTTCATTTTTTACAATACGTTAGAAAACCTCAAAGGGGAAAACTCAGGAAATCCCCTCTTAAGAAACAACCCCAATGCTGACTTCTAACCTCTTTGGATCCTCCTATTCCCGATAAATATAATACTAACACAAATCAATGGAATTGGTTTGCCGGCATTCCGTAAGGAAGCCCTAAATTTTCCGGTCAATGCTAGCGCTTCATATAGGCCGATGTAGGAGGGCAAGATTGTTTTGCACTTTGTTTCTCTGGTGTTCTCCAGAAATTCGGGAGACCGCAAACAGAATTATATTGATTCTTCTCAAGGTTTACGGGTAAAATAGTCCCATTGATAATGGAGATCAGTGTCCCGATGGACCATTGATGGTTTTTCCATGAAAAGGGCGTTGTCTATCGAAAAAGAGGGCGATTAGCTCAGGTGGATAGAGCACAAGCCTCCGGAGCTTGGGGTCGGGGGTTCGAGTCCCCCATCGCCCTCCATGAAAATTTCCTCATAGCACCATCCACAAAAGCACGCTTCTGTAAACGAAAAGCTCGAAATTGGCATTCGATATTCGAGGTGAAAGATTTTGTTCCATTGCGGACGGCTTCCAACTCACCCGAGAAGGCAGCGGATTTTGCTCAGTTCCCAGGACTCCGAGTATCCTGAGCTCAAAATCCTTTGGTACTTTCCCAACATAAAGGGCAAAAGAGTTGGAGGGAAATATGACATCGATGGGACCTGAGGAGGGCTCATGGAGGTAGAGAGGATTTCCTTCGAAGTAAAGGAAGCCAGGATTGAAGGCCTCCTGTCGTTGGACAAGGAATCCACCAAAGGAGCGCTGATCATCTGCCACCCCCACCCACTTTTCGGCGGCAATATGGATAATACCGTGGTGACCACCATTGCGCGGATTGCGGCGATGTGGGATTTTACCAGCCTACGGTTCAATTTCAGGGGAGTGGGAGAAAGTACCGGCACATTCGGAGGCGGGACTGCGGAACAGGGAGATGTGAAGGGGGCCATCGACTATCTGGAGGAGGAGAGGAAGCCGACCGTGATTTTAGTAGCGGGATATTCCTTCGGCGCCATTGCCGGCCTTCCCGTTGGGGTAGATGACGAGAGGATAAGGGGCCTTATTGGAGTGGCCCCTCCGCTGGAGATGTTCGATTTTGGGTTCTTGAGGGAATGCCCGAAGCCGAAGCTCTTTGCCTGTGGCGACCGCGATGACATCTGTCCCCCATCAAAGATGGAGGGGTTCTTCGAGACTCTTTCGGAGCCCAAATGGCTTCGGATTTTACCCGGCATCGACCATTTTTCCTATGACAGGAAGGGCCTGCTCGAAGGGGCCATAGGGGACTTCCTGGAGCGGATGGCTCAACCGTAGAGGAGGCGTTCAATGGCCCAGCCTATTTTGTACCTCCTTCTGCGGCGGAGGTATTTCCCGATATATGTCCTCACCAAGGCTTTCCTCTCTTTATCTTCCTCCAGGTAAGACCCGAGGAATCGGAGCCGATCGGTCCGGGTAATCCAGAGGCCTTTGGGGCGCCATTTCTCCACCGATCGGTCCAAGCGCAAGAGGTTGGCGAACCATTTGTTGGATTTGAGGGGATGGATAATCTTGGAACGGTCGAAATCGATGATGTAAAGGAATCCCAGCCCTCCCTCTCCCTTCTCCACGATGAAATTCTTGAGGTGGAGATCGGAATGGTAGATTCCCATTTCGTGCATTTTCCTCACCAGTCTGCCCGCTTGGCGGATAAGCTCCCTTTTTTCGCCCAATTGTTTTTGACCCCTCGCCCTCCCACCTCGGGTGAAGTATTGAATGAGATCAACGGAATTGGGAATCTCCTTGGAAACCAGATCCCCTTTATAGAAGGGCCAGAAGACACAATTTTTTATCGCAGCAAGAACCTCCATTGTCGGCAATCCAGCTTTCCTCGCCATTTCGGTAATGATGAGTTCCCGAAATGGGCGAGACCCCGCGAGGAAAAGGTCCCTCGTCAGTGCTCGAAAGATCCCCCCGTGTTCATAATGGCGGATTACCATCCTTTCGGGACCCTTTCCATCCAGGGGGATGGAGACGAGAAGGCCTCTTCCCTCCATGAATTGAGGCTTGTCCCCTTGCCGGAGGGGAAAGGCTTCCAGGTTGTGGATCTCCCTTTCCATCAGTCGATCTTTATAAAGGTCTCTGATGACAAGCTCCGCCTTCCCCCTTTTGATCAGGGAGAAGCCGTGGGGTAACCTCGAGGTTGAATCCATTGGAGACCAATCCTTATGCTCTTTCAATAATCTCCTTCAAATGGATAAAACGGTAATGAATCCCTCTTTTTTTGTCAAGGAAGGGTTTCGAGTTATATTTTCAAAGGTGTTGAAGTATTTTTCAGATTCGCCAAAAAGCTTCACAAGATCAGGAAATGAACTAACGCTTAAGGCTCCTATTCTCTGGAAGTCTTTTCGTTCAAAAATTCTTTCAATTCCGATAAACTTTATTTTCTTATCTTTTGCAAAATCAAAATCCCTCAAGGAGTCACCAACAAAGAGCACTTCTTCAGGCTGTAATTTCCAATGTTGAAGGATGAAATCAATCTGCTCACCTTTTCCAAAATCCGGTTTATAACCAAAGGACCCATCAAACAAATCGTCAAGTTTGTTTGCCTTAGTGTGTCTTTCAATAATCTCCTGTGGTGAACTGCTGCAGATAAAAGTTTTAAATTTTTTATTGGCGAAATACCTAACTGTTGGAATAACTTCAGGGAAAACAGAATGCGCGAAAATACCTTCTTGCTTCATAGATTCAAAGGTATTCACTACCTCCTGATTTTTTGGATGATCCGGAAAAATCAAGTCTATCTGGCTTGCAAAATGCATCCCGCTCGTTTCCACGTATCTTTTTTGGGCCGCATCTTTAGAGATATTGTAGTTCTCAGTCATAAGTTTTACAGCGAGTTCTGTAAGGAAAGGCATTGTATTTACCACGGTTCCGTCGAAATCAAATATTACAGCTTTAATCTTGTTCTTTATGAGAGAATCCCTCTTGGGAAACCAAACCCATGATAAAGATGTTCTCCATAGTACGAGCACATTAGTCTGAATGGCTATGATTAGCACGGCAAACAAGGCAAAAATTGGATGAAAATATGTCATCATTCCACCGATGAAAAGCTGAAAAAGTCTTATATCTCTACCTCTCCCAGCTGCAATCCATCTCCCTCTGTAGCGGTAACCAAAATTAACTACGGATTTTGCAGAGGTATAACTAACCATTAAATTTCCGAGAATGGCTAATGCGAAAATGGTACTGATAATTAAAGGACTCCAGTGAATACCGAATATTTTTCTATTTCCGATTTCAATGAGTGAGTAATAAAAGATCCCGAAAAGGATAAGGCCATCAGCATAGCGGTCAAGAACCGCATCAACGAAATCACCAAGTGAGGATTGCATATGCTTGAGCCGTGCTATTTCTCCGTCACAGCCGTCTAATATGCTCGATATTTGTATTAATAAGGCCCCTATCATAGCGTTGCCGATGAAGAAAAATATACTACTTATAAGGCCTACAATAAAGCTCAGTATCGAGACCTGGTTGGGTGTAATGCCTTTGGAGAGTTTAAGAAATAGGGGGGTAAAAATCCCAAGAGAAAATCTCCGATTTATATATCGAGAAATCAAGCCGTCAGCAGGTTTTATTAATTTGCCATAGAGGAGTTTTTCAGCCCTTTTCAATGCCTTTGCATCATCCACATCAATCCAGTAAGTATTCCCAATATCAAAACCCCTAGCCCTTCCTTTTCGTGCCAGAACCCTCATGCCCCCTGAAAGGGTACTATCGCCTCGGTGCAAGCTTTCTTCAATGGCACCGAAGATTGCAGGAGAGCCAAGAAATATTCCTGTGTCATAGGCATCATATCTTTCTAAATCTTTTCCAATATCCAAAATCCTGTCTTCTTTCAGAAACACTTTCGTCATTTCATCAACATCAAATAAGGTGTTATTTTGCATGTTACGATCTATACACAACAGGACTTCGTTATGGGAAATCCTTTCGGTCATCAACCCTCTCAGTATCGTCTCATCAAAAATGTGATCACACATCAATAAAATGAAATTCCCCTTGATCAGCCCTTTCGCTTTGAGGACGGATATACCATTTTCCTTTTCCCATTCATCATTGATGATATGGGTTATCTTGATATTTCTTCGGTCGGCGAAATTGTCCAGAAAAGATCTGACTCTGTCTCCATCATATCCCGTGACCACGGAGAAATCATCCAAACCACAGTTTGACGCGGTCAGGATCACACGCTCGATAAGAGATAACCCGCAGAGAGGGACAAGGGGCTTTGGAAGCGTTTCGTTTGATAACCTGCTCCCCTTACCAGCAGCAATAATCAGACACTTCATAGGATTGATCCTCCGTCAGTGTGGCCGTGTGACTTTTCAACGGAAAATGTGCATTGTGCCCGATTTCATGTGCGGACATTTCTTTTCCGGTTAAGCAGCTATCACTTTGGCTTTATCCCCTTTAGCAATTCGTAAGGAGAAATGTATTACCATCAGTAACCCCTATGACCCGGGGGGTATGGCAATAAATTACTCGCGACGATGAGGAGGAAAGCAACAACAGGAAAATAACCGGAAAGAGAAGGGGTCAGCATGAACTTACCCAGAGCCCCATGTTAACAGAATGAAACAGGATTTACAAGAAATAAAAAAGCAGGGAATAATCCGGTTCTTTATGATTTCTGCTCGAAATAGGTTTTAGAAGGGATACTCATATTCATGTCGATTTCCCTCCTGTTCTTTTTGGCAATTGCCGGAAGGGGTTAGGCCCTTGACAAAAAGGCGTATTATAAGGCATTCTAATGGGTTAGAGGATATGAGTTATGGGTGTAAATTCAGTTACAGCCCGCCCGGGAAAGGAGGACAGCACAGGAAAAATACGGGATTATGAATCCGTTATTGGTTTGGAGGTTCATGCTCAGATGTTGACTCGGGCGAAAATTTTCTGTGGTTGTTCGGCCGTCTTTGGTGGCGATCCAAATACGTATACGTGCCCCGTATGTACGGGACAACCCGGTTCCCTACCAGTACTCAATGTGAAGGCAGTAGAATTCGCCATTAAGATGGCCCTGGCATGCCATTGCAAAATCTCCCCATTGAGCCTCTTTGCACGGAAGAACTATTTTTATCCGGACCTTCCCAAAGGCTACCAGATCTCGCAGTACGAATATCCCTTGGCCAAGGATGGGTATGTGGAGATCCCAGCCAACGGTCGGGAAAAGCGGATTGGGATCATCCGGATCCATATGGAAGAGGATGCGGGGAAGTTAGTCCACGAGGGAGCCTTCGAATCGGCGGCTTCCAGTTTGGTGGATTTCAATCGGACGGGAGTCCCCTTGATCGAGGTCGTGGGCGGTCCTGATATCCGAACCCCTCAGGAGGCTGGGTCCTACTTGAGGGGATTGAGAGATATCCTTCGCTATCTCGAGATCTGCGACGGTGATATGGAGAAGGGGTCATTTCGGTGTGATGCCAACGTTTCGGTTCGTCCCCAAGGCCAAAGGGAATTTGGGACCAGAACTGAGCTGAAGAACATGAACTCCTTCCGCCATGTGGAGAAGGCCCTGGAATATGAGATTAAGAGACAGATCGCGCTGTTGGAGGCGGGGGAGGAGGTTGTCCAGGAAACCAGGCTGTGGGATGAAGAGCAGGGGAGGACCCTCTCCATGAGGGGAAAAGAGGAGGCCCATGATTATCGGTATTTCCCCGACCCCGATCTCGTTCCATTGGAAGTTTCCGAGGCCTGGATAGAGAAGATTCGAGAAACCCTTCCGGAGTTGCCCGCGGCGAAGAGGGAACGGTTTATCAAGCAGTATGGGATTCCGGAGTATGACGCGGCCATATTGACGGCTTCTCAATCTCTGGCAAATTACTATGAGGAGTGTGTAAGGGTCTCTGGGGAGGCCAAGATGGTGAGTAACTGGATCATGGGGGATTTGCTGAGGGAACTCAATAAGGACGATCGAGAGATCGAGGAATGTCCGGTTCCCCCCAAGAATCTGGCCTCCATGTTGAAGATGATCACCGATGGGGTTATCAGCGGGAAGATCGCCAAGACGGTCTTCGAGGAGATGTACCGGAGTGGAAGAGGCCCCGAGGAAATCGTTCACGAGAAGGGGCTGATTCAGCTTACCGATGTGGATGAGATCCAAGGGATTATCCGAGGGGTTTTGGAAGGGAACCCGAAATTGGTTGAGGATTATCAAAAGGGCAAGGAACAACTCTTCGGCTTCTTCGTGGGACAGGTGATGAAGGCGACTAAGGGAAAGGCAAATCCGAAACTGGTAAATGAGCTAATGAGGAAGAGCCTATCGAAGGGGTGATGGGTTATCCTTTTTTCAGGGTTTTCCCATGAAATATGAGACGGTCACATGGAGAAATGGCAAGGTCGTAATGCTGGACCAGCGGAGGCTCCCAACGGAAGAAGCTTATGTGGAGTGTGAGAGACCTGAGGGAGTGGCCGAGGCCATCAGAAATATGACCATCCGGGGGGCCCCGGCCATTGGCGTAGCGGCTGCCATGGGGATCGCCTTGGGGGCGATGAGGCTGCGGGTCAAAAACACCGGCCGATTCAAGGAGGAGTTCGAAAGGATTTGCCATATGATGATGGAAACCCGTCCGACCGCGGCCAACCTCTGTTGGGCCGTCCAAAGGATGAAAGAGGTTGTGCGCAGGCACGAAGGGGAGGGATTGGATGAATTGAGGCGCTCTCTGAAATCGGAGGCCATGGCGATAAGGGAAGCGGATATCGAGGTCAATCGTCGAATGGGTCATAATGGGAAGCGATATATCCGAAACGGGAGCGCTATTTTGACCCATTGCAATGCCGGAGCCTTGGCTACAGCCGGTTATGGAACCGCCTTGGGTGTTATAAGGGCTGCCCATGAGGAGGGAAAAGATCTGGAGGTATATGTCTGCGAAACCCGGCCTCAACTTCAGGGGGCCAGGTTGACGGCATGGGAACTGGATAAGGAGGGGATTCCCGTAACTCTTGTCACCGATGGCATGTCGGGGTACCTGATGAGCAAGGGGTTGATCCATCTGGTGATTGTGGGAGCGGACCGCATAGCTGCCAACGGCGACGTGGCCAATAAAATCGGAACCTATTCCATTGCCCTGCTAGCCAAGACCCATGGGATTCCCTTCTATGTAGCCGCACCCCTTTCCACATTTGACCTCTCCCTCGCCATAGGCGATGAGATTCCCATTGAGCAGCGCGATAGCCGAGAGGTAACCCATCCTTTCGACAGGCAGATCGCGCCGGAGGGGGTAAGGGTATTGAATCCAGCTTTCGATGTGACGCCCCACGAATACGTTACAGCCATCATTACCGAACGGGGAGTCGTGCAAGAGCCCTTCGCGACCAGCCTGAGAGATCTATTTTCCTGAGTCGGGGGCTACCTTGGAGAGAATCATTACCTTGATGACCGACTTCGGTACGAAGGATGGTTATGTCGGGACGATGAAAGGGGTGATATTGGGTATCAATCCCCACTGCACCTTAGTGGATATCACCCATGAAATCCCGCCCCAGGGGGTATTTGAAGGGGCTTTCGTTTTGGGGAATACCTATCGCTCCTTCCCCCGTGGATCTATTCATCTGGGTGTCGTTGACCCCGAGGTGGGGGCCCACAGGGAGGCCCTCGTGGTGGAGACCGAGGGATACTATTTCGTGGGCCCAGATAACGGGCTATTCACCTGGATCTACCGAGAAGAAGAGGTTAAGCAGGTCGTGGGTATTCGCACCCGCGATTTTTTTCGGAAACCCATCAGCCAGACCTTTCACGGCCGGGATATCTTCGCACCCATCGCTGCCCACCTTTCGGTGGGACGAAAGCCCGAAGAATTCGGGGTGAGACTGGATCAATGGTCCGAGATAGATATTCCGGAGCCGAGGGTCACCGACAAAGGGTTAATGGGGGAGGTGATCCACATCGATCGGTTCGGTAACTTGATTACCAATCTACCCCGCCGCCTTCTCGACCCCTTGGCTAGCCAAGGGGTCCTTCAAATCCACATAAAGGGCAGACGGATATCGGGCCTCAAGGCCGCCTATGTCGAGGCAAAAAAGGGGGAGCTCATGGCCATCTTCGATAGCTTTGACCTGTTGGAAATTTCCCTCATGGGGGATAGTGCCGGAGAGGCCTTGGAGGCGGCCAAGGGGGATAGGATCGAGCTGTTTTCGCCTTGAGGGGTTACTGAAAAAGGGGAAGGGAACCAGATGCCCCAGAAAATCATCGGATTGGACATCGGAAGTCATTCTATTAAGGCCGTCCAGCTTCGGAGGACCTTCCGGGGGTTCGAACTTGTCGGTTTCCACGAGAGGGAGATTCCACGGGAAGAGGGGATAGCTCCGTCAGATGCGGTTGCTCAAGCTCTCGCCGAGCTTTTCGGTGAGGGGCGCATCGGGGGAGATACCGTGATCACCTCCCTTCCAGGGCATCAGGTATCTGCTCGCATCATCAAGCTTCCCTTTGCCGATCGGAAAAAGATGGACAAGGTGATTCCCTTCGAAGTAGAGGGACACACTCCCTTTAACATCGAGGAGATGGTCGTATCATACCATGTTGTGAAGAACGAAGAAGGAGAGGCCCAAGTCCTCGCCCTTCTCGTTAAGAAGGATGTGCTGAGGGATCACCTTGAAACCCTTGAAAGGGCAAAAATTTCACCGAAGATCGTGGACGTGGATGTCCTTTCCCTGTATAGCGTCGCCAGCCTCATCCTCCAGGGCATAGAGGGTGCGTTTTCCCTCGCCGATATAGGGGCGTCAAAAACTTCACTATGTATTGTAAGCGGTGGTCATTTATCCATGATCCGGAGCCTTCCCATTGGGGGGGAGGCAATCACCGGGGCTATCCAGCGGGAGTTTGAACTTTCCCATGATGAGGCGGAGCAAGGCAAAATCCTCCATGGGATTATCTTGGAGGACCAGGGGAAGTCCGAAGAGGAGAGGCGGTTTTCAAAATGTATCGAATCGGCCGTATCCCCTCTGGTCAGGGACATGAAACAGACCTTTCATTCCTTCGAGGCAGACCATCATGAGGGGGTCAGTCGTATTTTTCTCTGTGGGGGAACCAGTTCCTTACGGAACTTGATACCATACCTTTCACGGGAACTGAAGGTGGAGGCCAAGCCATTGAATGTCTTGGAGGCTCCCTTTAACAAATTGACCGTGAAACCTGTTCCAACCGGCCTCATCCCCCATGGGTTGGGCTTGGGTTTGAGGGGCGTGGGAAATGGGAGTTTTTCCCAGGCCAATTTCCGAAGGGATGAGTTTGCATTTCGAAGCGAAGTAAAAGAGATCAAGGGGAAAATCATCTGTGCCGGAATATGTTTGCTTACCCTCCTTCTGTTGGTCTCTTTCGATTTCTACCTCAAACTCGACATGAAACAGAGACATTACGAGGATTTAAATAGCCAAATTAGGAGGGTTTTCGCCAGCACCCTTCCCGAGATCAAGCATATCGTGAACGAAGTCCAGCAGATGAAGGTCAAGGTTGAGGAGCTCAAAAGGGAACCCCTGCTCTTCTCGGGGGCAGGGGTGGCGGGGATGTCCGTACTGGACCTGATGCGGGAGATTACCCTTCAAATCCCAGAGGATGTTTCGGTGGACATTAGGGACCTCGCCATCGATAAGGGGAGGGTTGCAATAACGGGGGAGACCAATTCCTTTGAATCCGTTGACAAGATCAAGTCGGGGCTTCAAACATTCACGGGGTTCGAACGAGTAGCCCTTACCCACGCTAAAGCCGGGGTAAAAGGGGATAAGGTCGAATTCAAATTCTCTATCTCCATGGGTGAGGAGAAACCGAGATGAGGCTGGCCTTTAGGGAGAAGATAGTCCTGGGTTTAGGGGCCCTCTTGGTGGCGATGATCCTCGCATATACCCTCATCGTAACCCCCTATATGAAGAAGATGGAGTTATTGGATAGGAGGATCGTCCAAAAAACCATTGAATTGGAGGAGATTTCCACCCTCAGCCAGGAATATATCGAGATAAGGGAGAGGATGGAGCAATTGAAGGGGAAGGCGCGGAAGAGGGGAAAGAACTTCCCACTTTTTTCCCATTTGGAGAGTTTGGCCGCCAAAACCCTCATTAAGGGCAACATCGCCTCTATGAAACCCCAGAGCACCCCCATCGGTGAGCATTATCAGGAGTCCTCGGTGGCGGTTAAGCTGGAGAACATCACCACCAGACAGCTGGTGGATTATCTGTTTCGCATTGAGAATAGCGAAGCTTTTCTTCGAATCAAAAGGCTCCATTTGAAAAAGAGGCATGATAACCCCAAATACCTGGATGCGACTTTCCGGGTATCGACCTACGAGACCTCGAAAGGAAGGTAGGATTCCAGGGGGTTGAGCACTGTGATGATTTCCAATAAAGCCTTAGAAATTCCTCCTTTTATCGTCATGGATGTCATGGAGAAGGCCCTGGAATTGGAACAGAAGGGCGAGCATGTGATCCACTTGGAGATAGGAGAGCCCGATTTCGATACCCCTCAATGCATTAAGGAGGCCTGTTTCAAGGCCCTCTGTGATGGGAAAACCCATTATACCCACAGCCTGGGTTTACTCGAGTTGAGGGAGGCCATTTCCGCGGATTACGAGAAAACATATGGGGTTCAAGTAACACCAGATCGGATTCTCATCGCATCGGGGACATCCACGGCCATGCTCTTGCTCTTCTCGACGCTCTTGGAAGAAGGAGATGAGCTCATATTGCCCAATCCCTATTACCCCTGTTATCCCAATATCATTAAGTACGTAGGTGGAGTGCCCGTGTTCGTGGATGTGTTGGAGGAGGAAGGGTTTCAGTACATCCCCGAAATGATCTCCCCCAAGATTGGCCCGAGGACCAAAGGCATCCTCATCAATTCCCCGTCCAACCCCACGGGAAATGTACTTTCGGGCGAGAGAATGGAGGAGATAGCGCGATTCTCCCCCATAATTATTTCCGATGAGATATACCAAGGGTTGGTCTACGAGGGGGAAGCCCATTCCATCCTCGAATATACGGAAAATGGTTTCGTCATCAACGGATTTTCGAAATTGTACGCCATGACGGGATGGAGGTTGGGCTATCTCATCGCCCCCAAGGAATTTATTCGTCCCATGCAGAGGATTCAACAGAACCTGTTCATCTCGGCCAATTCCTTCGTCCAGTTGGCGGCCATCTCCGCCCTCCATGAGGCCGATGAGGAAGTCAGGAGAATGAGGAAGACCTATGATCAGCGGAGGAAGTTCATGATCAGGCGCCTGAAGGAGCTGGGGTTTGGTATCATGGTGGAACCTACCGGGGCCTTCTACATCCTGGCCAATGCGAAGCGTTTTTCCGATGATTCCTATCGTCTCGCCTTCGATATTCTCGAGGAGGCCAAGGTGGGGGTAGCCCCTGGGATCGATTTTGGCACAAACGCCGAGGGATTTCTCCGCTTCTCCTATGCCCGCTCCATGGAAAATATCGCGGAGGGCATGGATCGCCTGGAGACCTATCTGAGGAGGAAGGGGAGGTGAGGTTGAGGCGATTTCAAAGCTGCTCTAATGCCTCCTTCAGCTTCTCGTTAGCGGATTGAATGCGATCCGCTGCTTCAAGGATGAGGGTTTCTACCCCTTCTAAACCTTCTTCGCGGGCGATGTCCGCCCATCTCCGATATTCCTCACCATGGGATTCATTGTGTTCGATCCAATGCTGAATCAATACCGGGATCTTTCCCCTCTTTCCCATATTCCTCCCTCATTTTTCCGTGGGTGAAGTCCTTTCCTGGGATCGGATTCTCTTTACCATAAGGTGAGCCCGGCGGAGAGGTTCTGGGAGCCTGAACCCCCTGCACGTTTTCAAAACCAGCTGTATACTGGTTTCTAAGTCCATGCGATGGCCTGGAGACACGAAGACCGGTTTAACCCCCCTTTTGGTCCGGATTACGGCTCCGATGATCTTACCCCCCAATTTCAAAGGGGTAGTACTTGCCGGTTGAGGCCCCACTTCCCCAAAATCCCCCACCAATTTTTGCTTAGCACACCCGATCGAAGGCAAGTCCAGGAGCAAGCCCATATGGGAAGCCAATCCTAAGGATCGGGGATGAGCTATTCCCTGGCCGTCGTACAGGGCCACATCGGGAGGGCGCTGAAGCCTTTGGAAAACTTGGATTAACAAGGGGGCTTCCCGGAAGCTCAGCAACCCCGGGATATAGGGAAAGGAGACCTTTCCCTTGGCAAAGGCTTCGTCTATAGGCTCGAGGCCGGGGTAACTGAGTACAACCACCGCGCCGATTCCCTCGTCGTCTCTCTTCGAATAGGAGACATCGGCCCCGGCGATGGAGCTAACTTTCCGGGTGGAGTTGGCCAGGGAAATGGTGGCCCTCAGCTTCTCCTGGATTCGGATGGCCTCCCGCTCGTTGACATCCCAAGGATGAAGCGATCGAGCAATCATAACTCTTCAAGGTAGGGGTAAATCCCTTGGGGGCAGCCGTGCCATCGGCCTATTTGATTTGTTGGATCCCCCCTTTTCTTACCGTCAGGATGAAAGGGATTTTATTGGGCTTCCCATCGAGGTCAAAGGAGGTCAGCCCTGATATGCCATCAAATCCCATCACCCCCATGAGGCCATCTCTCATTTGGCGGTGGGAGTAAATCTCCTGATTCGTCAATACCTGAACGCAGAGATCCACAGCATCATAGGCTTGGGCCTCCAAGGTAGTGGAGTCTGAATCAAATGTATTACTGAATTCCTGGACAAATTTCTTTATACGAGGGCTTGGACTATCCCTGAAGAAACCATCGACGAATATCGATCCATCGACGTATTTCCCCCCCTCCGAGACCAATTCCGGCGAATTCCAGGCACTGGTTCCAAGGAGCGTTATCCCGATCACGTTATAGTAGGCCAATTGGGGGGCAACGAGCCCTATTCGGTTGGAATAGTCCGGAATAAAAAGGCCATCGAATTCAATGATGGGCTCGAAATCGCTTTTCCGCCCTTTCTGGGTTTTTCCCTCTTGAAGCCCCACCAATCGTTTGATTTGCCACCCGAAATCCATTTGTTCGTTATCGTAGGATTGGACCCCCATAATTTCGCCTCCCCTTCTCAAGACCTCATCGATGAAGAGGTGGGTCAGCTTAATTCCATAGAGGTCCCGGGGGTATATAATGGCAAACCTACCCAGCCCCAGTTCACCAATAGCAAAGGAGGTGAGGGCCTTCATCTGCTGGGAATTGGTGAGGCAATTTTGGAAGACAAAGTCACCGATTGCGGCTATGTCCTCCCTTTGGGTGAGGGTAATGATGGGTACTTCCAATTCCTGGGCCCTTTTGGCAGCCGCCTCGGAGGTGATGCTTAAGAGCGGGCCGATGATGGCTATAACCCTTTCCTCATCGACCAGTTCTTCAACCGCAATCTCTGCCTCGCCCGGGCTGGATTTTGAATCTTTGATTACCAGCTTAATAGGCATGCCCCCGTAGTTCGGTTCGAAGGCATGGATGGCCAGCTCAATTCCGTGAAGCGACCGAATTCCATAAACACGATTTTCGCCACTTAAGGGGAGAATGCAACCAATGACATTCCTTTCCGGGATAAGCTCCTCTTTCAAGAGGTCGAAGAAGGCCTTAACTTGGGGGTAATAAGGTTGTTCCTCAAACTCCTCCATGATCCGGTAGATCAACTTCTTGCTCCGTGCCACATCTCCCTGGTCGAAATAGATCTGAGCTATCTTGAAGGTGGCATAACCCGCAGTGGAGGTGCCCTCGTACATGAATTGGACTTCCTGAAGCTGGGCGGGGGAGAGGCGATGGTCGAGGATTTCCTGGATCTTTTGCCAGATTTCCCCCTTTTGTGCCTCTTCTTCGGCGTTCTCCATGGCCCTGGTGTACCATCTTAAGGCTTCGAAATAGTCCTCAAGTCCGGAGTAATTCTCGGCCATGATGGAGTAAATCATCGATTTCCTCAACGGAGATAACGAGAGGGGTAGGGCTTCCCTGAGGGTGGCCAGGGAGTCCTCATATCGCCCTGTTTTGGCGTAGCAGATGCCGAGCTTGTACTTGGCTTCATTTGCCAATGGACTGGTTGGATATTGCTCGATGAGATCTCGAAACTTAAGGCCCGCATTGGCGAAGTCCTCCTTTGAAAAGAGGAGTTCCCCCATATTGAAGAGGAGGGCATCTCGGGGTTCTTCTTTCGGTTTTTCCCCTTCCACTGGTTTTGGTAGTTCCTCCGAAATGGGAGGTTTTTTGTGGACGGGCGTTTTCGCCTTGGGAGCACAGGAAAAGGCGATAACGGGGATAAGGAAGATAAGAAGGCCTCTACTCAACCACATAATGGACGCTCGGTAAGTTCCGAAACTGTTCGTTGACATCAAGCCCATAGCCCACAACGAAGAGATCCTCGATATCGAAGCCCACGTAATCCGCATGGAATTCCACTTGCCGGCGAGATTTTTTATCCAATAGGCAACAAATCCTGAGAGATCGAGGTTTTCTGGAGCGGAGCTCATCGACCAAAAATTTCAATGTCCTGCCGCTATCAATGATATCCTCGACGATGATCACATCCTTTCCCTCGATGGGGATGGAGCTCTCCCGGGTGACCCGAATCTGACCCGACGAAACCATTTCAGAGCCGTAGCTTTCCAACCCAACGAAGTCAACCTGGACCGGCACATCGATGTGGCGCATGAGGTCGGATAGAAAGACAAAGGCCCCCTTGAGGATGCATATACAGAGGATTTCCTTCCTCCGATAATCCCGTGAGATCTGTTGGGCTAGCTCCTTAACCCTCCGGCGGATTTGGTCTTGGTCCAGAAGCGGCCTGAGCTCGTATTTTTCCATTTCAGAAATACCCGGCTGGCAAGTGCCCCGCAAGCCCCGTCTTGTAAGCGGGGAGCTTCACATGCTTTTGAGACCGGTTCTCCATCGCCCCTCTTGGTGGCTTATGCCTCGCCTTAGAGGGCATGTTGCAAAACGATGATCTCCGTCTCCTTCGGAAGTTCGCCTTTGTCGAGGGATATCTCGCTGGAGTTCATCACCTTAACCTTGGCCTTTCCCTTGGTAAATTCCTCAACTGGGGTGATGGGAAACTCGCATTTTCCCGTTTTGAAGTGCATTGGTATGATGATTGAGGGATTAAGCCGGCCAACGACTTCGGATGCCACCTTCGAGTCTATGGTATAGAACCCCCCGACGGGAATCATCAGGAGATCAACCCCTCCGATGGCTTCTACCTCATTCTTGCTCAAGACGTGTCCGAGGTCTCCGAGATGGCAGACGGTTATCCCATCCACCGTGAAGCTGAAGATGATATTTTCCCCCCTCTCTTTTCCAGAGGAGGTGTCGTGAAAGGTGGAAATACCAGTGAACTCGATGCCATGAACGGATCGCTTCTCGGGGGTTTGCAGAACTTCCGGGTTTCCCGGCAGCCCTCCTGAATAATTGTGATCGTCATGATCGTGGCTCACCAAGACCACATCGGCCTCGTCGGGAATCTTTCCATAGCTCATGGCACCAAAGGCGCCCGGTTTATACGGATCGGTAATGATCCTCGTTCCCTGGTTGGACGTGATGAGAAATGCCGCATGGCCGTAGTATTTTACCCTCATGGCATCTTTCCTTTCTCGTACCTTCCGTAACCTCAATAAACAATTGAGGGTCTTATCCCAATGAGGTGGAAGAAAGGGGTCAAGGATTCGAGGATTCAAGGATCCAAGTGTTTATTTTCTAAAGATTTTATGAGTGCTTTGAGCATCCTTTGAACCTCTCCTCTATCACCCCGAAGTTCAAATTTCTTCCATATCCTTCTGCTATAGTACAAGGGATAGACAGTGCTGCTCTTCTCATCTGTGATGTCAGACCATATAATTCTTCTTTTGGAAATCCTTTTGTAACTCTATGGAGCCCCACAGGCAAGCCTGTGGTACCTCTTGTTACGCTCAGACGGGCGACATCCTGAGCAAAGAGCGTTCACCCACGGCTAAAGCCGTGGTGCTCTGCGTCGAAGGATAGACTCTCTAAACATAATCGATAAGCCTTCTGCCAAACTTTTAACTCCTTATAATTTTTAAGCACCTCACTTGACCCCTGGAATCCTTCTATGACCACCAACTTTTTTGGAGATGAGCCCATTTTTATAACACTTTAATTTTATTGAGAATTGGATATCATAGATCGGGATAGCCTGTGGCTGAGGAGCGGAGGGGTCATGGCGGTGGTAATAAAGACCATCACAATGATGGCCGCATAGAGAGCGGGATCCAATAATGGTTGACCGTTCACCCGCAACTGGTTCCCGAGCCCCGCAAAAATCAGGCCCACCTCACCCCGGGGAACCATACCCAGGGCCACTGTCCATCGATCCAACCTCTCATTCCCCGAAAATACTCCCCCCGCACAGGCCATCTTTCCGACTACAGCGGCAGCAGCCAAGACAAGCCCAACTACAATGGCCATGGCTGAAAACAGAGCCCTCAGATCTACCTGCATGCCCATGTGAAGGAAGAATATGGGGACGAAGAGCGTTGAAAGGGGCAAAAGCAGGTGCTCAAGTCTACCACGCTCCTGAGACTTAAAAATCAGGGAATGCTCCGGCTCCAGGATAAGCCCTGCAGCAAAGGCCCCGACAAGGGGGGCCAAACCGAATCGACGGGACAGGTATGCAAAGGCGAAGCACAGCGTCAAAGAAAGGGTCAGCAGCATTCCGCTCAATTCGAGTCTTGCTGCCCAACGATAGAGTTTCTTGCTGAAGGTAACACCCAGAATAATGCCAACTACCAAAAACCCAAAGGCCTTGGCGCTTATCACGACAATCTTTATCCCAATGTCTGTAGAGGCCTGAGGAGAGCTTATGATGGCCGCAACAACAGCGAGCACGATCAATCCCAGGACATCATCAACAACAGCCGCGGCGAGGATGGTCCGGCCCTCCTGTGTTTGGACTTTACCAAGATCCTTCAAAACCCGGGCGGATATACCCACACTCGTTGCGCAAAGTGTGGCGCCGAGAAATACATCGACCCAAAGGGATAAATATGGAAAGAATATCCGAACCATGGCGAAACCGAGCAGAAACGGTGCAATCACCCCGATGATGGCAACCATGAGAGCGGACCGTCCCACGGCCAATAACTTGGGAACGGTACTTTCAACCCCGACCTCAAACATCAACAGGATTACCCCCAACTCTGCCAAGGTGGCCAAGCTTGGATCGGTTCTCAACGCCTCAAAGAAACCAAACCCCAAAAGGGCCATGTTTCCGAGGACTATTCCAGCAAATAGCTCTCCTAAGACAACGGGGAGACGGACCTTGCGCGCAGCAAGACCTCCAAGCTTAGCTGCGGTTAAGATCAAGGAAAGTTCAAACAGTAACTGCGTAAATGAGTGTGGCATCGAAAAAAAATGAAAAGATTCCTTTGGGGATGGAAAGAGTATAGGATAAGAAAGGGTTGGCTTTCAAGTGATAAACGTACGGGACGCAAAAGGGCGAAATACCTCAAATATAAAGAATAGACACGGTGGGAAGGAAAGTGCTATTTTAAAGAAGAGAAGAAATGAGTGCCTTACCCTAAGTCCATCGATTCATAAATTCGATAACGAATTTATTTAGACTTCGGATGAGCGACTCGACATAAGCTCGTCGACATGTCTCAGTCGAAGCCCTCAGGACTTAGTGCTGCCCTCGGCGTGAGCTCGGTCGAACGCTCGGGCCGAATGGAGTGAGCAATTTATTATGATGTCATGCACAAAAATACGTTACTGTATTTGCGAATCGAAGCACTAAGGTAAAGAAGTTATGATTTCCAAAAAGGTATGGGTGGGGGGAATAGTTTTTCTCATGGCCTTTACCACTGGATGCGTCAAGATCCCGAAGTTTTCCCTTGAAAATCCCTATGGGGCACTGGAAGGGGCAACGGAGGGCGAGATATTCCACGTTCCCACCGGCATCAGGGTCACCAAGGCCCAATTGCTGGATATGATCGGGGGATCACGAATCATTTACGTCGGCGAAACCCACGATAATGTGCGAGCCCACCAGGTCCAGCTGGAAATCATCAGGGGACTGGCTGAGCGTTTCCCCGGCCAGGTGGCAGTGGGAATGGAGATGTTCCAGAGGCCTCATCAAGAGGTGATGGAACGTTGGTCAAGGGGTGAACTGAACGAGAGGAGGTTTCTCAAAGAGAGTCAATGGTATGTAAAATGGGCGATGGATTATGGCTACTACAAAGCTATTCTCGATTATATCCGGGAAGGACATATTCCTCTTTTGGCCTTGAATGCCTCCTCCGAACTGGTAAAAGAAGTGAGAAACCACGGATTAAATGGCCTCCCGGAGGAATGGCAGAATCAGCTCCCCGATATGGATCTCTCAGACCCCCACCACCGTAGACTGGTAGAGGCTTTTTATAAAGCTCACCCTTCCACCTCGGCCAAATCCTTCGAGATTTTTTATCAGGTATACGTGCTCTGGGATGAGATGATGGCCGAAACGGTGGCGAATCATCTGTCCACGGAAGAGGGACGCAATAAGAAGGTAGTCGTTTTGGCGGGGGGAAATCACGTCCGGCATGGGTTCGGAATACCACGGAGGGTGTTTCGCCGACTGCCAGTTGCCTATTCCATCGTGCTGCCCGTGGAGGTCTCCATCCCGGAGGATAAGAAGGACCGTCTCATGGACGTGAGTATCCCTGAAATCCCCCTCATCCCGGCCGATTTCTTCTGGGTGGTAACCTATGAAGATTTGAAGGGGGGAAAGGTCCGCCTGGGCTTGATGTTCGAAGAGTCGGAGGGGAATCTGACGGTGACCAAGGTGTTGGAGGGATCTCTCGCAACCAAGGCGGGGATTCAACCGGGGGATATCTTAGTCTCATTGGACGGCGAAGGCCTCCAGGAGTCTTTTGACCTGTTCTACCTTCTCAGTCAGAAAAGGCCCGGAGATACGGGAAGGCTTATTGTTCGAAGGAAAGAAAAATCCCTGGAAATCACCCTGCACTTCCAAGGGCCCCAATGACGATCCGGCCTTGCCGCGCACAATGGTTTTCCCCTTCAACGGCAGGGCTCATAAGAAAATTTGGGCGGTAATGGAGAACCTTGAACGGTCTCTATTTGGGATTGTGACTCTCACCTGAGACTCCGAATCGAGGCAATCTTTTTACATCGACCCGTAACGAACCAATTATCATGGAGGATTTCATTTGCTAAGGAATTAGAAAGATTAATAGTAAGATATGGTTCGATTATGGGTACGCAAAAAAGTTGACAGGAACAAATAATTCAATTATAAGTGGAACAACGTGCAAATATCCCCTGTGGGAACTGTAATCGAGAAAGGAGCCTGGCAATGGATGCTGACTTATTGACGCAGAAGGTGATCTATCCCATTTCCACCGAAGAACTCGAGAGAAGATGGGAGGCAACCCGTGATGTGATGAAGGAAAAGCGGATAGATTTCTTACTCATTCAGAACAACGCCGACTATTTGGGGGGATATGTCAAATGGTTTACAGATATGCCGGCGGTCCATAGCTATCCGGTGACCGTGATTTTCCCGGTTTCCGATGAAATGACAACCATCTGGCACGGTTCGAGTGATCCTGCGCTGGTCGGTCCTCCAGAGTGGCTTTTGAGAGGGGTTGGGAAACGGCTGAGCACCCCAATTATGCTCTCGTTAAATTTCACCTGTACCTTTGATGCCGAAAAGGTGGTGGAAGAGCTGAAGAGCTATAAGAACTGCCGCATCTCTTTTGTAAACGAAGGGGCGATGACCGCCGGGTTTTCCAGGTATGTACGGGAGCATCTCACAAGCGCGACATTTGTCGACATGACGGATGAGATCGACGAGATTAAGGCAATCAAGAGCCCCGAGGAGATCGAGCGGATCAAAGAAAGCGCCTATCTTCATGATGAGGCGATGAAGGCATGCTTCGAAGCGATCAAACCGGGGGTGAGGGAATTTGAAGTCGCCGCGATGGGAAGGTTAAAGTGCAGGATGCTTGGAAGTGAACAACAATTCATCCTCATGGGTTCTGCCCCGGCAGGGAATTCGTTTCCTTACGATTCCATTCATGCCATGAACCGTGAATTAAGGGACGGGGATCAGGTGGGGATTCTCATCGAGGCAGTTGATGCTGCCGGATATTATACCCATTTGCACAGAATCGCATGTATAGGCCGGATCCCCGAGGAGTTGCACGAACAATTTGAGGTGGCGAAAACAGCACAGAAGGTAACCCTTGACATGCTAAAACCCGGGGCGGATCCAATGGAAATGCTCCAGGCCAATAACGAATTCTTGAGAAGCCGAGGATATCCGGAGGAGACCAGGCTTTACTCCCACGGCCAGGGGTATGACCTGGTTGAAAGACCCGCATTTCAACCGGGGGAAGCGATGAAGATCAAGGCCGGGATGAACATTGCGCCGCATCCTGCGGTTCTCTCAAAAAAGGCTACTGCCATAGTTTGTGACAATTACATCGTAACGGAAACGGGTGTGAGTGAGTGCTTGCATAAAATTCCGAAGGAAATTGCTGTTCTCTAGTCACCTGGTATATGTGGAAATATGGCAGTGCCCCCCTACACCAAATACAGCGACAAGAAGGGTTTAAACGATAAGGATGGGGAAGATTGAGCATGAAAAAGAAGTATAAGATTGGAATTATTCCCGGAGACGGCATTGGCAGGGATGTCATTAAGGCGGCCCAGATCGTTTTGGATACCGTGAATGGAGTGGCGGAAGCGTTTACCCTGGATTTTATGAGAATGGATACCGGTGAGGCGGCTTTCGAGAAATACGGCGACCCATTTCCCAAGGAGACTCGTGACGGAATCGCGCAGACGGACGCTGTTCTCTTTGGGGCGGCAGGAAACCCCCATACCGTCGCCGTGCTTATGGGATTCAGGTTGGGATTTAACTTATATGCCAATGTGCGCCCTATTAAATCGTTGCCCGGCACCAAGCCGATACATACGAACGCGGATTTAATCGTCCTCAGAGAGAACACCGAGGGCCTTTATCGAGGGTTGGGCTGGATTGACGGGGACTACCATGTGAATTTAAGGGTATTTACCACGAAGGGCATGGAACGAATCCTCAGGTTCTGTTTCGAGTTTGCCTTGAAAAAGGGGCGCAAAAAGGTCACCTTTACCCACAAAGCCCATGTCCTCATTTACACGGATGAACCGATGAGGCAGATGTTCTACGAGATTGCCAAGGATTATCCTGGGGTTGAAGCGGACGACATGACCATCGATGCGTGCGCCATGCAAATCGTCATGCACCCGGAACGGTTCGATATCGTATTCGCAGAAAACGCGAATGGCGATATTCTGAGCGACGTGGGAGCTGGTGTCATCGGTGGGATGGGATTCGCCTACAGCGGTAATATCGGTGACTCCATGGGTGTTTTTGAGCCAATTCACGGAACAGCACCCAAATATGCGGATAAGAATGTTGTCAATCCAAGTGCTGCGATACTGGCTGGAAAGATGATGTTTGACTATCTGGGAGAAAACGGAACCGGGTTACAGATAGAGCAGGCGTTGAAGGATGTGTTAGTCGAGGGGAAAGTGCGAACCTATGACCTGGGGGGAAACTCATCAACGACAGCCTTTGCTGAGGCCGTCTCTGAAAAAATTCGGGAAAATGTACCTTCATCAAGATAGATAGGCATAGTGGTAAACAGGATAATCGGTAATTCCCCTATTTACAAAACACCTATTGTATGTTAGGGCTTAAGCTGGCCACAAGGGGTGCAGCAATGGAATGGGCTCCCTATCGGATCCTGATGAACGTTGCGGCCCCCACATCACCGGCGGCTAAGGGTATG
>JAQYWG010000220.1 GCA_030145085.1 Thermodesulfobacteriota bacterium
AAATGTCAATATTCGGTACTATTTCCCTATTCTCTCCCTTTTCTCGATGGTATTTCTCTGAAATTATTTCATATCACCTGAAAAAATTATCCACATTTGACCGGATTTGACACAAAAGGCATACATACTGTCTCCGAAGAGATCTTCGAACTTGAATGTTTCAATCTCATTCTGCTACTGTCTAATGGGAGGTGCTTGATATGAAGAAGGGTTTCTTCTTAACGACAATGTGTCTCATTGCGATGCTGGTTTCTCAGGTGGCAGCGGGTCAGGTGGACCTACTGGACTACGGTCTCATCCAGCGGGGCATGAGCGAAGCTGAGGTTCTGGTTCGTCTCGGGGTCCCGGACCATGAGTCCTTTGAGGGGTTCTCACCGAATAAGCTCTTGCTCAAGTCCTACTTTTATCTCTCCGAGCCAGGGCGGTATCAGAACATCACCACGGTAATTAGGTTTAAAGGGGGAAAGGTAATTCGCAAGGAACGCATTTACCGGTAAAACACCCATTCGTGCTTGAAATCACGGAGGGATGTTGGCCGCTGTAAGTTTCTGCCAGTCTAAAAGGGGAGAATACGTGCTCCTAATCCGAGATGGACCTCCTGCTTATGACGGTGTTGTCGGCACGTTGAAAAGAAGATCGTCCGAATAATGGTGAGCCAAGGGATACGATCACCTCCATGAACTCAGGGATTGATTTCCACCCTTCCCGCCTCCCCTTCCCTTCCCTCCACTTCGATCCTTACATCAACAAATTGCTTCACAACCCAGATATTGGTCAAGAGATGGCGGGTGATCCTCGATGTACTGAAGACGGATTTCCCGTTTGCCAGCGCAGCAAAGGGAATGAGCTGATCGCTCAGGTAAGGATCCACACATCCCCCGGCATCGATATGCTCAATGAGCTGGTCCATCGCTTCATCCGCAACCTCCTCGGCCCGTTTTCCCCTTCTCCCTAATGCTGAAAACCCCGACAGTCCCCCTTCCGATTCCAGGGCCAGAAATAAGACGGTTCCCTGTCCCGGGCTGAGGGTTTTATCCACGATTTGAATGTCCGCTACCAACCTCAACCTCTCCTTAGCCCTCTGATAGGCCCTCTCCTTCTGGCGGAGCGCGATATGGACGGGCAGGTTTGATGTACCCGAAATCCCGAATATCCTCCTCGGACTCCCCCCGGTGGAAAGGTTGATGGACCTCAACTCCTCAACGGGAACGATCTTCACTCGGACTACGCCTCCTCCCTTGGGATACCATCCCCACCTCTGTATCTCGGCATTACAGCAAAGCCCCATTCTGGCCAAGGTAGGGAATAAGACCATTGAGAAGTAATGGAAGGGAGGACTCCATGGTACATGAGTTCCACCGAGGAGCGTCACCTCGGATGATGACGGACTGAAGCAAAGGGGTAAAAGGAGCACCTGGAGAATCAAGGTGACCGCCCCGGCGCTGCCCCTCTCCTCGGCTACGTTGAAGCGATAAACGCCTCCTTTTACTTTCCCTGGGGAGAAGGTGAGGGATTGGGAACCGATCTCGTCTCCCCCCACCTTTGCATCGGTAATTCGGCCCAGAGCCCTGACCCCGGCCAAATGCTGTGGCCGCAAACCCGGTTTCTCCCTTCCAGCCCTGATCCGTTCGATTTTAATCCCTTTTCCCAGAACTGCGGAAAGGCTCAGGGCGGTCCTCAAAATCTGCCCCCCGCCTTCCCCGTAGGAGCCGTCGATTGATATGGCCATACATTCCCCCTCCCGTTTCATGGAAACGGAATTCCATGGGGATGGCTTAAATCTCAATCCGAGACAATCTCTTGAGCCCAATCTTAATCGGCAAAAAGGTGGCGGTGAGAATGATCAAGGTCGTTAGGCAAAAACAGAATACCACTTCAATCCATTGGAAGAGACTGAGGGAACGGTGTCCAATACGAGCCATAAAGATCACATAGGTCGGCCAGGCTTCAAGGAGGATGACAAGGCCTATGAAGGTGACGCAAATGATCATGTAGATCAATCCACCAAAGCCGGAGTAAATCTGGGCCACATCCTCAACTCGGAAACGGGGATAGACGGCCCCAATCCCTATTCCCATGCTTACGATGGCGATGGTAATAAGGAAGATGCTAACCGTGGAGATGATCATCATAAATTGGGTGACATGGAGGAATATGTTGGAGAGGATGATCAGAACCTCCGCCAGGAGGAGAAGGGGAACCAGTGATGTCCAAAATTTGCTCCAGATAAGGCGTTTCAGCTCGATGGGCGAGCTCATCATAATCCAAAAAGACCTTCCCTCCAGGCTGATGGCGGGATAGATGAACCTCACCGCCACGGCTGATAGAACAAAACCCGCTAGACCCACGTTCAGAAAGGAGATGACATTTTCCAAATAGAAGCTAATGCCGGGGACTTTATTCAAAGGTAAGGCCTTGAAGTTGAAGAGATAGACAACCACAAGGGCAAACAACAGAATGAGCTGGGACCATTGTCTGGTATCCCGCAAGAAGATCTTCACATCCTTGATCACCATCACCTTGGTCGACTCGTGAAATGGCCTCATGATGAAATCGAGCAACCCCTCCAACAGTGGCACCCTCCTTATTTTGCCCCACCTGGACTCATAAGATCTCGACCACCCCCGGTAGTAGAGAAACCGGCTAATCCAACTCCCTGCCAATACCGACATCAGTCCGCTGGAAAGCAGGAGGAGGAAATAGAACATGCTATCGTCGAATCGACCCTTCAGCAGGGGGAAAAGGGATCTGGTTGCCCAATGGGAGGGCAAAAATGGGGAGGTGGGTAACCTCAACATGGCTAGGTAATCCACGAGTTCCGAAAACCTCTCGGGGTTAACCAGTTTTTCGGGTTGAAGGAACCTAAAGAAAAGGTAGAGGGCTGCCAGAAACAGGATAAACAAAACCACCAGGGCCCCTCTGGCCCTTTTGGCGGGAACGAGATTGACCAATAATATGCTGATCATGACCCCGATCCCCCCAGGGATCAAGAGAAAAACCAAGAGGATGACCGCGGCCCAGAGGTAATAGGTGATCGGGGCGCCATAAACCGCCCCATAGGCCATGAAAACGGGGATACCAAAAAGGAGCACCATCCAGGAAGAATGGCCCAATGTGATGAGGTATTTGGACAAATAGACCTTCTCGGTGGAAACGGGAACCGATAGGATGAGCCTGGTATCCTCGGACAGGAAATAGGTGGAAAGGGAGGTAATGATGTTGCTGACGGTCAGCATTAAGAAGAAGGTGAGAAAAACGACGGCCAGTAATTTGGCTACCAAAACCTCCCCGAGGATCTCAATAGATTTGAAATAGACTAAGACCTTGTAAAAGACGGCAAAGATGACGACCCAGAAAAGCACGGCCAGAATAACCATGACCACAGGCCTGATGAGATCACTTGTCCGGCGGTGTTTGAGTCGGTTTCCTATGGATTTGGCCTTCGGCCAAAGAAGTAAGAGGACTTCAGTCATCGAGGGACTTTCCCGTAAGGGCTAAGAAGAGAGACTCCAGAGTTCCCGTTTGACCCGTTTTGTCTTCCAGGTCCTTCATCAGCTCCGATAAGGTACCCATGGCGATGATTTTTCCCCTGTTGATGATGCCCAGACGGTGACATAATTGCTGAGCAATCTCCAGGGTGTGAGTTGACAGAAAAATGGTAACCCCTTCCTCGCTCTTCTGTCTGAAGATCCTTTTCACCAGGTTTATCCCCTTTGGATCCAATCCCACCATGGGCTCATCAACGATAATGAGCTTCGGATTATGGAGAAGCGCAGACGACATAACGAGCCGCTGCTTCATACCATGGGAGTAACTTTCGATCAGCTCATCCCTCCATCCGTCCAATTCGAAGAGGCCCAAAAGATCCGAAATGCGCGGTTGAATCTCATCCTTTTTCATCCCGAACAGGCTACCGATGAACTTCAGGAATTCAACCCCAGTCAGTTTCTCATAGAGAAAAGGCTGATCGGGGATGAATCCTACCACTCGCTTCGCCTCCATTGGATGGGCCACTACATCGTATCCATCAATCAGTGCCCTTCCCGATGTGGGCTTGAGAAGGCCAACCAACATTTTGATGGTAGTCGTCTTTCCAGCACCATTTGGCCCCAGAAATCCAAAGATCTCCCCCTGTTTCACGTGCAGATTGATATGATCAACTGCCACCAGTTGACCGAAGCGCTTGGTAAGTTCAATAAGTTCAATCAATGTTGATAACCTCGTAAAAAGTCAAAAATGGGACGGCAAAGTAAAAAGTTCCAAATGCAAGGCTTGCGAATCTTGAGGA
>JAQYWG010000221.1 GCA_030145085.1 Thermodesulfobacteriota bacterium
ACCGACCGGGGAAGGATTTATATCATTCTTGGTGAACCTAGGGGGATCGATCGCTACACCGGCGAAACTCAGATATACAACACAGAAGTCTGGTTTTATCAAGGTTTAACCCAATACGGTCTTCCCTCCGGGTTCAATCTAATTTTTTATCAGAAAGAGGGAGTGGGAGAGTATGTTTTATACAGCCCCAGTACCGATGGCCCTAAGGCGCTGCTCACATCCTACTTTGGCGACCAGGCGGATTATGTCCAAGCTTTCCAGACTTTAAAAAAAATAAATCCCACCCTGGCCAAAGTTTCACTTTCCCTTATTCCCGGAGAATCAGCCCAATATGGCCGCCCCTCGTTAGCTTCTGATATGATGATCTCGAATATTTATACCGTTCCCCAAAAGGAATTGAAGGACAATTATGCACAGAAGTTTTTGGCTTATAAAGACATTGTGGAAGTAGAATATTCTACCAATTACATAGACAACGATTCTTCGATCAAAATCCTTCAAAATCCTCCGGGAGTTTATTTTGTTCACTATGTTGTGGAAATCATGAAATTTTCACTGCAGCAGTATCAAGATAAATATTCCACCCATTTGAAAGTAAACGGAAATGTTTCTGATTCAGAGGGAAATACAATTTACCAATATGAGGGACCCATTTCTGTAGAATTGGATGAAGACCAGCTTAAGAGCGTCGCCTACAAGCCTTTCGCTATTTATGATATGTTCCCATTGATTGCTGGCTCCTACAAATTTTCGCTGATCATAAAAAATGAAGTATCCAAAGAATTTACCACAGTTGAAAAGGATATCATCATTCCTGAGGAAAATTCTGCACTGCGCATGAGTTCTTTGGTATTAGGTTATAAGATGAACCAGGCCTCCCCTGAGGCACAGAATCTAAAGGCCTTCAAATTTGGCTCTTTTCAGTTTCTTCATCAACCGAAAAATATCTTCCGTCCACAGGATACGCTATTCCTGGCCTTCCAGATCACCGGATTATCTTTAGATTTGAGGCAAAAAGGGGAGTTGAAATATGAAATTTTCAAAGGCGATGAGCCGTTTTTGAATTTCACCCAAAAAGTCAACCAATATGAAGGAGGGGTGAATTTTAAGCATGAATTTGCTCTACAGGAATTTCCTCCGGACTACTACCGCCTTCATGTTGGGTTGTGGGATGGTGAACAGGAAATCCTTTCGGGGGAAGAGAATTTCGGGATTTCCTCCGTCTCAGAGTTCCCCCGCCCCTGGATTCACACCAAAACACTGCCGCCTCCGGATCACCCTGTCTATTCCTTCCTCCTGGGAAAGCAGTTGTTAAGCAGGGGAGAAGTCAATAAAGCACAGGTCAAATTGGAGGAAGCTTTTCAGAAGAATCCCGATTCCTTAGATTTTGCCCTGAACCTGGCCCAAGTCTATTTTGCTCAAAAAAAACACCAACAGGTTAAACAGGTGCTGATGCCTTTCTCCGATGTGTCAGAGGTGCCTTATCAACTCTATCTTCTTTTCGGAAAGTCCCATCAGGCTCTGGGGGAATTCGATCAGGCCATTGCTCTCTACAACAAGGCGCTCTCCCAGTATGGGATCAATTCAAACCTTCTGAATTCCATAGGAGAGTGTTATTACCGCCTGGGGATATGGGATGAAGCCCTGGCCGCGTGGGAGAAATCATTGGAAATCAACGACCATCAACCTGATGTCGAGGAAAAGGTAAATATCCTGAAAAAAAAGATATCTGAGTTAGATTGAGGATACCATATTTTTAAATACAAAATTTCATACAAAAGATAAGTCAGAAGGTGGTTCAATTGCGATTCTCCGCTTTATTGACTGGATCCCTTATCAACTTAAAAATATATTATAAGGAGTTATCAATGAAGAAAGTGTTAAAGTGTTTTCTAAATTTAGCTCTCGTCCTGGGATTGGTTTGCACAGCCTCGTTCGGGCAGGAAGGTCATGACACCCGTAATTTGATCGTCGACGACTATTTCCGAATCCATAGCGTCTCCGATCCGCAAATCAGTCCCGATGGTAAGTGGATTGCCTTCGCCGTTCCCACGATGAACCTTGAGGAAGAAAAGAGCGAGAGCCGCATCTGGATGTTGCCGGTCAAGGGTGGTGAAGCGATACCGATGACCGCGAAGGGAAGCTCCGCCTCACGGCCACGGTGGAGTCCAGACGGGAAATATTTGTCTTTCCTCGCGGCTCGAGACGATGGCAAGACCCAAGTCTGGATGCTGTTCCGAAAGGGTGGAGATTCCGTGCAGCTCACCGAAATCGCCCAGGGAGTGAAATCCTACGATTGGTCTCCGAACAGCGGCAAGTTGCTGTTGACCCTTCAGGATCCGAAGCCTGGAGAATTAGAGGACGACAATGGCGAAGACGAGGAGAAAACACCCAAACCCTGGGTGATCGATCGCCTTCAGTTCAAACAGGACTACACCGGCTATCTGGATCGTCGCCGTGCCCACCTCTATGTCTTCGATGTTGAGTCCAAAACGATGACTCAAATCACATCCGGCGATTTCGACGACAGTCAGCCCGTTTGGTCGCCGGACAGCAAGTCCGTGGCCTTCGTCAGTAACCGCACCGATGAGCCCGATAATAACTATAACACAGACATATGGATTGTTGCGGCGGACAATCCGGATCAGGGGAAAACGGTGCTGCAGGTGACCAAAAATCCCGGGGCCGATAGCTCGCCAACCTGGAGCCCCGACGGCAAGTCCATTGCTTACATCTCTATCACCGACATGGATGCCTTGGTGTACGCTACGCCTCACTTGGCGGTGGTCTCCTCTCAGGGTGGTGAAGCCAATGTGCTCACCGCAAAGCTGGACCGGCATATGTCGAATCCCCGTTTCTCCGTGGACGGAGAATCGATTTACTTCGTTCTGGAAGATAGCGGTGAGCGTCAGCTAGCCCGAATTACGGTGGGAGGAGGTGCAGTGGAACGGCTCATTACCGGCTCTCAAATCGTCAATAGATTCGAGATCGGTAAGGATGGTACGATCGCCGCCCTCGTTACAGGGCCCCATCTCCCTCCTGAGGTGTTTATCTACACAAGAGGTGAATTGGAGCAGGTCTCCCATGTCAACGAGAAGTTCCTTTCCGAGGTACGGCTTGGAGCCGTCGAGGAGATCCGGTTCAAGAGCAAGGACGGAACCGAAATCGAAGCCTTTGTAGTGAAGCCACCGGTATTCGATCCGAGCGTTCGCTACCCCGCTCTGCTCCGTATACACGGCGGGCCTGTCTCCCAATACGATTACGGATTCAACTTCCAAGCCCAGCTCTTTGCCGCTGACGGCTATGTGGTCGTCCTTCCCAATCCGCGTGGCTCTTCCGGCTACGGCCAGGATTTTACCTTGGCCATCTGGCATTCGTGGGGTGAGAAGGATTACGAGGACGTCTTGGCCTCGGTAGACTATGTCATCGAACAGGGTTTTGCCGATCCCGATCGGCTTGGCGTAGGCGGATGGTCCTACGGCGGTTTGCTGACCAACAACGTCATCGTCAAGACCGGCCGATTCAAGGCAGCCATCACCGGCGCCAGCTCTACGCTGTATGTCGCCAACTACGGCCACGACCACTACCAGCGGTGGTGGGTGTCCGAGTTAGGTGTTCCCTGGAAAAAGGAGAATCGGGAGATTTGGGATAAGCTCTCGCCTTTCAACTATGTGGAGAACGTGACAACCCCAACGCTCATCGTGGGAGGGGAGAAGGATTGGAACGTCCCCATCCTCAATTCGGAGCAGCTCTATCAAGCGCTCAAACAACTCGGACGTACGACACAACTCGTCGTATACCCTGGCGAGTTTCACGGGATCCAGACGCCTTCCTACATCAAGGATCTCTATGAGCGTTATCTGGATTGGTACGGCAAGTACGTGAAGGGGAGCGTATCCACCAACTAGGCAAGGGCTCCCTTGATCACAACTTCAGCCCTCCACCTCATTCCACAGAAATGAAAAAAGGGGAAGCTTGCAGGCTTCCCCTTTTTTTTGATTCGGCTTGAGCTGTTTAGAAAACGAAACGAATACCCAACTGAGCTCTCCTTGGCAAAACGTAACCTGATGGTGCCAAGTAGGCGTCGCTGTCTCCCCTAGTTGAGCCGACCCAGCTGTAGTAGTCGGCATTAACGACGTTCCATACATCTATCAATAGTTTTAATCTCGTTTGTTTCCAGAGTCTAAATTCTTTTTCCAGTCTCAGATCAAAATATGTCTGGTTTGGATATCTTTTGCTGCCTCTTTCCTCGGCTGCTATGGTTTG
>JAQYWG010000222.1 GCA_030145085.1 Thermodesulfobacteriota bacterium
CAAGGATCTGGACATGAAGGCGAAGGTCGATGAGATCATGACCAAGGTACAGGGAAGCCTCGAGAGTCTTCAGAAGACCGAAATCAAGGGTCCTGCCGATTTGCTGAAATTACAGAGCGATCTGAAAAATCTCCGGGAGGGAACGGATGCCCTTAAGGGGTTACGGAAAGAGATCGAGACAAAAAAGTCGACCTTCAAAAAACAGGTGGCTACGTTGGAAAAGTCCCTCAAGGACGAAGTAAAGAAGCTACAGGACCAGGATCTTCAGTCCATTCTCAAGGAGTTAGGTCTTGAGCAGTTTACTAACGTTCGTTTGGCCGAAGCCTTTCTCTGTCCCTACTTTGGCAAGGCCCTGAATTTCATCTGGAACAATACGGACAAGATTCGAACCGGCATGCCGAAAACGGGAAAGGATGAACCGTTGCAGACGAGGATACGGGCCCAGGGCCGGGATGTCATATTTCCGAGCATCAAGAAAGGCCCCGATTTCCTCTTGAAGGAAGCGAGGGTTTCGATGGAACAGGAGAAATGGTCCCTCAGGGGAACCATCCGTGGGGTCACCTCCGATCCCGTTTCCTACGGAAAACCCACGCGGGTCGACATTCAGGGAAAACGTCCCAAGCTGTTGCTCAACGGGATTTTGGATCATACCGGCAAGACACCCATCGACACCGTATCCCTGGACCTTAGGGGGTATCCTTTGGACGGGTTTGCCTTTAGGGAAAATTCCCTTTCGCTGTCGAACATCACCCGAGGCCTTTTAGACCTCAAGGCGAACCTGACATTGGAGGGCGACTCCATCGATTTGATGACCATGACCACGGTGAAAAATCTTACCCTCAATTTCTCGGAAAAAGGTACGGAAAACCTCATGGTGAACATGGTGAAGGAGGCCATGAAGACGGCTCCTTCCCTGAGCATCAATGTGGCGGCTAAGGGGGCGAGGGACAATCCCCAACTGTCCATCTCTTCCGACGTCGACCGACTCTTTGCCAGGCAACTGAAGAGTCTTGCGGGCAAAAAAGTGAATGCGTTGAAAGCCTCTCTTGGGCGGCAGATCGATGGTGCTTCGGGAGAGGAGATGAAGGGGTTTTCCAATGACCTTTCCAAGGGCAAACTGGGCATATTGAATCAGTTTGGTTCAGATGAATCGCTGGTTCAGGGAAAGATCGATTTTCTCAGCGGCATTGTGGCGTCCAAAACGGGTAAATCTAAAGCCCCGGCTGAGGGTAAGGAAAAGGGGTTAGAGGGGCTCTTGCCGGGTTTGATCCGTAAGTGAGTACATCCAGAGGAGAGGGCAAAGCGTAGGTTTTTACTCCCTTCAATGGTTTGAGGTGATCTCCAAGGGGACCGGTTCACGAAGCACCGAGGGAACAGGGAGAGGACTATGTTTTACCCCATAGAGATTTGCCCTATCGGTTAAATTCAGGGCCATATTCATGACATCAAGGCCCCGAAGGCGACCCATACCACCCCTTGCTGCATCCCTCTCGTTGAAATGAACGACGTCGTCCTGGAGGACATTCATCCCCGCAAAGAGGATGGGAAGGGAATCCCCCGAGTGAAGCATGGCTCCTGCACTGGGGGTCCCGTGGTCGCCGGTAATGACCAGGAGAAAACTCGGATCTTCTCGAACCCTCATTACCAGGGGATCCAACGATCGGTCGATGGCCTCGATGGCTTTCGCCTTCAGGAGAGGTTCCCCCTTGTGGCCCTCCACATCCGGGGCCTTCGTATGGAGGTAGGCGAAATCGTATCCCCTCTCAAAGGCTCCCAGGGCGCATTTGACCTTTTGGCTCATATCCCGGGTGACATCCTGCTCGGTGGGAACTTCAATGGGTTCGAGCCCCAGAAATCGAGCCAATCCCACATAGAGGGGGCCGTTTTCAATGGCCACTCCCTTCAACCCATATTTGGCCGAAAAGGGCAATGGGGGGTTTTCCGGAAAACGCCCCGACCACTTCGTGACGAGAAAATTGAAGGGCTCCCCACGGTCTCGGTTAACGGGATGGTCTTTCAACCTTTCGTATGACCATAAGAGGTAATTGTTGAGAGCTTCGGATGCGCTTTGGGCCAGGTCCTTTTCAGCTCCCTCTAAAGGCTGAACCTTGAGCACAGGCCCTCCGTCTCCAAAGGGATCCGAATCGGTGAAATGCGGACTAAGCCCTCCCCCCAAAAAGAGAATACCCTCACCCCTTCCCGTATACCTAAACTCCATCGTTATCCCTTCATACTCAAAGCCGGATATGTCCTTGGATAAGGAAACTATGGCCTCCTCATCGATGGATTCGGGATGCTCATAAGCAAGGCGTTGCCGGATCAAGCGCCTTCCGTGGGGGACGACCCAAGCAAAGCTTGCCAGGCATAAAACGTCCCCGGGTTTCATGGGGATCTTCTTTCCCATTGCCTCGATCACTGCCCTGCCGGGAAAATCCTCCAAGGGGTAGCCGAAGATGAGGAAATGCGCTGCCTCGCTCCCCATGGGAACCCCTGGGCCGAGGGGATCGAGGAGCCCATTGGATCCCAGGGCCGCCAATCGATCCAGATTGGGCGTTTCTGCTGCCTCAAGAGGTGTCTTCGACCCCAACATCCTTTGAGGCCTATCCCCAAGCCCATCGAGGATCAAGAACACGATGGCCATATTCCCTCCGCAAGCTCCCAAATCAGACGAGGCCTCTCCCCCAACACCTCCTGGGCGATTCGAGGGTAATCAACCCCTTCTCCCCGCAAAAGCCCTTCGATGATCCGGGAGGTTACGGGGAGGGCGAACTCGCTTAAATAGCCCAGGATGTGATTCAGGTCGAAATGGTTAGGGCCGAAATGGAGATTACCCATCGCATCCCGATAATTGGCGCTCAAAACGCATTGAAGTTGATGCCCAATGTTATTCCATTTCGTGCCGATCATCTCATCGATTTGCGCCGTCGATTTTATCTTGACAAGGGGCGTCAAAAGGTCCAGATCGAAACGGGAAAGGAGAAATCGATAGGCCGATATGGCAAGGGAGATCTGATTGATCTTTTGCCTTCCGTCGTGATATTCCCTCTCCCCCGAAATTACGGTCTTCACACCCAGGGCCTTGGCCAGCGGAATCCGGGAGGCATGAAGATAGACGTGGCAGCCGATACAGGGGGTATAGAACCCATATCTCCGGATGAGTTCCTTTACCCATCGGCCATTGAGGGCATGCCAGAAGTTCGGGGATCCCAAAAGGACGAGGTCCCCCACCCTCCCGCTGCCCAATCGCTCCTTCAGCCATTCCACGGCACTCTCCAAATAGTCGAAGGAGCCATATTCCGTGCCCGTAAACGTATAGACGGGCAACAGGGCTTCTCCATCCTTCTCCTCCAGGAATTTGATGGCCGCGGCAATGCTGTCTCGACCCGCCAATTCTGCAATGGCTACCTTCTTGCCGGAAAAGGAGTCCAAAATGGTTTCAAGCTCCCAATGGTCCAGGCAGAGCCTTTCGGGCTTATCCCTCAGGATCTTTTTAACTCCTTCCTCCACGATCTCCACCCCTTCTGACCGCTTCACCTTCCGCCCATCGCTAAGGTCTCTGACCTTCTCACCGCTAATAAGATTTACGGGAATGAACCGAGCATGGGTAAGCTCATCTTACCAAAAAAGGCGGTAAAAACAAAGATCTTCCCATGATACCGGGATAGGTAATTGTGCTTTTTCATCAGGGGAGGAGGATGGTACGGGCCGTTTCGGCGGGATGGAGGAGAATGGGACCATGGCGGAAAAACAAAAGGGCCAGATGAGCTCCTTCCTATCTGGCCCCTTTTAGCCTTCGGGTTTGAATCCAAACTTACTTTTTAGGATGACATTTCGTACAGGCGGTCGGACCCGTCGCCTTGCCCGCCTTCTTCATGGTCCTATGACATGTCCTACAATTAGCGTGAAAGGCCTTTTTCGCGTCAACCTTGGAGTCCTTGGTATGGCAATCCACGCACTTCTTAACCTTCGCACCCTCCTTCCAGGTGTGATGGCACTTCTTGCAGTCCTTCAGCGCATCGGCATGCTTTTTGTGGTTGAATGGAGCCCCCTGGTACTTATCCGTCGTGTAAAGCCCGGGATTATCGATGGTAATAGAGTCCGGCTGACCGAAGACGCCCTGCAAGACGAGCAAGGATCCAAAGAACATAATCGCAGCGACAATGGAAATGAATTTTTTGTCCATCAAACCCTGACCTCCTTTCTCTTTATCCCTTTTTTCACAAAGTTCAGGTTAATCAT
>JAQYWG010000223.1 GCA_030145085.1 Thermodesulfobacteriota bacterium
CAGCCATATCAAGAGATATGGGATAGAGAAGTTGCTTGAAAACAGTAACATCAAACAAAGAAAATATTTAACAGGGTAAATCATTGCGGCGTACTTCTCTGTACGCCTCATTTCTCAGGATTTGCGCACCTTGTATCTGGATCGTTTTTCTTTGCCGTCTGATTCCGACTTTTTACGAAATCATCAAAGGTGACTTCTAGGAAAAAAGATTATGAGCGCACAGCGGATCAACCTGCTGATCGTTGAGGACGAAAAATCGCAACGGGAAATGCTTGAGGGGTTTCTCCTTCGCCAGGGCTTCTCCGTCCTGTCGGCAGACGGAGGGGAGAGGGCCTTGGCGGAGGTCAGGCGCGCTCATTTCGATCTCGTCCTCTTGGACTACAAGATGCCCGGAATGGACGGCCTCCAAACTCTCCGCGAGATGAGGAAGATCAACCCTGAGTTGGCCGTAGTCATGATGACGGCCTATGGAACCATCGAAACGGCGGTTCAGGCGATGAAGGAGGGGGCAGCCGACTACCTGACGAAGCCTATCGACCTGGACGAGCTGCTCTTGCTCATAGAAAAGGTATCGGAAAAGATTCTTTTACGGCGCGAAAACAGGGAGCTCAAGGAAAAGCTCCGGGAAAGGTATCGATTCGACCAGATCGTCTATGGCAGCGGCACGATGGAAGAGGTCATGAATTTGACGGGCAGGGTAGCCAAAAGTGAGGCTACGGTCCTCATCCGAGGGGAAAGCGGGACGGGAAAGGAGCTCATCGCCAACGCCATCCACTACTCGAGTCCCAGGGCAGATAGACCTTTCATCAAGGTCAACTGTACCGCACTTCCGGAAAACCTTTTGGAGAGCGAACTGTTCGGCCATGAAAGGGGGGCCTTCACAGGGGCAATTCAGAGGCGAATTGGCAGGTTCGAGCAAGCACATACGGGAAGCGTCTTCTTGGATGAAATCGGCGATCTATCTCCATCGCTCCAGATGAAACTGCTCAGATTTCTCCAGGAGAAGGAGTTCGAACGGGTGGGAAGCAATCAGACCATTAAGGCCGATGTGAGGGTCATGACGGCTACCAATAGGGATTTGGAGGAAGGCATCCGAAGGGGAACCTTCAGGGAAGACCTTTACTACCGGCTCAACGTCATTGCCATTTTTCTTCCCCCCTTGAGGGAGAGGAGGGGAGATATCCCCCCCCTCATCGACCATTTCCTCCAAAAATACAGCGAGAAGAATCGAAGGGCTATCCCCAAAATCTCGAAAGAGGCCAGGGATCTGCTGCTCCGGTACGCCTACCCTGGAAATGTTCGGGAGCTGGAGAATATTATCGAGAGGAGCCTGGTGGTTAGTAGGAGCGATACCATCACGACCCGAGATCTACCTTTTCAGGTTCGGGAAGGGGTGAGGGAGGCTAAACTCGACCTTGAGGGTGAGGGACAATCCCTCAACGCCATGCTCTCAGGGATGGAGAGGGATCTCATCGTGAAGGCCCTTGAGGAGTGTGGAGGGGTTCAGACCAAGGCAGCCCGGAGCTTGGGCATCAGTGAACGCGTCCTTCGGTACAAGATGAAGAAATATCGCCTCTCAACCTAACTGTACCTAGAGCACCCGGAGGTATTCGGTGATGTCCCGGATGTCTTGCTTTGATAGATCCGGGACCACGGGCATGTTCGCGAAAGGGTTTCTGATCTGGTTTCGAATATTTTCCCGTGTCACGGGCCTTTTGCTCACGGGTAGAACCTTTTTCTTAAAAACCCCCTTCAAACCTGGTCCCACCTTTGTATCCTTGCTGTCCGTGTGGTGGCAGAAGGCACATTTCGTAATGAAGAGGTTTTCGCCCCTTTCAATATCCCCCCACCTCTTGCCCGGTTCTGCATGACTAATGCAGAGGGAAATCGCAAGGAAAAATATGAGGCCTCCCAAGATCCATTTCACCCTCATCCCCTTATCCTCCCAAGAGAGAATTCCCCGCTCAATTCTCTCATACCACAAATCGATTCGATTTTCAAATCTCTACACCATGAGATTGGTTTTTTTGCGGCGATAGCACTGAAGCTTATGGCCCCGAAAGGCCTTGAGCGAACACCGCCCGCAGGTTTGGCATGTAGAGGGGGAGCGATCGCCCGACTTCCAGCGTTTTACCAGCTGAGGTTCCCTGATAAATGGCCTGCTCATGGCCACATAGTCGACCTTCTCCTCGGAGAGGAGCCCCTCGATCATCTCCAGCGCCCGAATACCCCCAACCAGGATGATGGGGATGTTGATCCTCCCCCTGAATTCCTGAGCCTGGGGCAGGAAGAACACACCTTCCTCGGGCTTTCGGGCGCTCCGTCGGGTCAGCTCCTTCGGTATCCTGTCCGGGCCAAAAAGGCCACCACTTATCTCGACGGCGTCGAGGCCGGCCTGTTCAAAAAGGGTCGTCATCTCGGCGGCATCACTTGCCTTCAGACCACCGTCGACGAAATCGTCTCCATTGACCTTCATCAAGACGGGAAAATCCGTCCCCACGGCTTCCTTGATTTCCCCGATGAGCTCGGTGACAAATCGGGCTCGCCTCGCCAAATTTCCCCCATACTCGTCCTCCCGACGATTACATAAGGGAGACAGGAATTGGCTCAGGAGGTAACCATGGGCGGCATGAAGCTCGACGGCATCGAAACCGGCCTCCTTGGTCCGCAAGGCCGCCCCATGAAAGGCCTCCTTTACGGATTCGATCTCATCGAGGGTCATGGCCCGCGATGGTGCTGTCCCGAAGAATTCCCCTACCATATCCGAGGGCGCAAGCAGCGGTTTCGCGGGTTGCAATACCAGGGACCGACCGCCTCCGTGGACGAGCTGGGCAGCAACGCGGCCGCCTTGTCGGTGAACTTCATCGGTTAACCTCTTCAATCCCGGGATACATTCATCTCGGTGGATCCCCGTCTGCCTGAAGATGTTTTTCCCCTCTTCCGTCACATAGGATATGCCGGTGATAATGAGTCCTGCTTCCCCCTGGGCAAGTTCACTCGTGAAATCAATGAGCTCATCCGTGACAAATCCATCTTCCGTAGCCCGATTCTCCCACGTGGCTGACCTCACGATGCGGTTCTTCAGAACCATATTCCCGATCCGCGTCTCCTCAAATATCTCGAACATCGACCCCTTCTCTCCTTCCTCCTCAACCTTATCGCCATCGACTTTCCCCTTTGTACCACATGCCTTGGAATAACCGCAATACATAAGGAACGGAAATTTCCTCAAACATAATCATTTCCGTCTCAGTCGGAAGCATGTGCGAGCCTGAACAGATGCGAGAGTATCAATTTAGGGTCACTGGAAGGGGAAGGACTTTCCCCGAGGGGCGGGAACACGAATTCGTTTGCGTAAGCTTAGGGTTCACATGATCCGGCGAGAAATTGAGCACCTCCTTAACGAGTGCTGGCATGCTGACAAATTCATTTATTTGAAACGTTGTATGAATCGAGAACCTGAAAATTTCAACAGGTTAGAATTAGAAACCATCCCGATCATGTCGACTAGTTTGCCAACTCTGACGTGAATACGCCGGATTGATTACCTGTAGCTTAGAAGTATTTGGACGAAATCGTTGTAGTGGTCCCTATTTGAAGGCCCCCGAAATCCAATCACCTACAAAATGAGTGATAACTATTACTGCAAGAGCGATGAGTAAGTGTTCGGCAATTATTCTCCATGGTTTTCTTCCCTGGGACATGGCTATCTTGTAACTAAGGATCGCCAGTACACCTAGACCCCATAACACGCTAACCAAGATTGCTATTGAGAGTTGAAAAAGAACAACCGGTATCACAAAAGTCAGAGCAAACATAAACTTTGACAGAAACGTCGAGACGGTCGATGCCCATATTTGTCTTCTGGTATGGATGTTTTCAGATTCCTCGGAGACGTGTATGCCAAGTGCATCGGAAAAAGCGTCAGCAATAGCGATCATAAGAATCCCGCCGAGCACAACGAGTTTTGAATGGGTTCCAGAATGTAGCCCGACCATAAGTCCCAGGGTTGTGATTACCCCGGAGGTCAAACCAAAACTGATTCCTGTCTTCAAAGCTTCTCTCATTCCATTCACCTTAAATCCTTTATTCCTGTTCCCGTAGAAAGATTTCTGCATAATCAAATAAGCATAGGAAAATAGTGGTGTATCTGGAGTGTCTGCCATCTTGGGGAAAAGCGGATCCACTAGGGGTTAGATGGTATAACCTGTGTGGGAAGACCGCGTAGCCCTCACTTT
>JAQYWG010000224.1 GCA_030145085.1 Thermodesulfobacteriota bacterium
ATGATAGAGCATACTATCCCTGTTCCCCCCCAAGCCCCTCCTCTGAATCCCGGCTTGAAGTCACTCGGGAGAAGATCTCCTCCAGTGTTCTCTCCTTGGCGGAACACCCGATGACCTTACCCCCATGGGATACGATGACCTCGATGACCCGAGATACCGTCCATCGGTCATCTGTGGCCACCTCGATGGTAATCACCCCTTCCGGTAGAGTTTCTCGTACCACAAAGGGGAAAACATCCTTCAATTCCTCCATAAGGCCTTCCAAAGGTTTCTCCACTTCGATGAGATACCGCTTCTTCCCCTCTAAGAGAGCCTTCATCTCATCCAAAGTCCCACATGCCTTGATTTTCCCCCTATCGATGATGGCTATTCTGTCGCATAAGTCCTCGGCTTCACCTAAATTGTGGGTGGAAAGGAAAACGGTCTTCCCCTGCCCCTCAACAATATTCTTCCTGATAAATTCCCTCAGGCTTTTGGCGATCACGGGGTCCAAGCTTCTCGTGGGCTCATCCATAAACAGAACTTCGGGATCGGATAACATCCCCCTGGCAATGGCAAGTTTCTGTTTCATCCCCGTTGAGTAATCCTTCACCCTCTTGTTCCCATTGGTCTCCAAACCGACCAGTCGAAGCACCTCCCCTATCCGCCGGTTCGTCCGGTCTGGGGCGAGATTGTTCAATATGGCGAAAAATTCCAGATTCCTCCTCCCCGTCAACCTCCAATAGAAACTCCTCTCATCATTCACCACATAACCGATGGATCTCCTCACCTCCCTTTCCTCCTTCACGATGTCATAGCCGTTAACCAGGGCCGTCCCTTCATTGGGCAAGAGCAGTGTACACAATGTTTTGATGAGGGTCGTCTTTCCCGCCCCGTTAGGTCCCAAAAGGCCGAATATCTCTCCCTTCCGAACCCGAATATTGACGTCTTCCAGGGCTGTGATCTCTCGCTTTTGGAGTGGGTGTATGATGATCTCGTGGTAGCGTTTGATTTGGGGAAATCTCTTGGTCAGGTTAAATGTTTCTATGATGGTGGACATTTCAAAAAAAGCTCTCGGGCACGATGATAGTATCCTGGGGTAAAACCGGATCGTCCAACTTCACGCGAACCTTAATTGTCTTCTCTCCTTCCTTCCTTCTGATCTTAATCCTCCTCTTGGAAGCCTTCCCAGTAAAGCCTCCGGCCAAGATAACGGCCTTTAAAACCGTGGTTTCCCGCCTTAACTTATAACTACCCGGACTCCTCACCTCCCCGAAGATGAAGTAATATGCCGCCTTGGGAACGAAAATGGTATCCCCACCCTCAATCCTGATGTTGTCTTCCGGCCTTCCCCCCAAGAGCCCCTCTACGTCTACACGGATAATATCCTCCTTCTTCGCCTCATCCGGGGTGATTGGCTTGTCGGGCACCTTTTTCGAAGGACGGACGACCTCGATGATCCACCCCGCACCATCCGTCACTCCTCCCGCCCTCGAGATGATCTCAATCAGGGAAGTCTCCTTATCCAGGGAGTAGGTTCCCGGAGACCTCACCTGCCCCAACATATATACCTTCCTGCTCTTATACCCCTTAACGCGAACGGTAACGTAGGGATTGATGACATACCCATCGGAAAGCAAACGCGCCAGCTTTGCCTCCAGATCTTTGACGTTCAGCCCTGCCGCCTCCACTTCTCCGATAAGGGGAAAGGAAAATTCCCCCTTCTCAGAAACCACCACCTCTTTCGTCAAATCCCCGTGTCCCCACACGTTAATGAGGAGAACATCTCCTGCCCCTATGGTGTATTCCCCAATATCGGGGTTTTCGGGTACCTCCCCCCTTGCGGCAACCCATTTTCTCGGGGTTTTCCCCCGGTTTTGACCTTTTCCCCCTGGCTCATTGATGATAACCCGTGGGGAATTCCCCGGCCCAATGGTCACGGTATATGCATTCCCCCCTGAAAAGGCCTTATCCGATAAGGGATACCACTTTTCCCCGTCAACCTTCCATCTACCATCTTCCCGCTTAAAACTGAGCATCCCCACCCCTACATCTTTAAATAGCCCTGACTTGGCCCTTCGCAAGAAGGTAGTGATAATGATTCCATCGTCTCGTTTAAAAATCCTCATATCCTCTATGGTAATATCAACCCGCTCCGAATGGACTTTCTTCCCCTTCAAACCCTCGGCCTTTTGGGACGGGTTCCCATAACGTGAAAGGTAGTGGCCTAACCCTTTCCGTTCAACCTCCTTCTTCCACCTCTCAATCGATTCCATTACGATATCGAGATCCCCCCTTGGGGCTCCCATCACCTGGATCCCCCCGGGAGGAGAAAGGGGCGAAAAAAGGAAAATGCCCATTGTAAGCGTTATGAGGATAAACTTTCCTCGCATGGAATACCCCCATGCTTAAGGGTCTGTTGCACACAGAATATTTGAATTTGTTTGGGGTCTATAAACTAGAATTTAGAATGTGCCTGTATCCTTTCCTAATACGCAAGGATTAATGTCGTCACATATATTTCGTTGATAATGGTCAAACCCTCCCTACATGCTTAGCCCCACGAAAAGGGTGACGAGATTCTCGCCGTAGTCCTCGGTATCGAAATTGGAATTGAGGTTCGTGTAACGATATTTTACCCCCAATTTTATCCACTTCTGCAATTGATAGTCAATGCCCGCCGATCCCCTCCAGACGGTATCCTTCCTTTTCTTCCCAGCATTGAGGTCATCGTGAACATAGCGGTCGAATATATAACCCCCCTCGATGCTCGACGTAAATTTCCTGTAGGTATGGCGCAATCCGGCCGAGACCTGACTGGAGACATACGATGTACTAAATTGAATATTGTCATCTGCATTAGAGGTATCGAGAATGTCATGAACCCCTGTTATGGAAAGGACGATATGGTTCGTTAATTCGTGAGAGATGTTTGCCGATGCGTATATCACGTCATCCTCACGATCAACGCGGTAATAACGTCTATTTAGGTATCCTCCCCTTACGGTCCCTCTGGTCTTCGCGGTAATGTCCCACGTGATTCCGGTATTGACTCGGTTTGCATAACTATTCTTAAAGTTGGCCCTTTCCTTTTGGTAATCGGTGATCGAATAGACATATTCCACGAGCATGGAGGTTCCTCTCAGAATACGAAAACGGAAAAACCCCCCGACGGTGTTCGTATCGAAATTATCGATTTCATCCCTACTGCGTTCGTAATCCTTGAGGTTATGACTATACCGTAGGCCAAGTCCAAATCGATCGAAGAAGGTAGAGGAGGCTTCAATCCGAGCTATATTGGAAAGGTACTGGGATGTCTCATCTCCTTCGAAATCGGGCAAATCGGCCCCATACGTAATTTTGTCACCGAGCTTTAACCCAACCCCCCTGGACAGGTCCAAATCGAGGGCCGCGTCAAGGGATTGGACGACATAGTCGGCCCCGCTGTAACTGCTAAACTGGGAGATATCGGCATCATAGTCCAGATGAAAATTATGGCGACCGATGGATCTCGCCCTCACCTTCACGCCCGGCAGGATGGAGTAGTAGAAGTCCGACTTCTTGTTGCTCTTCGTGAGAAAGACATTATCCGTGTATGTACCAGAGCCGGTAACATATGGTGTAAAGATCAATGGACCGAGCCGAAGACCACCACCGTCCACCTCCCACGGAAAACCGAGAAACGCCACCGCTATCAAGCCGATAGAAACAAGTCTCAAACCTCCATTCCCCCATTTTGCCCCGTTATCCTCTTCCCTATTCAACTACTGTGGTAGACTATAGGGGACTACTGGCTACGTCTACTCCACCCCCCCCTCGGTAGCCCGATAGTGGTGTTATCGTCTCCACAACGGTACCTGCTCCCACGACCTCTATGTCCGTCTTGAGCCACAGGCATAAATCATTTACCGAGGCAACCATAAGGGTTGGTTCCGTTGAAATCAGGCCCTTCTCATAGGCCTCTCGAACCGAACACCGGATCTCTTCTATCTCCCTTTGAGTGATGAGGGCAAAGGGCTCCTCAGATCTCCACCCTCTTCTTGGAGAAATCTGCAGCGCTGTCAATGCCAAGAAGGATTGAACGTAATTCAAAGCCTCTCCTATTCCCAAAACCTTACACAGGTAAATGGCGAAATCACCCTGGGAGATTTCACAATCCTCACATTCGGTCACCATGGGCCCCTCACACTGAGGGGACTCAACC
>JAQYWG010000225.1 GCA_030145085.1 Thermodesulfobacteriota bacterium
GGCATGCCAGAAGGATTTGGCAAACCGAGACAGAGTGAGCTGGATATAACGCTGCTTGGTTAAAGAATTCAAGATGATATCTTGCGTGAGAAGCTGACCAGAAAGTGTTGATTTGCGTTTGCAATAGTCACAAACCACTAACTCCTAATAACATAGAAAACTAAAAGATCAAGGAATTTCGGGGGGATTAATTGAAGGGGGGTTAGAAGTTGGTGATGATGAGCTCGCCGAAAGACTTCCTGCCATCGGCCAATTTAGAAACAGAGTATTTGCCCTCAACCTGCCTGAATTTCAAGCCTTCATAGAGGCGCCAGATGTCGGGATGGTCTTTGTACGACAATATGAAATGGCCCTTAATGTTTTTCAGGATCTTCCCCAAGCGCTCATGGTTTTCCTTTTCAAAAGACGCTATATATATTTTCCGAGTCCACAAAGGGCGGGTCGCAGTAGAAGACGGTCCAAGGACGGTCGTACCTCTCTATTAAATCGGCAAAATCGAGGCATTCCAAAATCACGCCCTCCAAACGTCCGGAAATCTCCCTGAAATGCTTGTTAAATTTCTCCGGCTGCCATCGTCGTCACCTTCGAGAAGCGTTCCGGGACCCTCCAGCGTCTCCTGCTGACACCCGTGACCCACCGCACCATCGTCTTGGGCAAAGCGACCAGTGCGGCCGCTTATGGCATCGCCACTTCCCTCGTCATCACTACTGGTCTCGTTCTCCTGCTCGGTATGAGGGTGGTCAGTCCCCTCGTTTTCAGTACCGGCCTGCTCCTGGGAGGGGGGGTCTTTTCCCTCCTGGGCCTCATTGCCTCGGTGATGGCCAGGGAGGTCTTCGAGGCGATGACCCTGATGAACTTCCTGAGGTTCTCATTGCTCTTCATCAGCGGCGTCTTTATGCCCTTGGAGGCCTTACCGGCATGGGTAAAACCCGTAGCCATGGTTTCGCCCCTGACTTACGTGGTTGAGCTGGTCCGGTTTGGAATTTCCGGGAAGTCTTACTTCTCCTCAGCGTGGATATGTACCCTTGCAGCAGCTGGTTTCCTCGCTCTCAGCTGGTCAGTTGCAGGCCTGGCCTTTCAACGCAGGGCAAACCGATAACCGCGTATAATTCAACCGGGTGCCAGAAGATAATCAATCCACTCGCATTGCCTTAATTTCCCCTATTGCGTTCAGGCTCTATAACTTGAGAGGTTCCCTTAAAGGCATACTGCCAGCTACTCGACCAGCAAAAAAGCGTAGCGGTTCATCTTCTGCGAATACTCTGAAAGAACCTCAATGGGATAACCAACCCGTCTGACAGTAGCGTAAACATCCACGGCCATCCCCTCGGGTGAGGGGCGCGCTAATCTCGGTTCTTTGCACTTCTCCTTTGATCCCGCCGGGCACTCACCGCATATGCGGCAGCTATCCATGAACAGGAGAAAGGCTTTTTCGTAACCGGAAAGGAAGACTTCTCGCTCCAGCTTTGAAAGTTTTCCGTTCACTTTTTTCGTCCACGCGTGGCGGTCTTCGGGCTTGGCCACGTTCTTTTCGAAGTGAAAGATGACCGCATCGCTGTATTCCTGGAAAAATCTCTCGCATTCAGAAACTGAGGGGAGGTTCGGGGGACAGGTGGCTGTTCTGCCGTATTCGCCACAGCCGAACATGCATTTCATTCGAACCCATTGGGAGACGACGATCTTTCCCGGCTCAATCCATTTGTAATCCGTATAACCGTGCTTTTGAAAGAGCGTCTCCAATTCCTTGTGCTTATTCGTCGTTATGTCCGACCTGGCTTCCATGTCAACTCTCCTTATTGCCTTTTCAAGTACACGCCATGCTCTATACTATAACATTTAGCCTTTGCGAAAACCACGGTCACCGCGAGATTGGTCATCCCGGTCATCCCGGGGGCAGATCTTCATTTATCACTTAAAGGTTGGCAACATGGTCATGAAGGGTACTATAATTCCACGGCGCGGCCGTTGAGAATCAATTACCCAGATAGGTTCTGTCATGTCTTGACTTTTTACTTCGTTCGTACCTTATTTGACATCATCCTCAAAAATTTGATAATTTCTTAACTACATTATTAAACCCTCATCGACAGCCGAACAGATCTATTGCTTCCATCTGAGATTTGGGATGGATGATAGAGGCGAAAGGAGGAGCTCATGCAATTTGATTATGAAGAGCTTATCCCAATGGGGCAAATGACGCGCCGACATTTTTTGTGGCTCATGGCATTATCTTCAGGAGGCGTTCTTACTGGTTGTGCCACTAACCCGGTCACGGGCAAGTCGCAATTGATGCTGGTCTCGGAGAGTCAGGAGATTGCGGTTGATAAGGAAAATTCACCGCATCAGTTTTCCGCGGACTATGGCGCTCTTCAGGACAAAACCCTCAACAATTATATCGATAGAACTGGCAAAGGCATAGCCGCGCAAACCCATCGCCCTGATATGCCGTATTCCTTCCGCGGGGTAAATGCGACATATGTCAATGCCTATGCGTTTCCCGGGGGCAGCATCGCCTGCACGCGAGGAATTCTCCTTGCTTTTGATAACGAAGCGGAACTTGCGGCACTGCTCGGTCACGAACTTGGTCATGTAAACGCACGCCATACGGCCCAGCAAATGTCCAAAGGCATATTGGCTCAAGCGGCAGTGGCCGGGATTGGGGTTGCCGTCGGGACCGAAAGTAAAGTACTCGGGGGGCTTGCGGCAGGCCTGGGGAGCATTGGAGCCGGAGCTCTGCTTGCCAAATACAGCAGGGACAACGAGCGACAGGCCGATGCGCTGGGTATGGAATACATGGTCCGGAGCACCTATAACGCGAAGGGAATGGTGGGCTTAATGGACATGCTGCGAAGCCTGTCGAAGCGCAAACCCAATGCCATTGAAATGATGTTTGCGACCCACCCCATGAGCGATGAGCGTTACCAGACAGCCGTAGAAACCGTCGAAATGAAATATCAGCCCGCGAAAAACTTCCCCGTTCATAGAGACCGTTACATGGATCGCACGGCAAAACTGCGGGCAATGAAAGGGGCCATCGAGGAGATGCAGAATGGGGAAAAGGCCATGGCGAAGAAGGATTTTCCCACTGCCGAGGGACATTTCCGAAAGGCCCTCAAGGAGGCCCCGGAGGATTATGCCGGACTCTGCATGATGTCGAAGTGTCTGTTGGCACAGAAAAAAACCGAAGAAGCTCGGCGGTATGCGGAGTTAGCCAAAAAAGTGTATCCAGAAGAGGCACAGGCCCATCATCTGAGTGGAATTACGAAGGTTGTGAAAGGGGATTTCGGTCCCGCCTATGAGGATTTCAATAGCTATGAAAAAATGTTATCTGGCAATCCGAATACCATATTCCTGAAAGCTTATTCCCTGGAAGGGATGGGGCGTAGAAGAGACGCCGCGGTTGAATATAACCGTTACTTGGGAGTCGTTAACCAGGGTGACCAGGCACAATACGCCTATGGGCGACTGGTCGAATGGGGATACATTAGACCGAGGAAAAGATAGAATAGTCCATTTGCCCCTTTCAATCTCGAAAGGTTCCCCATGATGTTCCGGTTATTATATAAAATCTACACCGGACGTCTCCGTTTTCAGGTCTCGGGTTTGGTGAAAAACAGTTAATTCACCAACGGTTGATCACTTGGCATGGAATAAAGACAACGGAAGGGAAGAGCTTATCCAACAATTTAACTACGTCCCCCTTCTTCTCGTGGGGTCTCCACTTGGGTTTTTCCCTTAACATCGGAACGACAGGTTCCCACGTTCCACGCAAAAGCCTGGATCAGGTTCGCACCATCTCTATGCCGGACGCCGCCCAGGCAGTAAGCAGATCCCCCCTGGATCATCCTGGAGTATTGAAAGGACCCCAGTTTTGACGCCCTCCTCTTGCTTTCGACACCTCACCAGTGGTTCGCATCGCTCACCCCTCTCTCTCCATGATCCAATCCCCAGTCCCTGGTTGAACCGCGGACCCATCGTGAGGTCGATGTCCTGGAGCTGCTGGCGCAGCGGCTGCAGAACAAAGAAATTGCCGAAAAGCTGTTCATTTCAGTTGAAACCGTCAAAGGACACTTGAAAAACATCTACCAGAAGCTCATGGTCAGCACCCGCCGACAAGCGATTACCCGAGCCAAAGCCCTGGGTATTCTCACCCGCGGTTAGTTAAGAAGAGGGGAGAATT
>JAQYWG010000226.1 GCA_030145085.1 Thermodesulfobacteriota bacterium
GTTATACGTATCTGCCTGGATAAAATGATCTACATAGGATCCCTCCCACTCTAGCCGGTCCTTGACCAGGATTGTTTCCAGGCCCATCCCTTTGGCCTTGTCCAAGGTGAAGGCCTTGGTAGAGGATCCTGAATTGATGAAGAGTATGGACGGTACCCTGGGCATCGCCTCTACTCCTTACGATTATCTTATTGACCGTATCTCCTCTTAACCATCCTGGAGATGGGCCCCGAAGCTGAAGAGACCATCGGACGCGATCAGGGCTGGCGAACCTCCCCATGGCTGCATCCGGGCAATCTCCACCTCGCCCTTACCCATCTGGACCACGTGGTCCAATTTACCTTCCTGCCACATTTTCTCAAGTTTTACCAAATCGCCCCAGAGGTTAGCACTGTATTCCTGCAAAGAGATCAGGTGGTTCTGGGTGATAATCCGTGGTCTCAAGGTGGTGGGTGTTGGACCTTGAAGGTAGGTGTGGCCCAATTCTAACCCCTTCTTGTCCACCTCTTTCTGGATCTCCATCGCTGTGGAATACCCCAATCCAATGATCGCCTCGTTAATTCGGCGCACCGCTTCTTTAACCGGGATTTCCGTCTTGAGGATGGCCACGCTCTGATTACCACCCCCTGCACCCACGTTGGTGGGTATCCCCCCAAAACGCGCCAAAAATCCGATCAGCCCTGTATCGTTAATCAGACACCGGAAGTCTGTCTGCCATTGCTTCAGGATGATCCCTTCTCCCTGGATGTCCAGCCACGGATACTCCTCCGCCCATAACCCTTTGGGTATAAAAGACTGGACGATATAGGGTTCTCCCTCCAAGGTGGTCTGAATATCTTCATCCCTAAATTCTCTCTGAGGTCCAACAAATATGCCCTTACCTGAATAACCATAAACAGGTTTTAATATAATCTCCTCCCAATGGTCCCGCACCCATTCCACCAGATCGGGGATCAATTCCCCATCCGGTCCCGTGGTCGATCGTGGATGAAACAGGCGGGTCCAAGGGGTATGGTTTACGGTGGACGGGGAGAGAAGGGTGCTCAACTCTCCTGTCACAACTTCAAAGATCGCCTTGGCGCCAATGGGTTCCATCCCCCTGGGATTAACTACAATCCCCTTCCTGATCCCGGTCAATAGGGGTTCGATAGTATGCTTTGTTCCAATTTGCAAAAGAACATCGTTCTTAATATCCAGAAAGACGGCTGTCACCTTCTGACCCCTGTAGGTAACATAATCCCCCCTCTTTTCCAGCTCCTCAGGGCATGTCAGTGCTGCCTTTACCCCCTCCATCCGGTTCAGGTACTCCACCAAATTGATATTCTCCGTCACCTTATCCAGGGTTTCCTCTTCGGCTACGAGAAGAACGAATGGCTTCTCCCGGGGGAACCTTGTCTGATGAACCCGCAGCAACATATCCAAAAAGCGTGGGACCGGGTTCAAAAAAGGGTGGTCGAAGGTCAATTCGATCTCTGTTGCTGAGATTTTTTTGACCCTGTTCCAGCAAAGCTTTCCCCGTTCCTGGGCCATCCTCTGATATTCCCACCCACCGGGACAGCCCAGATTCCATTCTACATGATACCCTTTAAGCGTTCTCATTCATTTTTCCTCATTGTCATTTAGCATTTTAGTGTGGCTTCTAATCTTCTCTCAACAAGATGAAAAGGGAGCTGGCCTCCGCCCAAGAGGGTATCATGGAAAGCTTTTAGCGCCAAATAGGAAGAAAATCGTTTCCGCATTCCAAGGATCTCATACATCCCGATAGAATAACACAACTGATATCCAGGTGAGAGGGCAAAACGACGGATCTGACGCTCGGCCCTCTTTGAGGAATATCCGAGCATTTCAATTTTTTTCGCTCCGTGGGCTAAAGTGATCTTACCCGTCTGAAGCTCTACATCCAATATGGCTCGCAAACTGCGCCAGAGTTGACGTTTCAAGCCGATCAGCTGCTGACGCGGATCTCGGACATATCCCAGCTCATCCAAAAGTCGCTCCGCATAACAGGCCCATCCCTCGTAAAAGAGGGGTGATTCGATCTGGCGGCGGATCGGGTTGGAATGATGAATTCGAAGATGATCCAAAATATGGTGGCCGGGATACGTCTCATGGGCCGATAGATAACGACAATGACTGGATATCAGCGGTAAGTCCTCTCTTCCAGGGGTAATGTAAAAAATACCATGGCCTTTGGTATTGCCGGTTAAGGGGGGCCTGTACGAAGCTGTGGCCCTGAGGGATTGTAGATAGGATGGGGTTTGCAGAACAGTGAGCTTCTCTCCAAAGGGAAAGCTCATAATGTCCTGGGAGTAAAAGAAACGCCGGAGGCTCTTTACCTCCTTCTGATATAATAGCATCACTTCTGCAGGGGAAGATACAGAAGGAAGCCCTTCGTAAAGGATAAGGTTCCAGGTCTTGCGGCTGTCAATTTTCCTGGCCAATGCACGGATCTTCTCTTGAGTCTTTTGATAGATGTATTGAGCTATCTCTCGGATTTCCTCAGGGGATTTTGGATAACCCAGGCTGATAGTAAGGATTTTTTTGAGGCCATCCTCTCCGATGGCAAAAGTGTTCATACAAGGTAATTGAAGCAACTCATTTTTGTATCGTTCCCAGGCTTCCACTACCTCTCGGTTTTTTGCAAGAAGCTCCTTATTCTCTCCAAACCTCTCCTCAATAAAGGCCCTGATATCATGGTTGTGGAAGTGAAGTGCATCCTGGGCCATATTGAGAGCAACCTGCAGGGAAATCTCAGAAGGGGAGCGGAGATTTTTCACTGCCAAACTGAGAAAGGAGGGGATTTGGGCAAGAAGGGTGGAGAGATTTGATTTTACTTGGCCCCTTGTACTGTCCCTTTGGGAGAGAACCTGGTCCATTGCAAAGAGGGGAATTTTTACATAGAGGGTTGGGTCATTTCGCCAACGCCCTGCATCATCATACTCCCTGATAAAGCTTTCCATGCTCTGCTTGAGGAAGAGGCGATCTATTTCTCCCTCCACGTCATCTCGTTCTTCCGGTGAAATTTCACGTAGGAGGTTTTGAACATACCGAATATGGTCCTGAATTCTCTCCGGGGTAAGATCATCTAACCTGCTGAGATGGCTAATGGCGGCCTCTGAGCGCGGAAGGTAGTAGAACTCATCACTGGCGCACTGCTGGGGAAGATGTCTTCCAAGATAGCTGAAGTAATCACTGGCTATTACGTCGAGGGACCTCTTTTTGTTCTCCGTATTTTTCATTTGGCATTATTTACTTTTACGGGTCTTATCCCAATGAGGTGTAAGAAAGGGGGCGAGGGTTCAAGGATTCGTCTGCGTCTCTAAATTCACAAGTTGAGCCATAAGCTATATATAAAAACCTAGTGTATTCTGTATCGATAAGACTTCTGCCAAACCTTCAAATCTTTGTAATCCTTAATCATTTCACTTGAATCCTTGAACCCTTGACCCCTTGAATCCTTCTATGACCACCAACTTTTTTGGAGATAAGCCACTTTTTTTAACCCTTGTGGGCTGAAAATGACAAGAATTCGCCTTAAATAGCGCGATTATAGGGGAAAGGGGCTTGTGTGTCAATCAAGGAACCCATCCCCGTCTTGCAGTCAAAAGAATTAAACGTTTCCGGGTATTTAGGGTCTCTGTATTTAGGGTCTCTGAGGTGGGAAACACTTGTCCCTTCCAGTCGAGTTTGGTTACTGCCGTTATGCGGTGCTGCGAAAGACAAAAGTGCTGCGGTGGTTCGGTTTGGAGGATGGGATTACACAGAGGGACAACGGAATCCTCCATAAGTCAGAAAACTCCGGTTTATCTCAGTCGTATTTCCCGAACTCTTGTGATAAAATCAATTGTATAATTTGTCAGTTGGAGTTAACATTTGACATTTCAGAAAAATTATCAATGAAATTTTCAATCCTCGGAGAGTGGGAAAAGGACAAAAAAAGGTAAAGATAACTGACCAAAGGAGATTGTACATCCACCGGTTTACACCATAGGATTAATAGCATGAAAAAGGTTTTCGGAATACTCATCGTCCTGGCACTTGTTGGCCTTTTGGGCTGGCAAGTCTACCGAAGAGCCTCGATTTCGTTAGGGGTCCCTAAGAACCGGCATCGAGCCGTCGTCGTGGCGGTTGAGGTAGCTCCGATCCAAAACGCCACGATCCGCGACG
>JAQYWG010000227.1 GCA_030145085.1 Thermodesulfobacteriota bacterium
CTTTTTCCTGTGCCGTCTGATTTATGACTTTTTACGAGACCATATTTTGTGGGCCTTTTCGGGTAAAATGCCATTGCATCCCTCATCTTCACGATAACCCTCTTTTCATAATTACAATCGATATATGCGGGCTTAAGGGGTTTCTTCCGGAGATGTCTCCAGACCCTCTCCAATCGTTTCCATTTGGCCTCGTAAAGGTCGAGGCCAAATTTGATTTCGATTGCCCCGTTGTTCGTATAGATGCTTATCCCGAAGGCCTTATCCATATGGATTTCGGAGATCTCCTTTTGGGAAAGAACCTCTCGTCCCTCGGTCAACCTGATCAACCTCAATGCTTTGAAGACTAATCCCCATGCTTCATCAGGGTGGGCCTTGAAATCATCCCGATGGAGGCCCGTCAAAATGGGATGATCGATTTGATGACCTTTGGGCACCCTGGTAAATATGACCCCTTGGCCGTCGATGTAGTACAGGTGGTCCAAGAGGATGATTGCCACTGGTTTTCTCTCGGTGATTTTTATTGAGATTCTATCGGGGAATATCCGCCTGATCTCGGCTCGCTCTATCCAGGGATTCGCCTCCACCTTGCTTCTCAATTTGGCTAGGTCTATGCTGAGCATGTTCCTTTGGCGGTCCAATTGGGTCATGGACAAAATTTCCTTCTCGAAAGTCTTCTGGCAACCCTCAATGGTTACTTCCCGCAGGGTCAGCAGGGGTGTCTCCATCATGTAGCCATACCCCACGTGGCAGAGGAGAGCAACAACCGCGACGACCAATACCAGTATAGTTCCCTTACATAGTCCCTTCAGGAGACGAGGACCTACTTCTCCCATCCCTTTCCTCCTCCTCCTCGGACTCCCGTCTTCAATGAAGCTTCCCTCAGGATTCTCTCCACTAATTCCGGGAAGTCGATCCCGGCACAATCGGCCGCCTTCGGCACAAGGCTTGTCTCGGTCATCCCGGGCATGGAGTTGACCTCCAGGACGAAGATTTGCCCTTTCTGGTCTGCCATCATATCCACCCTTGCACAGCCCTCACATCCCAGAGCCCTATAGGCCTTCAGGCCGATCCGTTCGGCTTCTTCCTGGGCCTTCTTGGGGATGCGGGGAGGGAGGATATATTCCGTTTCCCCCTTGGTATATTTGGCCCGATAATCATAAAATCCACCTTTCGGGGCGATCTCGATTATGGGCAGGGGTTGGCCATTCAACACCCCCAAGGTAATCTCCTTCCCCTTGATGTATTCCTCCAAGAGCAGCCGATGGTCGTATTGTCGGGCGTGCTCGATGGCCTCGGCCAGCCCCCCTTTATCGCAGACGATGGTTACGCCAATGGTCGATCCTTCAGATGCCGGCTTCACCACAATGGGAAAGGGAAAGTCCAGCTTTTCCAAGGTCTCCTTCACGCCTTCGGTGCCTTGCAAAATGTGGGAGGCTGGGGTGGGAATAGCATGGGCTGAGAAGATCTGCTTGGACATGATTTTGTCCATAGATAGAGCGCTGGCCAGAACCCCTGAGCCGGTATAGGGGATTCTCATTATCTCCAACATGCCCTGGATGGTTCCATCCTCGCCGAACCTTCCGTGAAGGGTGATAAAGGCAATCCGGATCTGTTCGGAGATCAATCGTTCGGCAATGTCATAACCCACGTCGATGGGACAAGCGCCGTAGCCCCTCTCCCTGAGGGCCTTCGCAATGGCCTTCCCGGTCCTCAAGGAGATCTCCCTCTCCGCCGAGACCCCTCCCATCAACACGCCTATTTTCCCCCTGCCTTTTAATCTTTTCATCCCTCTCCAATAATGTGAACTTCGGGGGTCAGTCGAATCCCCCGCTTCTCATATACCTCATCCCGAATGAAGGCCATGAGAGCCAAAACCTCCGCAGCCGTGGCATCTCCCTCATTGACGATGAAATTTCCATGCTTCTCCGAGACCCGTGCATTTCCAATTCGGTGACCTTTAAGACCCAGCTCATCGATCAACTGCCCTGCGGGCGTTCCCTCTGGGTTTTTGAAGATGGAGCCAGCCGTTGGCATATTCCATGGCTGGGATTGGACTCTAAGCCTTTGAAAGCCCTCGGCCTTCGCCGTAACCTTCTCTCCCTTCGCCTCCCTAACGGCCAGGATGCCCCTGAGAATAATGGCCCCCTTGGAGAGCACCAGATTACGGTAGCTGAATCTCAGCTCCTTCCTTCCCTTCACCACCACGCTCCCCGTTCCTTCCATCACGGCGACGGATTTGACCACATCCCTCATTTCCGAACCGAAGGCCCCGGCATTTATGGCCAGGGCGCCTCCTACGGTACCGGGGATTCCAGTGAAGGCCTCAAGGCCTGTAAGGGCCCTTTCCCTGGTGAATCGGACGAGGTGCTTCAGGTTTACCCCTGCCTCGGCGTCGATCAACACCTCCTCGTCCTTTTGGCCGATGATCCTCACCCTTCTGAATCCCCGGCAAAGGCTGATGACAATGCCTCGAAGCCCCCTATCCCTAACGACCACGTTGGTCCCATTGCCCAGGATGTAATAGGGAATGGCCCTCTCTTGGGCGAATTGGAGTATCACCCTTAAGTCGTCCTCGTCCTGGGGAAAGACGAGGGCATCGGCCCTTCCACCCACCCCCAACGAGGTATACTTTGCCATGGGAGCGTCGAAGACGATCTTCCCTTTGACGAGAGATTTCAGTTCCCCCTTGGTATTGCCTTTCATTTGTCAGAGGTCCATGAGATCATTGGGTTCGTCAACGCCTCTACGCCTTGAATTTTCTCCCGAGTTCCTCGATCAGATCTTCACCCACCCGATAGATATCGCCGGCACCTAGGGTGATGACCAGGTCGCCGGGAATAATAATCCTTAAGAGGTGTTGGAGAATCTTGTTCTTGTCGGAGATGTAATGGACATCCCTGTGTCCGTGTTCCCGAATTCCCTCGAAGAGGTTGCGGGCATGTACCCCCTTGATCTCCTCCTCCCCTGCTGGGTAGATATCGGTGATAACCAGTACATCGGCCTCGTAAAAGGCCGTTAGGAATTCATCAAAGAGAGCCTTGGTCCGGGTGTAACGATGGGGTTGAAAGAGGGCTACGACCCTCCTTCGCCATCCGCGCTTGGCGGCCCTCAAGGTGGCCTTGATCTCGGTGGGATGATGGCCGTAGTCGTCAAAGACCAGGATATCCTCAATCTCGGCCTTCCTCTCGAATCGGCGTTGAATCCCGGAAAATCCGGCTAGGGCCTCCTGGACTGTTTTGAAATCCACATCCAATTCAAAGGCCGTTGCCACCGTGGCCAATACGTTACAGACGTTGTGGATTCCGGGCATCTGGACCGTCAATTTTCCAATGGGCTTGCCCATGTGAACCAGTTCGAAAGAGGTGTGAGGGCCATCGAAGCTCATGTCCTTGGCCTGGAAGTCGGCCTGGCTGGAGAGCCCATAGGTGGTTAAGCGCTTTTTCAATTGGGGGATTAAGCTTTGAACGTTTTCCTGATCCAGGCAGAGAACCGCGAGGCCGAAGAAGGGGATCCTGTCGATAAACTGAAGGAAGGCCTCCTTAATCTGTTCAATCCCCTGATAGTAATCGAGGTGTTCGGGGTCGATGTTAGTTACCACGGCGATCGTCGGCAAGAGTTTCAGGAAGGATCCATCGCTCTCATCCGCCTCGGCCACCAAGAAGTCTCCCTGTCCCAGTTTGGCACTGCTCCCGATGCTGTTCAGTTTTCCACCGGTGACGACTGTGGGATCTAAGCCCCCATGGGCCAAAACGGTGGCGATCAGGGACGTGGTGGTAGTCTTTCCATGGGTTCCGGCAACGGCCACACCGTATTTCATTCGCATGAGCTCTGCCAACATCTCCGCTCTCGGAATGACGGGAATGAGTTTTTCGGCGGCTGCCTGGATCTCTGGGTTTTCCTGCTTGATAGCAGAAGAGACGACGACGACCTCCGATCCCTCGATATTCTTTCCTTGATGTTGGTAATGAACCCGGGCCCCCAATTGCTCCAGCCGACGAGTTATCTCCGTTTTCCGAATATCGGACCCGCTGACCTCATACCCCAGATTGAGAAGGACCTCGGCGATCCCGCTCATTCCGATACCCCCGATTCCAACGAAATGGACATGGTTTATTTTGGTTTTTCGATACATGGCTGTCCTTGCGAAGAAACCAGTTTATAA
>JAQYWG010000228.1 GCA_030145085.1 Thermodesulfobacteriota bacterium
CGTCTATGTGGCCCGGGACAAGGGGTTTTTCGCGAAAGGGGGGCTGGACGTGGAAATCTTGGTCCCGGCCAATCCCAATGATCCGCCGAAGCTCGTTGCGGTTGGCACGGTGGATTTTGGCATCAGCTATCAGCCCAGCGTAACCGTCGCACGATCCCAGGATCTGCCGATAAAGGCTATCGGGATCCTCGTGGAGCATCCATTGAGCACCATAACCTTTTTGAAGGAGTCGGGGATTAAAATCCCCGCCGATTTAAAGGGAAAGAGGGTTGGCTATTCCACGGCTCCCATGGAGGTCATCCTCTTCGAGGCCGTGGCACAATCCGCCGGCCTTACCAGGGAGGACTATGAATTGATCAATATCGGTTTCAATATCACCCCTTCACTTTTAACGGGAAAAATCGATGCTGTTGTGGGGGCGTATTGGAACTACGAGATCAACGAACTGGCCTTGGAGGGAAAAGAGGCCGGGTACTTCCCCGTTGAGAAACACGGGGTTCCCGACTACTACGAATTGGTATTTATCACCAACGATGGGACCTTAAAGAACAGGAGAGAGATGGCAATGCGGTTTATTACCGCGATCGATGAGGCCATTCGATTCACCAGGCGAGACCCCGAAGAGGCCCTTAAAATCTATTTCCAGGCCAATCCCGATGTCAGGAAGGAGTTGGATGCCAGGGCTTTCAGGGATACACTGCCGGTTTTCGCAACCACGCAGGTCCAGTCCCTGGAGAAGTGGAAGCGTTTTGCGGATTTCGCCTTTGCGAGAGGCCTCGTTCAAAAAAGGCCGGAGCCCGAAACGTTGTTCCAAAATGTGGTGAAGTAATCATTGCCGGCTCCCTCAATACCGATGATCAACTGGGAAAGAACCAAAATACGTTGACAAAGGGATGAATACGTTATTTAATTGCTTGAATTTATTCCGTTGTTGGTAGAGGAATTCCGTTACCGGGGCTGATTAAATGCTGGAAGTGAAGTCTTTGGAGAAAAGTTTCGGCGGCCTCAGGGCCGTAGATGATTGCAGCCTTGAGGTCCGAAAGGAGTTCATTACCGGGCTTATAGGACCCAATGGGGCCGGTAAAACCACCCTCTTCAACCTGGTGACGGGTTTCCACAAACCCGACGGTGGTGAGATCCTCTTCAAGGGGGAAAGAATCGACGGCTTGCCTCCCCACAAGATCTTCCGAAGGAAAATCTGCCGCACATTCCAGATTACCCGGGAATTTGGCCATATGACCGTGCTGGAGAATTTGATGCTGGTACCGGAGAATCAGCGGGGGGAGCAGATCTTGAATACGTGGTTTCGGCCCGGGTTGGTAAAAAAACAGGAACGGGAGATACGGGATAAGGCGTTAGGGGTATTGGAATTCGTGGAACTGATCGACCTAAAGGACGAGTATGCGGGTACCCTCTCGGGCGGACAGAAGAAACTGCTCGAATTGGCCAAGACCATGATGGCGGACCCCGATATGATCCTCCTGGATGAGCCCGGTGCAGGGGTGAATCGAACGCTCATGAGGAAGTTGGTGGACAATATCAGGGAGCTCTGTTCGGAGAAGGGAATCACCTTTTTGATTATCGAACACGACATGGACCTGGTCATGAGCCTCTGCAACCCCGTCATCGTGATGAGCGAGGGGCAGAAGTTGGCGGAGGGGACCCCGGAGGAAATCCGGTCGGATAAACGGGTCTTGGAGGCCTATCTCGGAGGTCAATATCGATGAGGATCTTAGAGGTCAAAAACCTGACTTCCGGTTACGGTGAGACGGATATCCTCCACGATATCTCCATAAACTTGGATGAGAAGGAGGTCGTCTCCATCATCGGGCCAAATGGTGCGGGCAAGTCAACCCTGCTGAAGACCATCTTCGGCATTCTGACCCCGAGGCAAGGGGTCGTCCAGTTGCAGAACGAGGAGATAACCGGGTCGAGCCCGGACAAAATCGTCCGTAAGGGGATGAGCTACGTTCCGCAAGTTGACAACGTCTTTCCCTCCCTCACCATTCAGGAGAACCTGGAGATGGGGGCCTTTGTCAGAACCGATGACTATCGGGATAGGCTCCAGGAGATGTTTGACCTCTTTCCCCTCCTCAAGGATAGGAAGAACCAGAGAGTGGGCAGCCTCTCCGGTGGGCAACGACAGATGGTTGCCATGGGGAGGGCCTTGATGCTCGATCCCAAGGTGCTGCTCTTGGACGAGCCCTCCGCCAGCCTGGCCCCACTGCTGGTGGAAATGATTTTCGAGAAGATCGTCGACATCAATAAGACGGGGGTCGCCATCGTGGTGGTGGAACAGAATGCCCGGGAAACGCTGAAGATATCAGACCGGGGGTATGTCCTGGCCACCGGGCGAAAGGTATTCGAGGATACGGGAAAGGCCATCCTGGAGAATGAGGAGGTTGGTAAGCTCTATTTAGGGGGTTAAAGATGGCCGAGTTGACCGTCTATGGAATCGTCCTCGGGAGCATCATCGCATTGGGAGCCATCGGCCTCACCTTGGTGTATGGGATCCTGAGGTTTGCCAACTTCGCCCACGGCGACCTGATGACGGTCGGGGCCTACATCGCCCTCTTTCTGGTCACGGGTCTTTTCCCCTGGCTTGGGATCCCCGACACCACCTTCGGCTCCCTTTCCTTTGGATGGCGGATGGCCTTGGCTTTTCCCATTGCCATGGCCTGCGTTGCCATTACCTCCATCCTCCTCGATCGCATCTTATATCGCCCCCTCCGCCTGAAACGGAGTGGCTCGGTCATCATGGCCATGTCCGCCTTGGGGGCATCTTTTATTATCCGGATGATCGTCCTCATCCTGTGGGGTGCGGATTCCCTCTTTTATCGTCCCGGAGTCCTGCGCCCGGCCATATTATTACCCCTAGAAATTAAGATCAGGCCCGATCAGATCTTGATCCTCTCGACGGTCTTAACGCTGGTGGTCCTCCTCTATCTCTTTCTCCAGCGCACCAAGATGGGAAAGGCCATGCGCGCCACGGCCGATAACATGGAATTGGCCCGGGTGAGCGGGATTGACACCGAAAGGGTGATCGTATGGACATGGGGCATTGGAGGGGCCCTTGTCGCTGCGGGTGGTATTCTCTACGGTATTGACGTTCAATTACATCCGTATATGGGCTGGAACTTTCTCTTACCCCTCTTTGCGGCCACTATCCTGGGAGGGATAGGGAATATGTACGGAGCTCTTATCGGCGGTTTGGTCATGGGCGTTGCCCAACAGGTTTCCACCGCCTACCTGTTGCCGACATACAAGCCCGCCGTTGCCTTTATGGTCATGATCTTAATCCTCTTGGTAAAACCTCAGGGGATCTTTGGAGGGAGGCGCGCCTAATGGAGATCGGAGGGATCATCGCCTATCTTGTTTCCCTGGCCATCATGGCCGGGATCTATGCCGTATTTGCCCTGGGCTTGAATATCCAATGGGGGTATACGGGCCTCTTCAACATCGGGATCGCGGGCTTCTTCTGCATTGGCGCGTACACCTCGGCCTTGATTACGACGCCAATGCCCACGGGAATTTACGCCCAGTATGTCCTACAGATTTTCGGCCTCAATCTCCCCTTCATCCTCGGCGTCCTGGGAGCCGCCTTGGTCTGCGGCGTCATCGCCTGTTTGATCGGATATCCAACCCTCCGGCTCCGGGAGGATTACCTGGCCATTGCCACCATTGGCATCGCCGAGACCGTTCGCCTCGTCTTCAATAACGTACATAAGTTGGCAAACGGCCCCCGCGGCTTGATGGGGCTACCCCAACCTCTTTACTGGTTGGTCGATCAGGGGTGGGTCGCTCCGAGATATTATAATTTTATCTATCTACCCATTGTACTGGCCATCCTGGTGGTCATCTATTTATCCATCGAGAGGGTGATTCGATCGCCCTGGGGGCGGGTACTCCGCGCCATTCGAGAAGATGAGGTCTCCTCGGCCATGAGCGGGAAGGATATCTTCAAATTCAAGATGCAATCGCTCATATTCGGCTCGATGATCATGGGGGTAGGTGGCGCCCTCTACGCCCACTATACCAAGGCTATCTCTCCGAGCGTGTTTACTCCCCTGTTAGGGACCTTTATCATCTGGATTATGCTGATGGCGGGGGGGAGCGGTAACAACAAGGGAGCAATCCTGGG
>JAQYWG010000229.1 GCA_030145085.1 Thermodesulfobacteriota bacterium
TGAGTGACACCCTCGACTCTCCTCACTCCCTGTTGTGCCATATCTACCTGATGATAGGGCAATATGAGGAGGCCATTGCCGAGGGTGAACGGGGTGTCGCCCTTAGTCCGAATGGGGCTGACGCCCATGCACATTTGGCTATGACTCTTCGCTATGTGGGCAGGCCGGAAGAAGCGATTACGCTGCTTAAGCAAGCGACACGTCTCAACCCGATGCCTCCGAACTGGTACTTATTCAGCCTGGGCGACGCCTATTGCCTCACGGGACAGTATGAAGAGGCGATTGCAACCGTGCAGAAAGCGCTCCGACACAACCCTGACGATCTCATGGCCCACATTATCATGGCCTCCAGTTATAGTATGGGAGGCCGGGAGGAGGAGGCCCGTGCGGAAGCCGCAGAAGTCCTCAGGATAGATCCCAGGTTCTCACTAGAGTATTACGCAAAGACACTTCCCTTCAAGAATCAAGCCGATACAGAGCTCGTTATTGACGCCCTGCGCAAGGCGGGGTTGAAATGACCTGGACTCCAGTAATTTGGGCTTTTACCAAATGGCTTTAGTGGTCCTGTCAAAATGCAATAGTTCTAACTGTATTCGTTACCCGTCGCCCTAGCCTGAAATGAACGAATTGCGATTGAATTAAACACCTATCTCCTTATCTCTCCCACCTGATCCCTTATTGACTCGGAGGTACGTACACACGATACAGGGGTGCAATTCCTCGCTTTTCGATCCCGTCGATGGTATAAAACTGCACGTATCTTGCCAATATCTGGAGCTTTCAAAGGATCAAGATACCATGAGGATATCAAAACTCAAGCCTTATGAAGACAGCCGCCCCAGACTTCAAACCGCACGAAATGAATGAACGCAGAGCTACGGGTCACCATAACCATGGAACCTGGGAGGTCAGATCCACTCCCCCATAAGAAGAGTGTTGATTTATCGAATCCTAACTGTATCCTTGAATTTCTACTGATCCCCACAAATCCAAGATTTCTAACGCGAATCAATCGTATTGGTGACATCCTGAGCTCCCCAAGGATGCCCTAAATTTCCCGCCCGACCAGGTGAACCCGGTCCTGAAGGCCACCCGGCGTAATGCTTGCCTTCAACTCCTCATACTCTTTTAGATTGCAAGCTCTCTCAGCCAGCTTGCGGCCTGAAATGGACATGCTTATGTTTATGGAGAAATTCGGATTTCAGGGGGGATTGGATGATTTGGCAAGCTTATACCAAAGGTGTTCCGGAGAAATTCAGGAGATATCCGTGACCAAACCCTTTTGTGAATCGGGCTTTTCTGGTATGATGTGACAACATGCAGGGATAATTGAGCGTTTGCTTTCGCAATTCAGGAGAAGGGGGGGGAGAAACATGTATTGGGATGAAAAGCACGAATGTATGCCGCTGGGGGAGATGCAAGAATTTCAACTCAAGGGCCTGCAGGAGACGGTCAAATGGGTCTATGAAAAGATTCCCTTTTACAAGAATAAGTTCCAAGATGTGGGTCTTGAGCCGGGGGATATTAAATCCCTGGATGACCTGGCAAAGCTTCCCTTCACGGGGAAAACCGATCTCCGGGACAACTATCCCTTTGGACTCTGCGCCGTTCCCATGAGCGAGGTGGTGAGAATTCATGCCTCATCGGGTACCACGGGAAAGCCAATAACAGGGCCCTACACGGCGGAAGACCTGGATCAGTGGGCCGAGTGCATGGCGCGGAACCTGGTCGCCGCAGGGATTCGGTCGAACGATATCTGCCAGAACGCTTACGGAATGGGTTTATTTACCGGTGGATTGGGGTTTCATCAGGGGGCAAGTAAAATTGGGGTGACCATCATCCCGGCTTCATCGGGGCAGACCGAACGGCAGATCATTCTGATGCAGGATTTTCGGTCGACGGCCCTCTTTTGTACCCCTTCCTATGCCTTGACCCTTGCGGAAAGGGCAGAGGAGATGGGCGTGGAGGTGAAGGGATTGCCCTTACGCGTGGGCGTGTTCGGGGCCGAGCCTTGGACCGATGAAATGAGAAAGGAGATTGAGGAGAGGTTGGGCATCAAAGGCATGGAGGCCTATGGGTTGACGGAATTAATGGGGCCGGGCGTCTCCTTCGATTGCATCGAGCAGAACGGTCTTCACATCAATGAAGATCATGCACTGCCTGAGATTATCGACCCCGTGACGGAGGAGGTGCTCCCCTTGGGAACCAAGGGGGAGCTCGTTTTTACCGCCATTCAGAGGCGGGCCATGCCCGTCATCCGGTATCGGACGCGGGATATCACGACATTGCGGAGGGGGAAGTGCGAATGTGGCCGGACCCTCGTCAAGATGGATAAGGTGTACGGGAGGTCCGATGATATGTTGATCATCAGCGGGGTGAACGTATTTCCCTCCCAGATTGAGAGCCTGCTGCTGGACGCTGAGGGGATCGAGCCTCAATACGTGATCGTCGTGAGGAAGAAGGGATACCTGGACAGCCTGAGCATAGATGTTGAGGCAAAGAAAGAGGTCTACGAAGCGGGAAAGGAGAAGATCGAGGAGATCCAGGGGAAGATTGAGGGGAAAATCAGGGGGATTATCGGGATAGGTGCGAAGGTTAGGTTGGTGCCTCCCAAGACAATCGCCAGAAGTGAGGGAAAAGCAAAGCGAGTCTTCGACGAGAGGAAGAAATAACATCGGTGGCGTCAATAATGAGATAAGGTCAAGCATAAGACCCGCTCCGAGGAATCGGGGCGGTGTTCTTATCTTACCGGAGGGGAAATGAATCGTCAGGTTTTGGAAGAGCTTCTATCCATAGCCCGTGATCCTTACCCGATGTTGAAGGCTTGGAGAAAAAAAGGGGAGAAAAGGAAGATTATCGGGAGCACGCTTATTGATGTACCTGAGGAGTTGATCCATGCCGCGGGCATATTGCCCTTTACCATATTGGGGACCAACAAATCCATTTTGAGGGCCAGCACCCATTTGCCGGACAATGCCTGTTCCCAGGCCAGGAGCGACCTGGAATTGGTTCTTACATACCAGGGGGATTTTTTCGATGGATATGTCCTGCCTCAAGTTGATGATACTACTCAGCATCTTTCCGATATTTGGCGGAGGAATGTAGCCTGGGACTATTTCGAAAGTTTTTTAGTCCCTCGACAAGTCGATAGACCAAGCGCAAGACAGTGGCTCCTGGATGAGACCCTGAGGTTGAAGAGGAGCCTGGAGTCATTTACGGGAAAGGAGATCTCCGAGGGGAGGCTGTGGGAGAGCATCGGCATATATAATCAAAACCGGGGGCATTTGAGGCGATTATATGAGATGAAGAGGAGACATCCCGATTTCATCAGCAACCGACAGTTTTTCGACCTCATCAAGTCATCTATGTGGTGGCCCAAGGAAGAGCATAACCGCTTATTGGAGAAGTTCATCTCCAGCGTTGAGGAAGCCGATCTGAGGGAAAAGCGGGGGGAAGGCATCCGAGTTGTCCTTTCGGGTATCGTTTGGGAGCCCCCCGAAATTATGGATATCCTCGATGAATCGGGGTTGAAGGTGGTTGGGGATGACCTCTGCGCGGGATGGAGGTACATAGATCCCGACGTGGAGGCGAACGGCGATCCCGTGAAGGCCATTGTGGATCGTCATTTCAAGAAGGGACCCTTCACTCCCATCTACGCCAGGGGGAACAAAATCTTCGAAAACCTCCTCAACCTGGTTACCCGAAATACGGCTGAGGGGGTGATTTACCTCCACATCAAGTTTAACGAGTCCCAGGACTATGACCTTCCCGACTTAATAGAGAATATGGAGAAGGAGGGAATTCCAATATTTGTGGTGGAGACGGAATATCAGACTACCCATCTCGCGGGGATAAGGACGCGAATCCAAGCCTTTGGGGAATCCCTGGCGCGGAAATATACGTGACGATATAAATCGTTGCTTATGGGAAGGGATCAAAGGCAAATTCTAATAAGCTTTTGGTCATTTGGATTTAAATGGAGAGCAGGCGGTGGAGAAACCGAAGGCCAAGGAAGTGATGAAGCAGTTAACCAAGGGCTACTACGAGGAAGCACACAGGGCCCACGAAGAGAACAAATATATCGCGTATACCACGGCTGTTTCCCCTGTGGAATTATTCTACGCCCATGATA
>JAQYWG010000022.1 GCA_030145085.1 Thermodesulfobacteriota bacterium
GTATTGATCCGAGGCCAATTGCTTAGAGGGTATTTTTAGGATGGCCTCCTCAGCTAAACCAAACGCATCATCAGCTATGATCAAACCTTCCGATGACATCTCCTCCTTATGCAGTTTCACCGTCTCCGGATCGAGGGCGACCAGGAGATCGACCTCCTCTCGGGGGGCAACGACTTCGTCAACTCCCACCCTGATGGCGAAGGTGTTGTGCCCACCGCGAATCCGAGATTGATAGCTCTGGGTCACAACGATCGAATAGCCGCTGCGCACAAGGCTCTTGGCGAGTATCTGGCCGACCGTCACCAACCCCTGACCCGCCTCTCCGCCGATCAGGATGTTCACAATGTGCCTCGTCTTATTATCCTTATCGTTCTTCATTGATTCCCCCATGGTCTTTTTTCGCGTAAGGGAAACCGTGTGTCGGTGGCGCGTTTCACGTCATTCCGACAAACATCCCGTGCTTGGGCTTCAAATCCGATGGCCGTGAGGTTATCCAGAAACGTCTATTTCTCCAGTTTCTGCATTTCTTTAACAAGATCCCCAAGCCACAGTCTCTCATTAGTATCCTGCACGTCGATATAATGAATGAGCCCCTTTTTGTGGATTACAAAAAAACCTCTCTGAGGCCCTCGTCATCAGCGGAAAACCAAATACGCCCATGACTCCGTTCATTCAACTGAGCTCATGGGGCAGGGCCGCCAAGTCCTTGCTCAGAGAGGCGATATGAGCCATCTCCTCCTTGATGATACCTTCGATCCTGTCCTTGCCCAACCTCTGAGGGACCAGATCCTTAATGCCCATGTAGAAAACAATGGAGTCCTTTTCCATCCCTATTGCCGTCTGGAGGATATCCCCCATCGTCTCCTTCCCGGTGAAGAGCTCTGCCGGATCCGCCTTTACGTCAAAGACGTGCCCGTCCACCATTGCCCTCAGATAAAGAGCCGCTTGACCCTCGGGATCGAAAACCGTGGATTGGTGTTCCGCATCCGCCAGATCCTCCCTCATGGAAACGAAGATTTTTTCGTGTTCGTCTTCCATGGCGGCGAGATCAAACAGTAATTGACGGTTCCGTGGATCCAGGGCTCCTTCTGCCGCCCGACGGTAAAACCGTGCCCCGTTTCTTTCGATCTGTTCCGCCATTTCGAATATCTCGTCAGCATTGAAAGGGAAACTCATGTTTGTTTCCTCCGTTTCAAAGCCCTACAGCGGTAATGGGAAGGAAATACGATACGTTCGCCGTGGGAAAATCGACCTCCCCCCATTGCCACCAGCTCTTCCACCACATGGCTCAGCCACGATGACAACCAACCGCCCGTAAGGGTTTACCGCCGCCTTGATCCCATCAACCCTCAGCCGAGGCAGCAGGAGGTGTGAATACACGCTGGCCCATCTCGCGATCAAGCATGAATAGCCCACCGCTTGCATCGCCCATGAGCTTGAGCTTCTGCACCACCTCGTCTGCTGAGGCCTCCTCCTCAACCTGTTCGGTGACAAACCACTGGAGGAAGATGCTCGTGGCATGGTCGCCTTCGCCGGCAGCCAGGTTGACAAGGTCGTTGATGAGGCCGGTAACCTTCTGCTCGTGCTTGTATGCATTCTCGAACGCATCGAGGGGTGAAGACCATTCTTTCGGCGGACCCTCTACCTGTTGCAGCATAACGTGGCCGCCGCGCTCGTTGATGAAGTCGTAGAACTTCATCGCGTGCACCAGCTCTTCCTGTGCCTGAACGCGCATCCAATTCGCGAAACCGGGAAGGTTTATCGACTGGAAGTAGGCGGACATCGAGAGATACAGGTAAGAAGAGTACAGCTCCGCATTAAGCTGTTTATTCAGAGCGGCTTCTATTTTCTGGTTTAACATGGTCATTACCCCTTCCAAAGTCCATGAAGGTTACAGTACTCACGGGCCGTGATTCTGTCTGCCTTGACATCGAACGTGGCTTCAGGTGCACCTCCGGGCTTCAGGAACTGGCGGTAAGCCTTCCCATCGGCGATGATTTCGATCCATTCGATGTAGTGCTCTTCCTCCATGGGATGGGCGACGCTTCCTACCTTCACCTTGAAGCCGCTGGCGGTCTTTTCCACCACTGGCACATGCTTCTCCCGGGCGGCATCCACCGTGTTCTCGACGAAGAGCTTCATCGGCTTGCCGCAGCAAACGAGTTCCCCCTTGCCTTCGTGGAGCACCTCCACGATGTTCCCGCAAACTTCACACTTGTAAACCTGTAGTCTTCCTGTCATTGTTCCATCTCCTTTCTATTGTTTTTTCTCCTCTTGCATCCCTTTGAGCCTAAGCTCAAGCCAATCGGCCATCTCCTGGATATTCTTGCTCAAGTACCAGCGGCCGTTGGCAAAGACACCGTAGTCCGCCCCGGCCATGGCGGAGGCAAAACGGGTAGAGTTAGCGAAGAAGAGCCACTGCTCAACCCATTTCTTCTCAATGGCCTCGTTGAAGATGCTATCATTTTGAGCTAACCCTCGGGCCGCCCCCTTCTCCCAAGCGCTCAGCATGATGTTTGTGGCTGTTAAGGTCATCGCGTTGGTCGTCCGGATGGTGTTTTCAAAACGGGCCCAGTGTCCTTCCACCCACCCGTAAGCATGGCAGGAGAGACAGACCCTGTGCAACGCCTGGCGCCTCCTTTCCTGCTCCCTTTCATCGATGAGAAATTCCTTTACGGGTTCTCCCGTGAGCTCCGTGGGCAAGGGCAATCCGGCTTTGTTCTTGATGATGCTCGTATCCGGCGATTTGGGATGGGGATGGGCATAGATTAACCCCATAATCCTCCAGGGAAGCCGGTCGTTCATCCGGTGAGTTCTCTCTGCCACAACTTCGCCCTCTCCGGTGATAATTAAACTAACGTGACAGGATGCACAGGTCGGCGCAGTGAAGTCCCTGCCAACCATCCAGGGAACGGCCTTGAAATTCCATTCCCTCCCGAGGGAGGAATAGACGTTGCCGTGCTTGCTCACATCGTAGACCTGATATGCCGGGACATCAGGCCCTTTGTGGCATTCGGAACAGGTATGGGGTTTTCTGGCCATCTCGATGGAAAAGGCGTGCCGAGTATGGCAAGCGGCACATGAACCCATGCTCCCATCCGGGTTCAATCGACCAACCCCCTGGTTGGGCCATCCGGAGAGAACGGGGAACACCATCTCGTCCATAGCCGTCTTCCTGGCCCTTTTCCCTTTGACCTCGACAGCGGTGCCATGGCAGTAATAGCAGGAATCGAAATTAGTCTCCGCATCCGGAGCCTTGAGGGTCGTCTTCATCTCCTCAAAGGACTGAATACCGTTGACCGAATCGACCAGACTGTGATAGACGGGGTTGTTTCTCAAGTTTCCATAGGCGTGGGACATGAGGTTTTGGCCGAACTGCTTGGCCTCAGTGGGATGACAGACCGCACAGTCCTCCGGGGTGACTACCACATGAACCTTGTAACCCTCGTGCTCAAAGGTATCCTTGTGCTTTTCGGGGTTCATGGTGTGACACTCGGCACAGCCAACTGCGATTGCCCCGAGCTCATCAGGGATCTTCTTGGCCGAAACCCTCCTTTCGAGCTCAGGTTTTTTGAGGGCCTCCTTCGGGGTGATCCTGGCATGCAGGCTCTTCTCCCACTCCGCCAAAATCCCCGGGTAGATGGAAAGGTGACACGAGATACATTCCTCGGTGGCTTCACTGAATGGGACGCTTGCACCGAAGGCGGCCCCCGTAAAAGGGAAAATCGCCAAGAGTACAAACACGAGGTTTTTCATGAGACACCCTCCTTTGTGCTGGGTTCATGCCGCCAGATTGAAGGAGCAAACGTCCAGCTCTCGGCTAGCCGTGGATGGCTACGCTGTTGCACACCAGAATTCCATCCCCGTCAACATGCTAGAACACATGTCTGACGACCGGGAACGGCAAGCCTCTCGAGAAATGGCGGACGGTATCCGGGGGACTGGAGTTAGGGTTAGCTCGAGGCCCGAGGTATGCGCTGGTAACGTATCCGGAGACATTCCCCCCTGGCACTGGATTCCCCTCGGCTTTCCCCGGCGCCATCGCAGTGGCGAAACCACGGTGTATTTATATCTTTACGGGCATACAGAGTTCCGTCCTTTTTGCAGCAACACGGCCGCATGCATCGCATACGTAAGAGAGCTTTACTGCTTTGGGCTTACAAACGTGGCGTGGATTACCCACCACGGCCCCGCAGTATTCACACGAATATGCCTTGTCGACCATAACGGGAGAACACAAATGTCCTCTTGAAGTAGTCACAAGGCCACAGGTAGAACATATGTATTCCTTCTTAGCGGGAGCTGCCTTCTTCTTTCTCTTGGCAGAGACACCTTTCCTCGTTTTCTTTGCAGAAACGGTTTTCCTTGCCATGGGAACCTCCTTGTTTTTGAAAAAGGGCTGCTAAACCAATCATGTATTCTATACCGTTGAGAGTTCCATCAGGGAAAACAGAAGTTCACGAAAACGACCACGCATCTAGGATGCCTTTATCCTCTGAGCCACTCTTCGGCCCAACCCCTCGCATTTGTCAAGTTTCTCTTCAGTGGGAACAAATTTCACCTGAAGCTCCTCAAGCACCTCCATCCCCGCGGCTTGAAGGTCTGCAGTGAGGGTTTTTGTCGCCCCCATGCCCCAGCCATAGGAGCCGAATACGGCGGCTATCCTCCCCTTGGGACGGAGTCCCTTTATGTACGTGGAAAATTCGGCCACCGCGGGAAAGACACCGTTATTAAGGGTGGGAGAGCCCAGCAAGAGGCCGCGGGCTTCCAATACCTCCTTGACGATATCGGACATGTCCGAATCAGTCAGTCGGTACATCTTAGTTTGAATCCCCTCTTCCGTTAAACCTCTATAGATGGCCCTGGCCATTTTCTCCGTACTGCCCCACATGGTGTCGTATACGATGAGGGCCCTCTCCTCCGTCCCCCCTTTAGCCCATTTCTCATAAGTCTTCAACAATTGCGGGATGTACTTTTTCCAGATGAGGCCGTGGCTTGGGCCGATTACCTCGATTTCTAATCCTTTCAAAGCCTCAAGAGCTTTTAAGACCTGTGCACCGTATGGCATAACGATGTTGGCGTAGTACTTGGCTAATTCGGGGTAAATAGTCTCCCATTCCAGTGCGTCATCGAATCGTTCACTGGTGGCTATGTGCTGGCCGAAGGCGTCGTTGGGAAGGAGAACTTTGTCCTCCTTTACATAGGTCACCATGGAATCCGGCCAGTGGACCATGGGGACCTCCACAAAGGTCAGGGTTTTTCCCCCCAGTTCGAGCACATCACCGGTCTTTACCACCTTGAGAGGGATTTCATCACCGTAGTGCTCCTTCAGTTCCCCCTCGGCCCTGGGACTACAGAATATCTCCACATTTGGTAGCGTCTCCCTAATGAGAGGTAGGGATCCGGAGTGATCCATCTCCACATGATTTACGATCAGGTAATCTATCTCTTCCGGCGCTATGATATGGTTTATCCCTTCCAACATCTCCCCGAAAAAAGGGGCTTTGACAGTATCCACCAGGGCAATCTTTTCTCCGATAACCAGATATGCATTGTAGGTGGTACCCTTGTGGGTAGTGTAACCATGGAAGTTTCTGATGTTCCAATCTATGGCTCCGACCCAGTAGATCCCTGACTTAAGTTCTCCCTTCATCTCTGTCCCCCCTGAAGTTGGCCATAGCCTTCAATGTGAAAATCGCCATTAATCGCACCACACACGGGGTTAATCCAATCTTTTTCTATTTCGGCATTACTCTTACCAATTTTCCGCCAAAAGCTCATAGTGGGCTCGGGGATGATCGCAAGCCGGGCACTTCTCCGGGGCCTCCTTCCCCTCGTAAATATAGCCGCAGTTGCGGCATCGCCACTTCACCACTTCATCCCGCCGGAAGACCCTTCCTTCCTGGACGTTCCGCAAAAGGCCCAGATACCGCCGCTCGTGCTGCTTTTCGGCGACGGCGATAGCTTCGAAGACCGCGGCGATATCATCGAAACCCTCTTCCTCCGCCATCTTGGCGAAGGACGGATACATCTGGGTCCACTCGTAGTTCTCGCCGGCTGCGGCGGCCTTACAATTCTCCCCTGTGGTACCGATCACGCCGGCTGGGAAAGAGGCATTGATCTCAACCTCCCCCCCCTTAAGGAACTTGAAAAGCCTTTTGGCGTGTTCTTTTTCGTTGTCCGCGGTTTCGGTAAAAATGGCTGCGATTTGTTCGAAGCCCTCCTTTCTGGCCTGGGAGGAAAAGTAGGTATACCGATTACGGGCTTGGGACTCGCCGGCAAATGCCGTCAGTAGGTTTTTCTCAGTCTTCGATCCTCTTAATTCCATGGTCAATCCTCCTTTCTACTCCTTCCCTAATGTTCTTTTTTGCACTGTGGACATACCCCAATGAATTCCAGCCGACTCCCAATTATTTCGTAATCGCTCGTCCCGCGAAGGCGATTCTCAATGGTAGTGAGTGGTGCCATGGGGACGTCACTAATACAGCCGCACCGGATGCAACGGACGTGGCAATGGTTTTCTACCCTGCCATCGAACCGTTTTTGAGTCCCTCCCAGCTCCAGTTTCTGTATAAGGCCGCATTCGGATAGAATCTCCAAGTTGCGGTAAACCGTACCCAAACTGATCCGGGGCAACCGCCGTCGAGCCCTTTCATATACCTCATCGGCAGTCGGGTGTGAGTCGAGCTTTTGAAGCTCTTCGAGAATAACCCTGCGCTGTTGGGTCATCGTGAATTTTCGAGGTGGTGACAATACTCTTTCTCTTTTGAGAATAGTTACTAATACGGAAGATAATAGTAAATTATTCCCCCTGTCAAGATTCTCTGAAAAAATTTCTCACTTCTCTCCTTCCCCTTATGGAAACATGGCCTAGTTTTAGGTCTTCCCGGACTTTTTTTGAACTCCCAAAATCGGTATTGATGGAAGCTGGCTCCAAAAGAGGCCATCGGAGATGAAACGCATGGGTAGGCGGGTGTGATCGCTGACTCACGGAAAGGGAAGTCCCGTTTTGGGTATGCCAAATTTACAAGGTGCCTACGTGTAATGAATGTTTGGCCGCAGGTAAGTATCGCTGTCCGATGGGGAAAAGAACCCGAGCAGAGGCAGCTTTGGATTCGGGTTCATCAGCAGCTTGATCAGGCGTAACATCAAGGCGTGTGGATCTTAATCGGCTGATCGAATACCCGGCGTATGTTCATGGCTTTTCGGTACATTTGGGCTGCTCCGAAGGAGCTCCGGACAAAGGGGCCCGATGCGACTGTCATGAATCCCATCCTTTCGCCCAGTGCTTTATAGTCTTCAAACTCCTCGGGATGGAGGTACCGGATGACGGGATGGTGTTGCTTTGAGGGTTGAAGATATTGTCCCAGTGTGAGTAGCCTGCAACCGATATCCAGCAGGTCTTGCATGACCCGAGTCACCTCGGATTTCCTCTCCCCCAGGCCGAGCATCAGCCCCGATTTCGTGAGCACAGATGGGTTTCGTGATTGAGTCCTTTGGAGCAGGTCTAAGGAACGTCGGTAATCGGCCTGGGGCCGAACTCGGGGGTAAAGGCGGGGAATGGTTTCCACGTTGTGGTTGAGGACATCGGGGGGGGTGGAGAGGATGATATCCAGAGAAGAGGGATTTCCCAGGAAGTCGGGAACCAATAACTCTACCAAGGTTTTGGGTCGCTGTTCCTTAACGGCACAAACGGTTTTGGCAAAGTGCTGTGCTCCACCATCCTCCAGGTCGTCCCGAGTGACCGAGGTGATGACTACATACTGTAACCCCAGTTGGTGAGCCGCAAAGGCTACCCTTCGGGGTTCTTTATCATCCAGGGGAGCGGGGGTTCCATGCGTAACGGCACAGAACCGGCAGTTTCGGGTACAGGTATTCCCCATGATCAAAAAGGTCGCCGTTTGTCTCGAATAACATTCTGCCAAATTTGGGCAATGGGCCTCCTGACATACGGTATGCAACCGCGCTTCCCTGAGCAGTGCGTATACCTTATATATATCGCTTCCCAGCGATATCCGTTTTTTTAACCACGGCGGTTTCCGCACGTTTTCCATATGGTACGCTCTGGCCGAGAATTAAACATCAGTCAAAAAGGTTTCGTTGGATCTATCCAGTAAACCCTTTTGACCATCCCCCCGGGTTTTCTTCTGAGCCGGATAGGGCATCCCCAGAGTGATTTTTAGATTTTCCATATTCGTTCTCACCAGTTTCAAATCGAAGACCCCTTGAAAGTGGCGAGCGATGCCATCTCTCACCCGATGACGATCGGGTTCTTTTCCGAGAAGCTCCCTCAGGGAGGTGATCTCGATCCCATCAAGCCCGCAAGGGGTGATAAGGGAATAATGGTCCATGTTGGGCGAAACATTTAGGGAGAAGCCGTGGTAGGTAACCCACCTCGTAATGGCCACCCCGATGGAGCCGATCTTGGAATCCCTCACCCAGACACCACGGTTTAAACGATTCCTTGTCCCTTCAATCCCGAAATCCCCTAAGGTCCTGATAAGGACTTCCTCCAGGTTGAAGATGTACCAGGATACATCCCGGCGCCAGTTCCTCAAGTTCAGAATGGGATAGCCGACGATCTGACCGGGGCCATGGTAGGTTACTTCACCACCCCTTTCCACATGATAGACTTGGATGCCCTCGGCAGTGAGGACTTCGGGTGATGCCAGGATGTGTTCGCGATTTCCCCTCCGGCCAAGGGTAACAACGGGGTTATGCTCCAGGAGAATGAGAATATCCGGGAGGTCCGATTTGACCTTGGCAGCAACCACCTCCCTTTGGAAATTCCATGCCCTCCGGTATTCGATGAGATCGGCGTTTACTAAATATCCCCTGTGTCTGAAGGTCCTTTTCTCCATGGAGCCCATGAGTTGATTTGCAGTGAGCGAGTTCTTGCCAATCTGCCTGATTATATCATTCTCGTTATGGAGTCATCCACTCCCTTCTCGAAGATAGCCCTCGATAACGATATCATCCCCCAATCTCCTCGTTTTCATCCGAGAGATCCGCAAGGCCTTATGTAAGTCCCGGATTTCCAGGTTTCCCACGGCCTCGATTCCTTCTCCGATAAGCTTTGGGGCCATCACCATCACGATCTTATCCGCCAGCCTTTTCCTGAGAAAGGAGGTGATGATCTTGGATCCCCCCTCAACCAATACCGAGGTTACACCCATGCGGCCCAATATCCTGAGGAGATCCTCCATATCCACTTCTCCCCGCTGATTTCTCGCCACCCATAGGATTTCGATCCCTAAGTGTTTCAGGCTTTGGGATTTTTTCCGATTCGCTCCCTGCGTCGCTACGATAATCGTTTTATCCACCATTTCATCATGGAGGACTTTGGCTGTTAGGGGAATACGCAATCTGCCGTCCACGATGATGCGCTGAGGGTTTTTGCCTTTTACCAGGCGTACGGTAAGACTGGGATCATCCACGAGTACGGTGCCGATGCCGACGAGCACCCCATCGTGAATCGATCGCAGTGTATGCGCCAACCGTAAGGTCTCGGGGGAGCTTATCCATTGGGAATGGCCTGTCTTGGTTGCAATCCTCCCGTCCACAGATTGAGAGAATTTCAGGGTGACGAAGGGAATCCCGGTCTGAATATATTTGAAATAAGCTTCATTGAGCTCTCGACACTGTTCCTCCAAAACACCTGCCTTGACTTGAATTCCACTATCCAGAAGACTCTGAATACCTTTTCCGTTAACCCTGGGATTCGGATCAGGCGTCCCGATCACAACCCGGCTCATTCCTGCCTCTATAAGGGCGTCCACACAGGGTGGTGTCCACCCATGGTGGCAGCAGGGCTCAAGGGTTACATACATCGAAGCGCCCCTCACATCTCCCCTTGCATTCCTCAGGGCAATGACCTCGGCGTGGGCTTCCCCATATTTCCGATGATAGCCCGTGCCCAAGATCTTTCCTTCCTTTACTATCAGGGCCCCCACCATGGGGTTCGGGCTGGTTTTACCCAATCCCCTTCGAGCAAGTATCAAGGCCTTTTTCATGAAAATTTCGTCTTCCAAGCCGATATCCTCATTCTTATGTTCTCAGTTCGAAAGAGGGGATATATGAGGACATGGTAACTCATGACTTTTCAAATAGCAACGGAAACGAAAAAGGATTAACCAATTTGGTACATTGGTGGTAGATTCCCTTGTATTTGTCGATAATTTTTCCTTTGCAAAAATACCTTGTTTTGCTATAGTCTACTACCAATTATTGCATCGAATAGTAAACTGAGGTGAAACCAAAAGCTAAAGATGGGGGGAGAGATGAAACGCAAATCAAGGGACATTGTCGAAATGGTAAAGGCAGGGTTCACCGAGAAACAGATCATGAAGGAATTAGGTATCCAGACCAAAGCCTCCTTGAAAAAGATGTATTTGGACGCATTGGTTGAAGCCGGAAAGATCAAAGCCATTATAACGGAGAGGGAGAAGAAGAGAAGGCAGAGGAAACCGAAAGTTCTTACCATAGGAAAGAGGGGAACTCTTACCTTCAGTCGTCTCATGTTAATCGGGCAATTCGGGTTTAAAGAGGGGGATAAATTCAAGGTATCCAAGACGAGGGACAGTATTACCCTGAAAAAAACCTAACCGAAGCCCGCTATCCGTACAAATCTTTGAGCCTTTATTTCCTTGTCCCCGTCCCATATACCAAAATGCACGGTAGGGATCGGTAATCCGGTTCAATCTTTCCATACTCAGACGGAATTGTTCCTTAAGGGACAACCCACGCGTCGTTTCGGCGGGAAAGATGATAGTCCCTTTCTTTTTCGGTAGACCTCTTCAAATCGGTTGAAGCAGGGAGGTTTTGTAATCTTTAAAACCTCGGCTATAGATTCATGAATAAGTTCCCCCGTTCACGTCTCCTTCAAGTCAAGGGGAGTAGAATTGTGGGGTTATAAGATGAGGAACCACAGGTATTGGCGGGAGGATAGAAGGACGGTTATACCATCGGCATTCGTAACTATGAGGGATTGTTTACTTTATCGAGGAGTAGTGCTTTTGCTACCCTCTTGGCGTGGTTAATGCGTTTGGAGCCTCTGCCAAAAACCTTCCGCATCTCCAGGGCAATCCTGTCCCTAACGAATCCCCGCTTTTTTTCCTTTGTTCCCACCGGTAAGTCTCCAACGCATTGTTGAGCATAATTACACCATTCGGCACAGCCAAAATCGATTTTAGGGTTGGTGATCTGAACTCCACAGGATTTACACCTTCGGCGGACATCGTCCTTGAAAAATTCGCTCTTCCTTCCACATTGAGGACAGGAAACATCAAAAATATCTTCTGGTTTCCAATACCTCAGGTCTTGTCCCGGACACTTCATGAGGGATTCCTCGACCGTATTGGTTTCCTCGTACCTTTTTAACCCAATTATCCGCATTGATCCTTGACTTAAATCAATGAGGATTCCCTTGCCGGGTTTCCCTGAATTTTCCCTTGATTTTCCATTGCAAAGATGGTTAAATCCAACGGTGTAAGTTGTAAGGAGTTTTTCGAGGATCACATATGAAGACCATATCAGCCCACCATTGTTTTATGCAACTTTATGATAGACCCGAAAGCTATTGCAACTTACCTGAGATTTTTTATCGGAAGGGGGTGAGTTGTAATGGCCAGAGGGCAGGTTAAATGGTTTAGTGAGAAGAAGGGCTACGGGTTCATTACTCAAGAAGATGGGAATGACGTATTTGTTCACTATTCCGCCATTGGTACAGAGGGATTTAAGACCCTTCGCGAGGGGGATGAAGTGGAATTTGAAGTTTCCCAGGGTGATAAGGGTCTTCAAGCCACAAATGTTAGGGTAGTGGAATGAGAAAGGAGAAATAGCGTCGCCAAGAGACCCCGGGGGGTTCGTTTTTTCCCCCGGGGTCTCTTCGTTCATGAAGGGGGCAAAATGCTTCGTGAGTACCCCGTTCGGAAAATCGTTACTCCCCATACCGAGAAGTTGACTTTCAAAGGCGTTTCCTCTATCCTCGTAATAATTGCTGGTGTTTTTTCAAGGGAAACATATTCGGGGGGAATATAAATGAAAGATGACAACTACGAGAAGGGGGAAATGGATAACTCCGAAGAGGTACCTGTCTTCTCCGATCGGGACCTTGAAGATTACCTGGAGGTCGAGGAAAAGTATTCGAACGTAGGGGAAACTCCACCGGAAGTGGATCCTCCGCCCCAAACCGACTATTCTCTAAAGAGGCAGAGACGCTCAAGGCGCTCCCTTATATTCGTTGTGCTCCTCTGTTTTAGCTTGGGGATTTTGGTGCTGTTGGCCTATCATGTTATGAAGCCAGAGGTAAAAAAGCCTCAGATCGTTGCCAAGCGGATGAAGCGCCCCATTCCGTCCATTGAGAGGAAAGAGGGGCTTGCGATTCCTGGGGCTGTGGGAAAGGAGGGGAGGGAGGAAAAACCATTGGAAGGCGGTATACCGGAGGTAGAGGAGAGGCCGAGTACGCCGAAGCTCCTGGAGACGCCGCTGGTAAGTCGTGAAAGAGAGGCAGAGAAGAAGATGGTTATTATCGGAGGAGCGGAGCCACCGAAGGGAGAGGAGGAGGGCAAAGTTACCAGGGCCGAGGAGGAAGGGCCCGGTATGAAGAGAAAGGGGGAGACGAAACCCCAATTTGCAAAGGCTGAGGAGCCCAAGATCCGTACCATCCCTGAAGGGAAACTGCCAATAGGCAGGTTTACCATTAACGTGGCGTCCTTCAGGGAAAGGGTGAGGGCAGAACGGTTGATGAACGAATTGAAGGGGAAGGGTTACAAGGCCTTTGTCGCGGAGGCCACTATTCCCCCAAAGGGAACCTGGTATCGTGTCTCAGTGGGCCATTTTCCCTCTCGGGAAGAGGCCCAGGCCTTTGGCCGGGCAGTAAAGGAGAAGGAGGGGATAGATTTCTTCGTGAGGAAGTTAAAGAAGTGAAGAAATAAAGGCATTATCATAGGTGAATACCTTTTTCCTATCCGCTATCCCCCGCCTTCAGATCGAGGATGATGCTTGCTGCAATTTTAGCCGCCTTACCGCAGACCCCGGGGCACCCTTCGGGTTCATGCCCACCTGCTGCATGAAACGCCTCTCTCTCTTTCTCGTCGCAGAGTTTGTAGGTCCGGCCGTAGAGAATTGTGTGTATTTCCGCACAGATGGTGTGGCCGATCTCCTCCTTGAATCTCAGGTACATATCGCTAGAGGGGACCATGGCTTTTCCATACTGTTCCTTATCCCCCATGGACTCCCTGCCAACTACCTGGCAGATCCCCATCATACCGCCTATCAGGGCGCCGCACGTTTCCCCTCTTCGGGCTATTCCTCCGGATAGAGCGCTTGCGGCTTTGAATGCCCCCTGGTCCTTCAGATCGAGCTTTTCCTGCAGAGCTGCAAGAACGGACTGGCTTCACCCGAAATAGTTCATGTCGTACTGCAACGCTAATTCCCCGATCTCCTCGATCAACTTTTCTCTCCCCTCGTTCATGAAAATCCTCCCTTTCCAATCGTTAGAGATGAAAGTTCGATCTTTTGCGCTAACCCCCGGATGTAACTGTACCCCATAATGCGATGATGCATGCTATAATCTCTCATTAATGATACGATGACAATACGGTGCAATATAACACATACTGAAATAATTCTCCATTTGGAACTCATGATAGCTTCTGAGGGACATTTAATGATAAGAAAGGAGTGAAGATTATGCCGCTCGATGAAATGAAGGAAGGGTATTTTGCTGGGATTTTTCCCTATCTAGTCACACCTCTGGATGACAAAGGTCGTCTCAAGGAAAGCGTCCTTGCCGATTTGGTCGATCATCTCATCCGAAAAGGAGTGCATGGCCTCACACCTTTGGGAAGCACAGGCGAAGGGGCTTATCTCGATTGGCCCACCAAAAAACGGGCAGTGGAAGTAGTGGTAAAAGCTGCGGGGGGACGTGTGCCAGTCGTTGCTGGTGTCAACAATTTGACCACCCATGCTGCTGCTTTGGAGGCTTCTGAAACCGAACATATTGGCGTCGATGGCATCCTTGTAGTTTTGCCTACATACTTCCCGATTGTGGATGAACAGGTGGTGGCCCATTTCCGTGCGGTTGCCCGAGCAGTTTCCTGCCCGGTAACTCTATATACTAACCCCAAGTTCGCCATGTGGGATTTTACGGTTGACACCCTTAAACAGCTCGCCGATGAATCGAATATCGGCTATTTGAAAGACGCGTCTGGTAACATCGGCAAGCTCATGTCCATTATCACTGCCTTGGGAGGTCGATTCAAAATCTTCAGCGCTTCTGCCCATGTTCCCCTCTTTGTATTCATGCTTGGGGGTGTTGGGTGGATGGCTGGCCCAGCATGTTTGATCCCTGAGCAGAGTATCGCCCTCTATGAGGCGGCCCGTCAGAAGAGATGGGAAGAAGCAGTGGCGCTTCAAAAGAAATTGTGGCCCCTCAACGTGGCTTTCCAGCGGTATTCCCTCGCTGCATGTGTGAAGGCTGGATTAGAAATGCAGGGATTTTCTGTGGGTTTTCCATTGCCCCCGCAAAGACACCTAGACCGGGAAGGGCGGAAAGTTGTGCAGAAAATTCTCGAAGACATCGGGGCCCTTTGAATATGCTGGCATAAGGATGCCGGGCCAGTATGGAGAAGCCGCCCTTTATCGTTCTGCTCGATGTCGGTTCTCCGAAGCCCTTATGCTTTTCCCTTATAAGGGGGATTACAGGGGTGGTGTTTAACCGATGCAGATAGAAGAGGCCATGCATCAGCCAATGGGAAATGATCAATGAGGGAAAGTGCGGAGTCCTCTTCCGAAAGAATATGGGTGAACTCCCGGAGGAAAATAGGGTCGAATAAGGATAGGGTGGGATCTTGAGTCTTACGGAGGTTCTCTGGATATCGGGATTTTCCAGGCGGTGAATTGGGCCCCTTTTGATGCCTCTGGATATGGAGGGAATCCTCATCGATTTCTAAATCCACTTTGCTCCCCCTTTGGTGAAAGGTCCCGGGGTTTTGATCGTCCAAGGTCAAGATGCCCCCGTCTTCGAGTTCGATGGTATATCTCGTTATTGGACCTAAAAAAGCAACTTCCAAGACCTTTCCCCCTATGGTCTTCCCCTTTGGCCCGGAGAGGTGAATCATCTCGGGACGAAAGATGACCTGCACCGTCTCGTCCACCTCGAATTGATCCGTCCTTTGGGCCGTTAGTTCGATGCCGAAGAGGGATAGTTTTACCCGATTCTCACTGACCTCGGTAATTTTTGCATTGACGAAGTTGGTTAACCCGATGAATTCGGCTGCAAATTCGGTTTTGGGACGTTTATAGATCTCGAGGGGTGTGCCGATCTGTTCGATTTTACCCTGGTTCACCAGGACCATGATATCTGAGATACTCATGGCCTCTTCCTGGTCATGGGTTACATAGATGGTCGTCGTTTTCAATTTTTCTTGGAGCCCTCGAATCTCTCCCCGCATATAGACCCTGAGCTTCGCGTCAAGATTGCTCAAGGGTTCGTCGAAGAGCAGCACCTGGGGTTCATTGACCAAAACCCTGGCAATGGCCACCCTTTGTTGTTGACCACCACTGAGCTGGCTTGGGCTCCTATCCTCCATTCCGTTTAATTGGAGGAGATCGAGGGCCCACTTCACCTTCTCCTGGATCTCCCGGGAGGAGAACTTTTTCACCCTCAGGCCGTAGGCGATATTCTCGAAGATGGTCATGTGGGGAAAGAGGGCAATTCTCCAGAAGATTACGCTCAGGAACAACAGGACCCCAGGAAGCCAGGGAGCTCCAAACAGATTCCCGGTGGACTATTGCTTTGGGAAATAGTAAAGTGATAGATTAAAACTTTTTGGTGGGAGTGAAAAGGAGACTCCATGAAGTTCGCAGTTATCGAAAGAGAGACCATTATTCTCGACCCCAAGAACAATATGACGCGTAAGTACATCCCGAGCGAGATACGCAAGGACCCCCTTACCGGGCGGAGCTCGCGAATTTGCCATTTCATGGCGCTCAAATGGGATAAGCCCGATTTCGAAAAGCTCGTCGCGGGAACCGAACAATGGTGCCCCTTCTGTCCCGACAAGGTCCTCCAGGTAACCCCTTCCTTCCCGGAGGAGATTTTACCGGAGGGGCGGATTATTTCGGACGACATGGTTCTGTTCCCCAATATCGCTCCGTACGATAGCCTCGGTGCCGTGGCCACTATGGGGAGCCGCCACTTCATTCCCATGACCGAGATTACCCCTGAGCGCATCGCAAAGGCTTTCCGCGTCGCCATGGAGTTCTTTCGCACGGTCCACGGGAGGGGACATCCTGAGTCGGTCTACCACATCGTCAACTGGAACTATATGCCCGCTTCGGGGAGTTCCCTGATACACCCACACTTACAGGTATTCGCCACATCCCTTGCACCGAACCTTATGCGGGAGGAACTGGAGGCGGCCAAAGATTATCTGAAGACCAACGGCACTAACTACTGGGACGACCTGGTACAGGCTGAAGAGGCCAGCGGTGAACGTTACCTGGGAAGAATTGGTCGTACTACGTGGCTCACCGCCTATGCCCCCATAGGGGTTGCCGGAGACGTGTTGGGCGTGGTGGATGATGTTCCTTCGACCCTTGAGCTCACGGACGATGACCTATCTGACATATCCCTGGGGCTCACCAAGACCATGGCGGCCTATGACAAGATGGGCATTTACAACTTCAACATGAATTTTTTCACCGGGGCCGAAGGAGATGGACACGCACGCGTGCATCTTCTCTTCTCCCCTCGAACCTTCTTCAATCAGGCCTTAGGTTCCTCCGATGTGGGGGCCCTGCGGAACCTCTTCAATGAGACGATTTGTATGGCATTCCCCGAGGAGATAAACGGAATGCTGAAGCCGGAATTCTGACGGCTGCTCACCACCACATCCCCTGAGGAAATCCGCTGAGAACTGAAGGGTTCCCTGAAGAGAGGTCATGAAAGTATTAGATGCTATTCCGATCAAGTTGGAATTCGAGGAGATCGCGAGGCAATTGCGCCTGGATGCAAACATGGGCCCTTCAAGCATTGTTCGGGAATTAATGGGGGTGGCACAACCCCTCATCCAGGCAAAGGCCCTTTACGAAGTCTCATACATCAGCCAAAGGGGGAAGGACACCGTAGAAATTAACGGGGTAACGTTTAAGAGCCGTGTTTTACGGGTTAACCTTGATACAGTAGAGAGGATCTTCCCCTATATTGTTACCATTGGAAAGGCCCTGGAGGATAAGGCCAGCTCAAGTGACGACCTGTTGAAACAGTTTTATCTGGAGACCATGGGTGATATGGCCCTGCGGTCCAGCAGGGAGTACCTGGAGAACTCTTTGAAGAGACATTTCGGCCTCGACCACGTATCCAGGATGAACCCCGGATCCCTGAAGGATTGGCCGATAACGGAGCAGAAACCACTCTTCTCCGTATTCGGCAATGTGGAGGATCTGATTGGTGTCACATTGACCGATAGCATGCTGATGATTCCGAGAAAGTCCGTATCCGGGATATTCTTTCCAACGGAGGTGAGTTTTTTCAGCTGTCAGTTGTGTTCGCGGAAGGATTGTCCGGCGAGAATGGCGCCATACGACGAAACCCTCAAGGAGAAGTATGGACTAAAGGATGAATGATTCAATCTATGGGTAGGTCCTAGATTCAGCGCGATTACTTCTCCGCCTCCCATTTTCCCACCCTCGCCTTGGCGAGGTCCCAACAGTAATCGTAAAGGTGGAGGCCTTTGCTGGTTGCGATGATCTCCCCGTCTTCCACTCCGATTTCCTTGGCCATATATTCTTTGACCAATTGAATGCCCGCTAGGTTGGAGGGAAATCCGGCCCAGAGGTCCCAGGATCTGAAGTACGGCATAAAGTGAAGCTTTCCGTATCGAACCCGGGTATCGATTCCACGAAGACATTGGGGATCGTCCAAGAAGATGGAGGCCGCATTTCCAACGGCCATATAGGCTTGATTCGTGTTGAACCCGTCCTCCTTGTACATCTTGATGACCTCGGAAATTTGCCTCTCCAGGTCTTCCCCGTAAGTGTAGCTCTCCAATTCCGATTTATTTGAGGTGATGAGTTTTTCCAGGTAACCCTCGACGTATTCCATATCAGTGGGAGGGGGAACCCCCACGCCCGGGGGGATATCCGGGATGAGGGGCCGAGTGGAGGGAAATTTGATCTGTATGACGATAAAATCGTACTCAAGCCGCTTCTGCCCCTCAAAACTCCCCCTGTCTATCGTGTATTCATAGCCCCTTTCGGAGATATTATAGATGCATTGGAACCAGGCATCCGGGAGATCCCGGGCTTGAATGTACTCGAAACGCAAGGCCATCCCTTCTCCTTTGTAAATAGTTTTCCCCCAATGACGGAAAACGTACTCTTTGGGGGAATCTAAGGTCTTTGTGACCCCTGAAGGATAAAACCCACGGTGGGTACGAACCACTTCCCCAAATAGTCCGCAATGAGGACCGAGAGGTTGGCCATTAATACCGCGCTTGGTTTTTCCAAAAGACGGCCAAGCTCGACCCCGAAGGCCTCAACGTAGTTTTCATCTTCCTTGTATTTCTTGGGGCCACTCCCATCGAAGTCTACCCCGATCTTTTCCATTTCCCTTTGAATGTGACTTGTCAATTGATTCAAGAGGGGTGTTCTCTTCGCCTCGTCTTCCAGGTACTTATTCAGACAGAAGCCGACGAAGAAGATCAAGATATTTTCGACCTCCGCGAAGACGCGAAAGGTATTGCCCTCCCCATATCTCTCCATCAGGGCCTGGTAGTCTTCACCATGGATCCGAAGCCAATCGTTATATCCCTTGTCCAGGTCCCACATTCGCTTTTCCTTCAAAGGGTCCTTGGCCTCGTTGAGCCCCAGGATGGCATAAACAAGCTTTCTCCCCTCATCGATGAGGAACTCGCCCAAAAGCTCCACTTCCCTGTTCAATACCATATTCTGACCGGACATTTCCACCCTCCATGGAATACCCCTTATCATACTTCAAAAAGGTACATAGGTAAAACATTTTCTTCAACCCATGGGTGACCGAAGGATTATGACCACATCAATATCCGCGTCAAACCCTGAAAGGAGAGTCAAAAAAATCGTTTTTTATCTTGACAAAAAAAGGGGGATGTTTTAGGATTCTTGTGCTAATTATCACATATTATTCCGTGATTGATAGTTTTCCCCTCAAAAGAGACCATTATTAGCCGCCAGGACTTTTCTTGTTTCCAATCTGAAATGTCGTGGAGGAGCAAAGGAAGCTTATAGCATATGCAAATGAGTAGTGGATTCCATTTAGGCATGTTGCTTAAACAATTCTTTTTGAAAGGAGGTAATACGTATGGGTGTTGAGAAAAGGTATCCCGTTCCCTCGGATCTTGAGATTGCTCAAGAAACGGAATTAAAGCCCATCTCGGATATCGCCGGGATCTGTGGAATCACCGACGACGAATTAGAACCTTATGGGAAGTATATGGCCAAGGTCAACCTGAGTATCCTTGACCGGCTTAAGGAAAAGCCAAATGGCAAGTTCATCACCGTAACGGCCATCACCCCAACTCCGCTAGGTGAGGGAAAGACCGTCACAAACCTCGGCCTCGGGCAAGCCATGTTCAAGGTACTCCAGAAGCAGGGGAAGCTCTCAATCAACTGCCTGCGTGAGCCCTCCAAGGGACCCACCTTTGGAATCAAGGGGGGTGCGTGCGGAGGAGGGTACTCCCAGGTGCTCCCCATGGAGAACATCAACCTCCATTTCACTGGGGACATTCACGCCGTGGAGACGGCCCATAACCTCTTCAATGCGGCGATGGATGCCCACATTCTCCACGGAAATAAACTCAATATCAATATCCACAACATCAACTTGCGGCGCTGCGTGGACTTGAACGAGAGGGCCCTGCGCAATATCGTCTTGGGGTTAGGCGGGAGATTGGATGGAGTTCCTCGCGAGGGTGGGTTCGACATCACCGTGGCCACGGAGACGGCAGCGGTTCATGCTTTGACCACCGGACTCAAGGACCTCCGGCAGAGGCTGGGGAGAATGATCTGCGGTTTCACCAAGGATGGGAAACCCGTTACGGCCGAGGATCTGAAGGTTGCGGGGGTCATGACGGTTCTCTTGAAGGACTCCATCAAGCCCAACCTGGTGCAGTCGACGGAGAATCACCCGGTATTCGACCACGGCTTTCCCTTTGCCAATGTCGCCCATGGTAACAATTCGGTCCTGGCGGACATGGTGGCCCTCAAGTTGGCCGACTACGTGGTTACGGAGAGCGGCTTCGGCGCTGATTGTGGCGCGGAGAAGCTCTTCAACGTGGTCTGCCGTCAAAGCGGCGTAAAACTGGACTGCGTAGTCATTACCTGTTCAATAAGGGCCCTCAAGATGCACGGCGGGGCCTATGAGTTTAGGGCCGGTCAGCCCTATAACAGGGAGGCTGCGGAAAAGGAGAACCTCCCTGCCTTGGAGAAAGGGGCCGAAAACCTGAAGGTACATATCGAGAATATGCTCAAGTTCGGGGTGCCGGTGGTAGTAACCATCAACACGTTTACGGCGGACACGGATAAGGAGATAGACTTCCTCATCAAATACTCCAAGGACTGCGGTGCCATGGACGCCGTCCCCATCGAGGCATGGTCCAAAGGGGGCGATGGATGCATCGAAGCCGCGGAGGCGGTGATCAAGGCCTGCGATCAACCCAACAAGTTTAAGCTCCTCTATCCCGACGATATGCCCATCAAGGAGAAGATAGAGACCGTAGCCAGGGAGATTTACCGGGCCGACGGAGCGGATTATACCCCCCTTGCCGAGCAGAAGATTCAGCTCTACACGGATCTGGGCTGGGGGAATCTCTCTCTCAACATGGCCAAGACCCACCTCTCACTTTCCCATGACCCGGATTGGAAGGGGGTACCGAAAAATTATCGGGTCCCCATCCGGGATATTCGGGCATCTGTGGGAGCCGGGTTCCTCTACCCCATGCTGGGGGAAATGAGGACCATGCCGGGATTGCCTTCCCAGCCGGCCTTCTGGCCAGTGGATGTCGATGAAAAGGGTGTAACCAAGGGGCTGTTTTGATGGTGAGTTGAGCATATGGATTGCCATTGAGATGGTGGGGGGCATTTGGATATAATTTAACAGTGACATAAAGGGTTTTTATGCCTAAATGCGCTATCACCTTTCAGCCGAGCGGAAGGAAGATAGAGGTAGATCGGGACGAAAATATATTAGAGGCTGCCATAGCGGCGGGAATCCATGTCAATGCCTCCTGTGGCGGAAGCGGGACATGTGGTAAATGCAAGGTCAAAATAGTTAGGGGAAAGACGCGGTCTCCCCAAAACCCAAAGCTACCCAAACGTGAATTTGACAGGAGGTACCGGCTTGCATGCATCACCTCGTGCCTGAGCGACCTGGAGGTAGAGATTCCCATTGAATCCCAGGTCGACCCATCGGTATTGAGGCTGAAACGGGAGGGGAGGAACCTCCTTTCGCCCCGAGACATCGATCAGCTCGTTGAGGGTTGGGAGATCGATCCTGCCGTCTTCAAGCGATACGTAGAACTGAATCCCCCGAGCTTGAATGACAACGTAAGCGATCTGACCCGGCTCATAAACGCCCTTTACAAGAAATACGGTATCAGGGGAATATCCACGGACTTCCGCGTCATTATGAAGCTGAGCCGCCTTCTCAGGGAAGCGGACTGGAAGGTGACGGTCACCCTGGTCCTCACTCGGAAGGGATATAAGCTCATCAATGTGGAACCGCGGAATATGGTTTGTGAGAACTACTCCATTGTGATCGATTTGGGTACCACCACGGTCTTCGGGCAGCTTCTCAACCTCAACAAGGCTGAGGTGTGTGGTTTCCCCGATGGGATGGGTACCTTCACATTGGCGGAGGCCTCCGATTATAATGCCCAGATTAGCTATGGCGAAGATGTGATCAGCCGGATCGTCTATTCCCAGAGGCGCGGCGGGTTGAAGAAGCTCCAGGAGGTGATCATCTCCACGATCAACGGGATTATCGAAAACCTTTTGCACTTGAGCGGGATAAGGAGGGACCTCATTTCTCATCTGGTCATTGCGGGAAATACCACCATGACCCATCTCTTCTTGGGGCTTGATCCCAAATACATACGGGAGGATCCCTATGTTCCCACGGCCAATTTTATTCCTCCCGTCAGAGCCGTTCATCTGAGGGTCAACCTGGGGGACCATGTCCACATCTATATCTTTCCCATGGTGGCCAGCTATATGGGCGGGGATATCGTTTCGGGGATCTTGGGCTCGGGGATCTTTCAACGGGAAGCCCTCACGTTGTATATGGATATCGGGACCAACGGGGAAATCGTCTTGGGGAATAAGGATTGGTTGATCAGTGCTTCCTGCTCCGCTGGGCCGGCCTTTGAAGGTGCGGGAATCAAATTCGGAACCCGGGCCACCAGGGGGGCCGTCGAACGGGTGAACATCAACCCGAGGACCTTGGAACCCATGCTTTTAACCATAGGAAGGGCAAAACCCATTGGGATATGCGGAACGGGGCTCATCGACATCGTGGCCGAGCTCTTTCAGGGGGGCATCATCGATCAGAATGGAAAGCTCAGCAGGCAGCTCGATACCGATCGGGTGAGGGAGGGGGACGATGGATATGAGTATGTCCTGGCGTGGAAGGAAGAGACCGGGATCAAGGAGGATATCGTCCTGACGGAGATCGATATCGAAAACCTCATCCGGACAAAGGCCGCCATATATGCGGGGTGTAAAATTCTCTTGGACAGTGTAGGATTGGGATTTCAGGACGTGGATCAATTCATCATCGCAGGGGGGTTCGGCCATTACATAGATCTGGATAAGGCCATCTTCATCGGCCTCCTGCCCGAAATGGAGGCCCAAAAGTACCTCTTCGTGGGAAATGGGTCGCTCCTGGGGGCTCGGCTCCTCTCCTTTTCGAAGGACCTGCTGAGGGAAACGGAGCGGATTGCTCGTATGATGACCAATCTCGAGTTGAGCAATAACGCATCCTTTATGAGCGAATTCGTAGCAGCGATGTTCCTTCCCCATACCGATGCTTCCGCCTTTCCGGGGGTTTCGGGGAGGCTCCATGAATATCAAAAGGCGAAGGCCGCCTGTGCGTCGTAGAGGGGAGAGATTTGACTTACACCATCGCGGTTTCAGGCAAGGGAGGGACCGGGAAGACCACCTTGTGTGGAATGCTCATTAAATATCTTTTGGATAAAGAGGAGAAACCCATATTGGCAGTCGATGCGGATTCCAATTCCAATCTGAATGATGTCCTGGGGGTAGAGGTGAAATCGACCATAGGGGAAGCACGGGAATTGATGAAAAAGGATGCCCCCACCGGGATGACCAAGGAGATTTGGTTCGAATACAAGGTCAATGAGGCCCTCATCGAGGCGAATGGATATGACCTGCTCGTCATGGGGCGACCCGAGGGGCCCGGGTGCTACTGCGCCGCAAATACCCTGGCCAGGAAGTATGTCGATATCCTTTCGGACAATTACCGCTATGTGGTCATCGACAACGAGGCGGGAATGGAACACCTCAGTCGGCTCACGACACAAAATGTGAACCTCTTGATCATCATATCGGACCCCAGTAGACGAGGGGTGAGTACGGCGGGCCGCATCCGTGATCTAGTCCTCGAACTCAATTTGGACATCGATCGAACCGTCCTCATCGTCAACCGAGCCCCGGGGGATCTAGACCCCGCAATTGCCGGGCAGGCCGAGGCATTTGGTTTGGAATTAGTCGGGACCATTCCCGCGGACGAGACGGTATTTCAATTCGATGTGGAGGGGAAGCCCACCTTCGGGCTTCCGGCCGATTCTCCAGCGGTTCGGTCGGCCCGGGAGATATTCGATCACCTTATTCAATAGGATACAACGGGGAGGGAAGAGATGACGGCAAAGATCATAAGTGGGAGTGAGGTAGCCAAGGAGATTCGGGAGGAGCTGAAGCAGGAGGTAGCGGACTTGAAGGAGAGGCATAACCTAGTACCGGGATTGATTACCATCTTGGTTGGAGAGGACCCGGCCTCCGTCAGTTATGTAACGGCCAAGCAGAGGACCTCCCATGAACTGGGTTTCTACTCCAAACAGGACAATCAGCCCGCGGATATGGCGGAGGATGAGCTCTTAAAACTGATTGATCAATACAACAGCGATCCCAAAATCCACGGCATCCTCGTGCAACTCCCATTGCCCAAACACATAGATGAGGGCAAGATCCTTTACGCCATCGATCCCCGAAAGGATGTAGATGGCTTTCATCCGGTGAACGTGGGGAAGCTCATGATCGGGGAACCCAATTATCTGCCCTGTACCCCCGCGGGAATTCAACAGCTCCTGATCCGCTCGGGGACGAAAATAGAGGGAGCCGATGTGGTGGTGGTGGGCCGGAGCAATATCGTGGGCAAGCCCATTGCCAATATCCTCTTGCAGAAGAGGGAAGGGGCCAACGCAACGGTCACGGTATGCCATACCCGAACCAGGGAGATGGCCTCTTATACGAAAAGGGCGGATATCCTGATCGTCGCCGCGGGTAAGCCCAAGGCCATAACCGCTGATATGGTGAAGGAAGGGGCTGTGGTCATCGATGTGGGGGTTAATCGCATTGGAAAGACCCCCGAGGGGAAGGCCATCCTGTGCGGGGATGTGGATTTCGAGGGCGTGAAGGAGAAGGCGAGCGCCATAACCCCAGTTCCCGGCGGCGTGGGCCCGATGACCATCACAATGCTGATGATGAATACCGTCAAGGCTGCCAAATTGGCAACGGGTATTGCATAGAAAGGAGGAAGAGAAGTGGCCAAGAAGGAGAAGAAGACCCCTGGAAAAAGGGAAGGAACCGAAGGGGAATATCAATACGAGGAGAAGGCTTCCTTCGATGGGAAGAAGGTGAAAGTTTTGGGACCCACCTTTGAAAAGGGGCAACCCGATAAACCCGAGAATTGGCGGCAGAAGTTGAGAAATAGGGAGGAGAAGCTGAACTACCTCAAGACGGGGGAACGATATTGGTTCAACGATGAGTGGTTTGGAAGTGAAAAGAGGAAGACCCCCGCTTAATCTTCTACGATGAGGGAGGTGTGAGACGTGGCTTTTGAGATACCAAAGATCCAATATACGGGAAAGATCAAAGAGATCACTTTGGGAAAGGGTGATAAGGCTGTTACCGTTGGAGGGGAAACCTCCTATCCCTTTCACCTCTTCGAGGGGGAGATGCCCCACAACCCGAAAATAGCCATGGAGGTTTACGACATGGCGCCGGAGGATTGGGCGGATGCGGCCCTGGAACCCTTCAAGGGGGTTACCGACGATCCCGTGGCCTGGGCCAAAAAGTGCGCCGAGGAGTACAAAGCCGATATGATCGCCCTTCAACTGTGCAGCACCGATCCCAATGGCCTCAACCGGCCTGCCGAAGAGGCGGCGGAGACTGCCAAAAAGGTCCTCGAGGCGGTGAATGTACCGGTTATCATTTGGGGGAGCGACAACGACGAAAAGGATGCCGAGGTCCTGAGGAAGGTCTCGGAGGTCTGCGAAGGGGAGAATCTGGTCGTCGGACCGGTAGTGGAGGGGAATTACAAGATCGTTGGCGCTGGGGCCATCGGATACAAGCACACGGCCATAGCATCAACCCCCATTGACATCAATCTCGCAAAGCAACTCAATATCCTGTTGGGAAACCTTGGTGTTCCCGATGAGCAGATCATTGTTGATCCCACCACGGGAGGGTTGGGGTATGGCATCGAATATACCTATTCCGTGATGGAGAGGGATCGGATGGCGGCCCTCACGCAGCAGGACGAAAAACTCCAATTCCCCATGCTCTGCAATATGGCCAGGGAAGTCTGGAAGACAAAAGAGGCAAAACTGAGCGAGGCGGAGGAACCCACGCTCGGGGATGCCAAGAAACGGGGAATCCTTATGGAAGCGATTACCTCGGTGCTTCTCCTCTTGGCGGGAGCTGACGTGCTCGTTATGAGGCATCCCGATGCCGTCAAGCTGGTGAGGGAGTATATTGAGGAAATGACCGCCTAGATGAAACGAAAACAGGGGAGATGCTATAGTTTAT